>CBIMFD010000090.1:0-11607 GCA_966243085.1 uncultured Shinella sp.
CGATCGGCAGGATGCCGTTCTTGAAACAGTTGTTGTAGAAGATGTCGGCGAAGCTCGTGGAGATGACGCAGCGGATGCCGAAGTCGAGCAGCGCCCATGGCGCATGCTCACGCGAGGAGCCGCAGCCGAAATTGTCGCCGGCAACCAGGATCGTGGCGTTCTGATAGGCGGGCTTGTTCAGCACGAAATCCGGGTTCGGCGTGCCGTCCTCGTTGTAGCGCGCCTCGGCGAAGAGGCCCGTGCCGAGGCCGGTGCGCTTGATCGTCTTGAGGTAATCCTTCGGGATGATCATGTCCGTGTCGATATTGACGACGGGAAGCGGCGCGGCGACGCCGGTCAGCTTGACGAACTTGTCCATGCGGAAACCCTCGGAATACGGTGATGTCGATTGCTGAAGCGTTTAGATCAGTTTTCCCGGGATTTGAAGGGAAATCTTGCCCAAGGGCTGCAAACGCAGCCGCCAGGCGCGAAAACGCCCGGATGTCCTTTCGGAAGAAAAGCCTCTCTCAGAGGTCGATGATCGTGCCGCGGCCGTCGTTCCAGATGCGCGGCTCGCGCTGGCCGGGTGCCCGGCGGTCGTTGCGGGCGGTCGCACGCACGGGAGCCGGCTGAAGCTTGGCGGCAAGCATGGAGCCGAGCATCAGCACGGAAACGATGCCGGCGATGGCAAGGCCCACGGAAGCGGCGAACAGGAACGTCGCGCCGGCGATCATCATGGCGAGGACGGTGAAGACGATGGAGCGGATGCGCTGCATTTTGATTTACCCTTTCTCTGCCAGCAATGTGGGGGCCGATTTTGTCCATTGCAAGGCCGAAATCACGGGCGCTTGCCGGCTGCGACAAAGCGCGGCACAAAGGAGGGATGAACAGGACACCGCAGCATCACCCGCTTCGCCTTCGCCGCTCTCTGCTGAGCGTTCCCGCCGCCAATGGCCGGGCGCTCGCCAAATCGAGGACGCTCGATTGCGATGCGATCATCTTCGACCTCGAGGATTCCGTCCTGCCGGAGAAGAAGGCGGAGGCGCGCGCAGCGCTCGTTTCGCATTTTGCCGCGCTCGACCGTACGTCCGGCCGCGAGCATGTCATCCGCATCAATCCGCTCGACGGACCGGACGGTGCGCTCGATCTCGAAACGGTGCTCGCCTGCATGCCCGATGCCGTGTTGTTGCCGAAAGTCTCGGAGCCGCAGGACGTGCTTACCGTCGCCGACTGGCTTTCCGAGGCCGGGGTGGATGACGGGCCACGCCTCTGGGCGATGATCGAGACGGCGGCCAGTCTCCTCAACCTTGCCGCCATCGCCGAGATCGGCCGCACCCATGGCGGCCGGCTCGACTGCTTCGTCGTCGGCCTCAACGACCTGCGCAAGGAAACCGGCATCGCCGACATTGCCGGCCGTCCCTTCCTCGTGCCGCTGCTGCTTCAGGTGGTCGTCGCGGCGCGCGCCTCGGGGCTCGATGTCGTCGACGCCGTCTTCAACGACTTTTCCGACGAGGACGCCTTCGAGGCGGAATGCCGGCAAGCCCGCCAGATGGGGTTCGACGGCAAGATGCTGATCCACCCCGTGCAGATCGAGGCGGCCAACGACATCTTCGGCGTGACGGAGGCGGAGGCCGCCGAGGCGCTTGCCGTCGTCGCCGCCTTTGCCGCGCCGGACAATGCCGGCAAGGCGGTCGTCAATATTGCCGGCCGCATGGTCGAAAAGCTTCACGCCGACCAGGCCGGGCGCCTGCTCGCCAAGGTCGACCTGATCAACGAGAGAAAGACGAAAACATGAAAGTCTACCGCTTCCTGACCGCCCCGGACGATGCCTCCTTCTGCCACAAGGTGACGCTGGCGCTGAACAAGGGCTGGGACCTGCACGGTTCTCCGACCTATGCCTACAATGCCGAGGCCAAGGTCATGCAATGCGGCCAGGCCGTCGTGAAGGAGGTTCCCGGCAAGGAATACACGCCGGATATCAAGCTTTCGGAGCAATAAGAGCACGGCGACGGCTATCGTCCGTCTCCGCCGATGGGCCAGTTTTAAGCCGGACAGCCGTGGGCTTGAGGTCCCGGGATGACGCCACGTGCGTGACAAGGCCATTTTGGGGATCGGGGCGGATCGCTCCGCCCCGCCGGCCTTCAGTGCCGCGACGCTGCCGGACGAAAATCGCCGGGCTCGAGCCGCGTCTCGATATGCGGGACCATCGCGACGCGGGCGAGGCAGAACAGGTCGCCACATCCCGTGACGCGGAAGCCTGCCTTCTGCTGCACCCGAAGCGAGGCGAGATTGTCGGCGAAGACGCCGGCATGGATCTGCGTGCCCGGCATGCGCATGAGGAAGCGGGCCGTTGCCGCCTGGACCGCCTCGCTCATGTAGCCCCGCCTCCAGTAGAAGCGGTTCAGCCAGTAGCCGAGATGCCATTCTCCGCCGCGCCGCTCGAAGGCGACGCAGCCGATATGGACGTCGTCGCCGGTGGTGACGGCGAGCGCCCAGCCCTCGTCGAGGTCGGTGGCCGCGACGGCGAGCCATTCGGCCGCGTCCTGCCGGTCATAGGGCGCAGGCACCCGCGCCAGCATGCGCGAGACCGCAAAGTCGTTCAGCGACTGGGCGATGGCGTCCGCATCCTCCGGGCGGTGCGCACGCAGCACGAGGCGCGCCGTCGTGATCGTCGGTGCAGGGCCTGGACCGGTGATGCGCCGGTGGTCCGTCGGAGCTTGCAGGACGGTCATCGCATCCCTCCCCAGCTCTTCAGCGAAACCCAGGTCTTGCGGTCGAGCCGGTACCATTCGACGGGAACCATGCCGCCGAGGGAGAGGCTTGCGACCATGCCGGTTGCCTGGAACTGAAAGCCGCACTTTTGGATGACCCGGCGCGAGGGGATGTTCATGACCCTGCAGCGCGCATCGATCTGCTCTATGTCGCGGGTGCGGAAGACCATGTCGATCAGCGTCTGCGCCGCCTCGGTCGCATAGCCCTCGTTCCAATAGGGCTCACCCAGCCAGTAGCCGAGCTCGACCGTGCGTCCGTCCTCTTGCGGCTCGATTCCGCAGCAGCCGAGGAAGGCACCGTTGTCGGCTTTCGTAATGGCATAGACGCACTTGCCAATCGCGCCGGCGCGTGTGCGTCGCACGAAATCGGCTGCATCCGCGACCGTGTAGGGGTGCGGCATGCGGGCGACCATATTGGCGATGTTGGCGTTGTTGGCGAGATGGGCAAGGGCGTCGATGTCGTCTTCGTGCGGGGCTCTCATGACAAGCCTCTGCGACAGCAAGATCGGGCAATCGGTCCTCGGCCGTTCCGGCCTCAGCCTTTCCTTGGGAGACCGCGATTGGTCTTCCCGCATGAGTTCGGTCTGCATGGCTCGTTCCTCCAGAGCAAAAGGGGAGATAAGGTCTTGCCTCATCTCCCCTTTTGTCTTCAGGTCCGAAACCTGTCGCGTCAGCCGGGTCGATGAGACGCCGGCTGTTTTAGAGCGCTACCGGCTATTCCGCTGCTTCCGCTTTCGGCATTACGGACACGTAGACGCGACCATTGGCCTTCGTACGGAAATTCACATTGCCAGCCGTAAGGGCGAAGATCGTGTGATCCTTGCCGAGGCCGACATTGGCACCGGGATGCCACTGCGTGCCGCGCTGGCGTACGATAATGTTGCCTGCGATGACGGCTTCGCCGCCAAACTTCTTCACGCCAAGGCGCTTGGACTCGGAATCGCGACCGTTGCGCGAGGAACCGCCAGCTTTCTTGTGTGCCATGGGAGTTCTCCTTTACCTGTCCGGATTATTCGGCTGCTGCAACGGCTTCGGCCTCAGACTTCTTGGAAGCCTTCTTTGCCTTGCCGCCGGCGGCTGCGATATCGATGATGCGGACGGTCGTGTTGTGCTGACGATGACCGCGCGAGCGCTTGGAGTTCTGGCGGCGGCGCTTCTTGAAGGCGATGACCTTCTTGGCCCGGCCATGCTCGACGACTTCGGCGGTCACGACGGCGCCTTCGACGAAGGGCGCACCGATCGTGGCATCGGCGCCGACGCCGACCATCAGCACTTCGGTGAATTCGATCTTTGCACCAGCGTCGCCGGACAGCTTCTCAACCGTCAGGACATCGTTGGCGGCCACGCGGTACTGCTTACCGCCGGTCTTGATGACTGCGAACATTTTATATCCTTTCATGTTCGTGCCGGCTCTTTGCCCCAAAGGACAAGGCCGTCTTTTTGTCAGTCGCGAAAATGACGATGCATTGGCGCACCGCCGGCTCAAACGGTTCCTTGCGGGGCGGCACTTGCCAAGGGCAGGGCCATGCGGCACAAAGGACCAGCGTCGCGGCACGGGTCAGACCTATGCCACTGCACCTTGCGCAATAGGTGAGGCGGTGAAAACTGTCAAGGACATTTCCGTCACCGTGACAAATAGATGATGTTTCCGCCTGTCCGCCCCCTTGCAAGCCCGCTCGACACCCGCTATTAACCGCCCGCGCTGAAAAAGCGCCGACCCGATGCGGAGAGGTGGCAGAGAGGTCGAATGCACCGCACTCGAAATGCGGCATACCTGCAAGGGTATCGTGGGTTCGAATCCCACCCTCTCCGCCATATCCTTCCTTTGAAAATCTGCCATCCGATTTACCGGCTTTCCTCCGGGAAGCGCATGGACTTGGTGTGCTGCGCCGTGGCATAGGGCGCGGATCGTCAGGAGGCTCGGCTTTTCATGATCCGCATCGAGAATATCAGCAAGTCCAACAGCCACCGCATCCTCTATATCGAGGCGTCCGCTGCGTTGAACCGTGGCGAGAAGATCGGGCTTGTCGGGCCGAACGGGGCGGGCAAGACGACGCTTTTCCGCATGATTACCGGGCAGGAGCAGCCGGACGAGGGGCAGGTTTCGGTCGAGAAGGCCGCCACCATCGGCTATTTCAGCCAGGATGTCGGCGAGATGGCCGGACGGAGCGCCGTCACCGAGGTGATGGACGGGGCGGGGCCGGTGAGTTCGGTCGCCGCCGCGCTGCGCGAGCTCGAGGCCGCAATGGTCGATCCGGACAAGCTGGATGAGATGGACGCGATCATCGAACGCTACGGTGAGGTGCAGGCGCGCTACGAGGAGCTCGACGGCTACGGGCTGGAGAGCCGGGCGCGCGAGGTTCTCGCGGGTCTCGGTTTCAGCCAGGAGATGATGGACGGCGACGTCGGCAAGCTCTCCGGCGGCTGGAAGATGCGCGTGGCGCTCGCCCGCATCCTCCTCATGCGGCCGGACGTGATGCTGCTCGACGAACCGAGCAACCATCTCGATCTCGAAAGCCTGATCTGGCTGGAGCAGTTTCTCAAGGGCTATGACGGCGCGCTGCTGATGACCTCGCACGACCGCGAGTTCATGAACCGCATCGTCACCAAGATCATCGAGATCGACGCCGGTTCGCTCACCACCTATTCCGGCGACTACGGCTTCTACGAGCAGCAGCGCGCGCAGAACGAGAAGCAGCAGCAGGCGCAGTTCGAGCGCCAGCAGGCCATGCTCGCCAAGGAGATCAAGTTCATCGAGCGCTTCAAGGCGCGCGCCTCCCATGCCGCGCAGGTGCAGAGCCGCGTCAAGAAGCTCGACAAGATCGAGCGCGTCGAACCGCCGCGCCGGCGCCAGAGCGTGATGTTCGAGTTCCAGCCGGCGCCGCGCTCGGGGGAGGACGTCGTCAACCTCAAGAATGTCGGCAAGGCCTATGGCAGCCGCACCATCTACCGAGATTTCAGCTTCCTTGTCCGCCGCAGGGAGCGCTGGTGCGTGATGGGCGTCAACGGCGCCGGCAAGTCGACGCTCTTGAAGCTCGTCGCCGGTGCCGCGGATCCCGATGCGGGCAGCGTGACGATTGGGGCGAGCGTCAAGGTCGGCTATTTTGCGCAGCATGCGATGGATCTGCTCGACGGCGATCTCACGCTCTTCGAATGGCTGGAGCAGGAGTTCCCGCGCGCGGGGCAGGGGCCGCTAAGGACGCTTGCCGGCTGCTTCGGCTTTTCCGGCGACGACGTCGAGAAGAAGTGCCGGGTGCTTTCCGGCGGCGAGAAGGCGCGGCTGGTGATGGCCGCCATGCTGTTCGACCCGCCGAACTTCCTGATCCTCGACGAGCCGACGAACCATCTCGACCTCGACACGAAGGAAATGCTGATCAAGGCGCTTTCGGACTACGAGGGCACCATGCTCTTCGTCTCTCACGACCGCCGCTTCCTCGGCGCGCTGTCGAACCGCGTTCTGGAGCTGAACGGCGACGACGTCCACCAGTATCCGGGCGGTTACACCGAATATGTCGCGCAGACCGGCCAGGAGGCGCCGGGCCTTGCCGGTTGATCGGCGTTAGCGGACGCGGGCGAGATAGTCTTCGTCCGTCACCTTCTCCAACCAGGTCACCGGCGACCCGTTCTCCGATTCGGCGATCGCCACATGGGTCATGGCGGTCCTGTCGGTGGCGCCGTGCCAGTGTCTTTCGCCGGGCGGGAACCAGACGACGTCGCCAGGACGGATCTCCTCGATCGTGCCGCCTTCGCGCTGCGCCCAGCCGAGGCCCGCGGTGACGATGATGGTCTGGCCGAGAGGATGGGTGTGCCAGGCGGTGCGCGCACCCGGCTCGAAGGTGACGATCGCGCCGCCCGCGCGGCCCGGCGCTTCCGCCTTGAAGGGCGTGTCGAGCCGCACGGTGCCGGTGAAATAGTCCGCCGGGCCGGGCGTCGAGGGGCTGCTGCCGTTGCGCTTGATGTCCATGGTCGGCCTCCGATGTCGCTTGAAGCAAGCATACACCGCTGGCGCCGCCGCGGCAGACGCTTTATGAGAGCGACAAAGGTTTTCGGGGCGGAAATGGCATGGGCAAGCGGATCGGGATCGTCGGCGGCGGGCCGGCCGGGCTGATGGCGGCGGAGATGCTGTCGACGCGCGGGCATGCCGTCACGGTGCTGGAGGCGATGCCGACGATCGGCCGCAAGTTCCTGCTCGCCGGCAAATCCGGCCTCAACATCACACATTCGGAGCCTTACGCAGGGTTCGCCACCCGCTTCGGTGCGGCGAACGGGTGGCTCCGTGCCGCGCTCGATGCCTTCACACCGGAGGATCTGCGCGCTTGGGCGGAAGGACTTGGGACGGAGACGTTTATCGGTTCGTCCGGCCGGGTTTTCCCGGTGGCGATGAAGGCATCGCCGCTGCTGCGGGCCTGGCGGGCGCGGCTGGAAGGGCAGGGCGTCGATATTCGCGTGCGTCATCGCTGGACGGGTTTTGCGCCGGAGGGGCTGCGGGTCATGACGCCGGCGGGCGAGGAGGTGATGGCCTTCGACGCGGCGCTCCTTGCACTCGGCGGTGCAAGCTGGCCGCGGCTCGGTTCGGATGCGGCCTGGACGGGATGGCTTGCGGAGCGTGGTGTCGATATCGCGCCGTTCCGTCCGGCCAATTGCGGTTTCGATGTCGACTGGTCGGCCTTCTTCGCGGAGAAATTCGCCGGGGCGGCGGTGAAGGGTGTCGCTGCGCATTCGCCCGCCGGGACTATCCCGGGTGAGTTCGTTATCTCGCGCACGGGCGTGGAGGGTAGCCTCATCTATGCCCATGCTGCAGCGCTTCGCGACCGGCTAGGGGAGAGCGGTGCGGCCTTCCTCGAACTCGATCTGGCACCGGGGAGGACGGCCGAGCGGCTGGCGGCGGACCTCTCCCGGCAGGGTGGCAAGGCGAGTCTTTCGACGCGTCTGCGCAAGGGCGCCGGGCTCGACGGGGTGAAGGCGGCGCTGTTGCGGGAATGCCGGCCCGATGCGGCGCGGCTTTCGCCGGAACCATTGGCCGCCGCGATCAAGGCATTGCCGCTTCCTCTCCTGCGGCCGCGACCGATCGGCGAGGCGATCTCTTCGGCCGGCGGTATCCGCTTCGATGCGCTGGACGAGGGCTACATGCTGAAGGCGCTGCCCGGCGTCTTCGCGGCGGGTGAAATGCTCGACTGGGAGGCGCCGACCGGCGGCTATCTCCTGACCGCCTGCTTTGCGACCGGCCGGGCGGCCGCCAGCGGCATGGATCGCTGGCTATCCGGTTAGGCGAGGATGCGTTTCGCACCCGTCGGCGCCTGGCCGAGACGGGCGGCGGCGGCCTTCAGGCATTCGAGATAGCGTTCACGGTTGGCGAGCCCGTCGGCACGTGGGGCGACGAGGCAGAGCGTTGCGGCCGCATGGCCTTCCTCGCCCATCACCGGCACGGCGAAGCAATGGGTGAAGCTATCGACGATGCTGTTGAAAGTGAAGAAACCGTCCGCATCGGCCCGCCGCACCTCGGCAAGGAACTGCGCCGAATCGAGCCATTTGCCGTCCGGAAGGCGGAAATCCTGCGGGGGAATGAAGGCAAGGATCTCCTCGTCGCTCATATGCGCGACGAGAAGGCGGCCGGAGGCCGTCCACGGGATCGGCACGGACTGGCCTATATCGGTGGAGATGCGGAAGGGGCGCGCGCCCTCGCGCATGCGCACCACCGTGTATTTGTTGCCGTCCAGCATGCAGAACTGCGCGGTCTCGCGCGTCTCGTCGGCCAGCCGGTCGAGCGCGGCCTCGCATTCGCGCGTGAAATCGAAATGGTTCTCATAGGCGGCACCGAGGAAATAGAGCTTGCGGCCGAGATAGACGCGGCCCTCGCCGCCGGAAAATTCCAGGATGCCGTTGCGCAGGAGCAGGTTGACCAGCTCGTAGACCGACGAGCGCGGCGCGCCGATCTGCGCGGCAATCTCGTTCGGCTTCAGCGCCTGCCGCTTCTGGCGCAGGAAATCGAGGATCTCGAAGGCGCGGTCGAGCCCGCGGGCACGCTTTGCCCCTGCTTCGTCCGAAATCGCGTCCATTTCCATTCCTTCCTGCCTTTGCCCAACTTCTCCCGCCGCCGGGAGCGTCTGTCAATCCGCCGGACCGGGCGCGGCACGTACGAAATTTCGGCACCCCCCTTGCGGGGCGGGAAAATCGGCATAAGATCGCGTCGTCCGGTATAAAGATCATATGTACATTATATTGGACAAAGACGGATGGCAAGCCCGTTCCTGCTGCCGCAATGAAAAGGGGATCACCATGAAGAAATCCGCAAATGCCGTCTCGCTGCGCAGCCGCCTCCTCGCCGGTGCCGCTGTCGCCGCAACCCTCCTCGCCTTCAGCGCCGGCCCGGCATCGGCCGCGGCGAACTGCATCAAGGGCGACCGCAAGGCGCCCTATACGATCGGCTGGGCGAACATCTATTCCGTGCCGACCTGGATGAAGCAGACCGAGGGCACGATCTCGGCCGAGGTGGAGGAGCTGAAGAAGGCCGGCCTCGTGAAGGACCTGATGATCACGGACGCGCAGGGCAACGCCCAGACGCAGATCCAGCACATCCAGTCGATGATCGACGCCAATGTCGACGCCATCGTCGTCATCGCCGGCTCGTCCAACGCGCTCGACCGCGTCATCTCGGATGCCTGCGACAAGGGCATCGCCGTCGTCAACTTCGACAGCCTCGTCAATACCGACAAGGTGACGGCGAAGATCAACACCGATTCCGGCGAATGGGGCGCGGGCGCCGCCAAGTGGCTCTCCGACCAGCTCGGCGGCAAGGGCAAGATCATCGTCATGAACGGCCCGGCCGGCATCTCCGTCAGCGACGACCGCCGCAAGGGCGCCCAGCCGGTGCTCGACGCCAATCCGGGCCTCGAGGTCATCACCGAGACGAACACCGAATACAATGTCGCCCCCGCGCAGGAAGCGATGACGAGCCTGCTCTTCGCCAATCCGGAAATCGACGGCGTGCTCTCGCTCGGCGGCGCGCTTTCGGCCGGCGCCGTCATGGCCTTCGACCGCCAGGGCCGCGACCAGGTGCCGATCACCGGCGAGAACGCCCGCCAGTTCCTGGAACTGTGGAAGGAAAAGGGCCTCAAGGGCTGGGCCACCATGCAGCCGAACTGGCTCGGCGCGCTCTCGGTCTACACGGCCGTGCAGGCGCTGGAAGGCAAGGACGTGCCGGCCTTCGTCAAGGTGCCGCTGCCGGTCATCGACGACAGCAATATCGACAGCTACCTTGCCCGCGCCGATCAGTTCCCGGCCGACGGCTACATCTACTCGGACTACGACCAGGCGCTGTTCGACAAGCTGCTCGCGCAGTAAAAGCCCGCAAAGGACGCCGCCATGACGGATGCAACGCCCCTGCTGGAAGCCCGGCAGGTGTTCAAGGGGTTCTTCGGCAATCCCGTTCTCAAGGGCGTGGACATCGCCCTTCGGCCGGGCAGGGTTCACGCCCTGCTCGGCGAGAACGGGGCCGGCAAATCCACATTGATCAACCTCCTGTCCGGCGCCCTCCAGCCGGACAGCGGCGCCATCCTCGTGGACGGCCGGCCGGTCGGGCGCTTCAGCCCGGCCGCCGCCCGCGCGGCCGGCATCGCCGTGGTGCAGCAGGAGCTGAGCCTGACGGCGGACCTTTCGATTGCCGAGAATATCGGCCTCGGCGCCTTTCCGCGCCGCTTCGGCCTCATCGACTATGCCGCGCTTCACCGCGGCGTGCGGGAGGTCTGCGATCTGGTGGGCCTCACCGAACCGCTCGACATGCCGGTCGCCGATCTCGCGCTCGGCCGCCGGCAGATGGTGGAGATCGCCAAGGCGCTCTACCGCAAGCCGCGCGTGCTCATCCTCGACGAGCCGACCTCCTCGCTCTCCGCCCACGAGGCCGGCATCCTCGCGGGCCTCATCGGGACGCTGCGCGACCGCGGCACGGCGCTTCTCTATATTTCCCACCGCCTCAACGAGGTGCAGGCGCTCTGCTCGCATGTCACGGTGCTGAAGGACGGCGGCGTCACCGCCGACCAGTCGCTCGACGGCATCGACGGCGAGGGGCTGGTGCGCCTGATGGTCGGCCGTAAGACGGGCGATCTCTTCCCGCCGCGCCCCGCGCCTTCCGCCGGTGCGTTGCGCATCAGCGTCGAGGGTTTTTCCGCCGGCCTCGTACGCGATATCGGCTTTTCGGCCCGCGCCGGCGAGATCGTCGGCATCGGCGGGCTGGTGGGGCAGGGGCAGGAAGACCTGCTGCTCGGCCTCTACGGCGCCATTCCCGCCGGGGCCGAGAAGGCGGAGGTCTGCGGGAAACCCGGCCTTCCCGCTCATGTCGGCGCAGCCAATACCGCCGGCATCGTCTATGTGCCGGCCGACCGCAAGCACGAGGGGCTGGTGCTGCCCCATTCCATCGCATCGAACCTCATCCTGCCCTCGCTCGGCCGGCTTGCGCGCGGGGGCCTGCGCGACCGCGCGGCCGAGACGGGACTGATCGCCGATCTCGCCCGGCGGCTGACCATCAAGGGCGACGTCGCCCGGCCGGTGCAGGCGCTTTCGGGCGGCAACCAGCAGAAGGTGGCGCTCGCCAAGTGGCTGCCGCTCGATCCAGCCGTCCTGCTTCTCAACGACCCGACCCGCGGTGTCGACATCGAGACGAAGCGGGAAATCTACCTGATGCTGCGCGCGTTTGCCGCCGAAGGCCGGCTCGTCATCCTTGCCAGCTCCGACACGCCGGAGCTCGTGCACCTCTGCGACCGCGTCGTCGTCCTGCGCGAGGGCGAGGTCGCCGCGCGGCTTTCGGGAGATGCGATCACCGAGGAGGCCATCGTCGGCGCGGCCATGGGCATCGACAGAAAGG
>CBIMFD010000091.1:0-11426 GCA_966243085.1 uncultured Shinella sp.
CCGGCCTTGCCGAGCGGCGGGAAGTGGAACTCCGCCTCCTCGTCTGCCGAGAGCGCCATCTTGGTGGCCGAGATCGCCTGGTAGAGCGGATAGCCCTCGTCATGCTCGACGAGGTCGATGAAAAGCTCCAGCTTTTCCGGCTCCAGCGCCGAGCGCACCAGCGACTTGAGGTCGGTGAACTCGCGCGTCGTCTTGAAGATCGACAACTGGTTCCAGCGCGCGAAATTGGCGTAGTAGCCGGAGGGCACCTCCAGCACCTTGTCGAAGCTTTTGAAATGCGAGCCCTTGCCGATTTCCGGCGCGACGAGGTGGTCGATCATGCGCGAATCGAAATGATCGCCGGCAATGCCGACGCCGGAATGGCCGATGGGCGCCGCCGAAAGCCGGCCCGCCTGCCGCTCGAAGCGGACCAGCGAATAGTCCGTCGTGCCGCCACCGAAGTCCGCGACGAGCACGGTGGCGTCGCTCTTCAGCGTCTGGGCGAAATAGTAGGCGGCTGCCACGGGCTCGTAGACATAATGGATTTCCGGAAAGCCGAGCCGCGTCAGCGCCGCATTGTAGCGCTCCAGCGCCAGCGCCGGATCAGGACTTGCGCCGGCGAACTGCACGGGACGGCCTGCGATCACCCGCGAGACCTCCGCCGGCCAGTCCGCGCCGGCATAGGCCTTGAGGCGGCGCAGGAAGATTTCCATCAGGTCGTCGAAGGCGTGGCGCCGCGCGAAGATCAGCGTGCCCTGGAAGAGGGCGCTTGCCGCAAAGGTCTTGATCGATTGCAGGAAGCGGCAATCGCCGGGATTGTCGATGAACTGGCGGATCGCCGCCTGTCCCGCCTCGACCTTCAGTGCCTGCGCGCCGATCTGCGGATCCTTCATGAAGGAGAGCGCGGTACGCATCGTGTCGGTCACGCCGACGCTGCTTTGGAAATGCATCGACCGCGTCTCGCCGCCGCCGGTCGCCAACGCCAGAACCGTGTTCGTCGTGCCGAAATCAAGCCCGAGTGCCCGCGCCATCGCCGTGCCCCCTGTGAATGCCGAATTGTGTTGAACCGGAGCAGATGGCCCCGCGTGAAAGGCGCGTCGGGCGCGCCGGAAAATGAAGAGCGCGCCAGATGGCACAGGCGGGCCGGGAAGGCAAGGGGAGGGAGGGCTTGTTTGCCCTTTACCCTTGCACCCAGGGCGATCGTCTATGGAGTGCGGTGGGTGCCACCTGCCCCTTCTCCCCCCTCGGGGAGAAGGTTGCGGCAGCGGGATGAGGGGGATCGCTGGCGCAACTCGGGCTGCTTGCCCCCTCATCCGACCCTTCGGGCCACCTTCTCCCCGGCGGGGAGAAGGGGAAACAGGCAGCCGTCTGCCATATGCGATAGCCTTGCCTTCACACCGACCGCGCCGCCCCGCCGTCGCAGCGGACGATGCTGCCGGTGACGTAGCTTGCGGGCGCACTGCACAGGAACGCGGCGGTGGCGGCGAATTCCTCGACGGTGCCGTAGCGCCGTGCCGGGATCGCCTGTTCCGAGGCGGCCTTCACCTCCTCCACGCTCTGGCCGCTGCGTTCGGCGGCGGCGGCGTCGAGGCTCTTCAGCCGGTCGGTGAAGATGCTGCCGGGCAGGAGCAGGTTGCTGGTGACGCCGTATTGCGCGACTTCGCTCGCCAGCGTCTTCGACCAGCCGGCAAGCGCCGGGCGCAGCGTGTTGGAGAGCGCAAGGCCGGGAATCGGTTCGATGACGCCGGAGGAGGCGACGGTGAGGATGCGGCCCCAGCCCCCAGCCTTCATGCCGGGCAGAAGCCTGTTGGTGAGCGTGATGATCCGCAGCACCATGGATTGGAAATAGGCGGCGAGTTTTTCCTCGCTCATGTCCTCGGTCGAACCCGGTGTCGGTCCGCCGGAATTGTTGACGAGGATATCGATGCCGCCGAGTTTTTCGGAGACGGCCTTCACGATGGTATCGACGAAGCCCTCGTGGCCGAGGTCCGCCTGCACCCAGTCGGCGCGGCCGGGGCCTTCCGCGTTGATGGCCGCGCAATTGGCCTGAAGCGTTTCCGTGCTGCGCCCGCACAGCAGCACATGCGCCCCCTCGCGGGCGAGCGCCACGGCGATGCCCTTGCCGAGGCCGCGGGAAGAGGCGAGGACGAGGGCGCGTTTGCCGGAAATTCCAAGATCCATGACATTATCCTTGCATTTGGGGCTCAGGCGAAGGGCACCTTGCCCGGATTGAAGAGGTTTTTGGGGTCGAGCGCGGCCTTGATCGCCACGGCTGCCGCGCGGCGGACGGGATTGCCGTAGGCAAGGAAGGCGCGCTGCTTTTCGAGGCCGACGCCGTGCTCGGCGGAAAAGCTGCCGCCGAGGTCCGAAACGCCCGTATAGACCGCATCCTCGATCGGCTCTTTCATCGCCGGCGCGGCCGCGCCCTCGCCGAAGACGGAGATATGCAGGTTGCCGTCCGCGACATGGCCGTAGACATAGGCCGCAAAGCCGGCGTCGACCGCCTTCAGCCGCACCTCAAGACCCGCCACATAGGCGTCGAGCGCCCCAGGCGGCACCGAAACGTCGAAGGAGGGCGCCGCGGGGTGGAGGCGGTAGATGAAGTCGCTCTCCTCGCGGATCGCCCAGAAGCGCCGCGCCTGATCGAGCGAAGCGGCGGTAATGCCGCTCGTCAGCCCCTGTTCCTCCCAGAGCGCGGCGAGCCCGTCCTCCAGCGCTGTGCGCGCCTCCGCCTCGCTTGCGGCGGAAACTTCCAGCAGCAGCACGGCGGGCGTTTCGGCCGCCAGCCAGTCGAGGCCGAAGCCGCGTTCCCCCGCGCTGTCGCGGAAATAGCGCCGCCACATCAGTTCCGCCCCTTCGAGCTGCAGGGCGGGCTGCGCATGGAAATGGGCGATGACGGCGAGCGCCGCAGCCGCATCCGGCACGCCGACGAGCGCGGTGGCGCGCAGCGGATTGAAGGTTTCGAGCTTCAGCACAGCGCGGGTTACGAAGCCGTAGGCGCCTTCCGAACCGATGAGAAGCTGCTTGATGTCCGGCCCGGCGCTGACCTTCAGCACGCGCGTCAGGTCGCTGAAGAGGTTGCCGTCCGGCAGCACGGCCTCGATGCCGAGCACCTGATGGCGCATGACGCCGTTGCGGAAGGCGAGGATGCCGCCGGCATTGGTGGCGATCATGCCGCCGATGGTGGCGCTGCCGCGGGCGGCAAGGTCGATGCCGGGCGTGAGGCCGTATTCCGCGGCCGCTTCCTGCAGGGCCTGCAGCGTCACGCCCGCGCCGACGGTCGCTGTGCGGGCGAGGGGATCGATCGCTTCGATCCGGGTAAGCCGCGCAGTGGAAAGGATGAGTTCGCCCGGCCGGCTGATACCGCCGCCGACGAGACCGGTGCGCCCGCCCTGCGGCACGACCGGCACGCCGTTTTCAAGGCACCAGCGCACCACGGCGGCCGCCACTTCCGACGTCGCCGGTGCCGCCATGGCGCCCGCGCCAAGATTGTCCGGATGCTCGCCGGGATGCCGGCCGGCCAGCGCTTCGGCTCCGATTAGGTGAAGTTCCTCACCGAAATCGTTCAGGTCGCGCGCAAGCGATCGGATAATCTCGGACATGGGCGATCCTCTGCCGGTTCGGGGCTTCCTGATGCCTAGTCCTGCGGGCGCCCGGAATCAAGCGAGGAGGCGTCGGCGCAACCGTCAAACGATTGACGTTTACGTGAAAGTAAATAAAATGCAGGCTTGGCATGACGTCATGCGCAAAAGCGGGGATCGTCTGTCGCAGAACGGCTCGACAAGGTTTCCCGTATTTGCCATGACAGGGCCGACCAGAGGGACTTTCCGCGGCTTGTGAGGGGCTGCCGGGTGGAGAAATGGATGAGCGAAGAAATGGAACTGCCCGAACGCGAAAGCATGGAATTCGATGTCGTGATCGTCGGCGCCGGCCCTGCCGGCCTGTCCGCCGCGATCCGGCTGAAGCAGGTGAACCCTGAGCTTTCCGTCGTCGTGCTCGAGAAGGGCGCGGAAGTGGGCGCCCATATCCTTTCCGGTGCCGTCGTCGATCCCATCGGCATCGACCGCCTCCTGCCGGACTGGCGCGAGGATGCCGACCATCCCTTCAAGACCGAGGTGACGGACGACCACTTCCTCTTCCTCGGCCCGGCCGGCTCCATCCGTCTGCCGAACGCCTTCATGCCGCCGCTGATGAACAATCACGGCAACTACATCGTCTCGCTCGGCAATGTCTGTCGGTGGCTTGCGACGAAGGCGGAAGAGCTCGGCGTCGAGATCTATCCCGGCTTTGCCGCGACGGAAGTGCTTTATAATGACGAAGGCGCGGTGGTCGGCGTCGCCACCGGCGACATGGGCATCGAGCGCTCCGGCGAGCCCGGCCCGAACTATACGCGCGGCATGGCGCTGCTCGGCAAATACACGCTGATTTCCGAAGGCGTGCGCGGCTCGCTCGCCAAGCAGCTCATCGCAAGGTTCAAGCTCGACGAGGGCCGCGAACCGCAGAAGTTCGGCATCGGCCTCAAGGAACTCTGGCAGGTGAGCCCCGAGAACCACAAGCCCGGCCTCGTGCAGCATTCCTTCGGCTGGCCGCTCGGCATGAAGACCGGCGGAGGCTCGTTCCTGTACCACCTGGAGGACAACCTCGTGGCCGTCGGCTTCGTGGTGCACCTCAACTACAAGAACCCCTATCTCTATCCCTTCGAGGAATTCCAGCGCTTCAAGACGCACCCCGCCATCAGGGGCACGTTCGAGGGCGGCAAGCGGCTCTCCTATGGCGCGCGCGCCATCACCGAGGGCGGCTATCAGTCGGTGCCGAAGCTCTCCTTCCCGGGCGGCGCGCTCATCGGCTGCTCGGCCGGCTTCGTCAACGTTCCGCGCATCAAGGGCAGCCACAATGCGGTGCTCTCCGGCATGCTCGCCGCCGAGAAGCTGGCGGACGCCATCGCCAACGGCCGCGCCAATGACGAGCCGGTCGAGATCGAGCAGGGCTGGCGCGACAGCGCGATCGGCTCAGACCTGAAGAAAGTGCGCAACGTCAAGCCGCTCTGGTCGAAGTTCGGCACGGCGGTCGGCGTGGCGCTGGGCGGCCTCGACATGTGGACGAACACGCTTCTCGGCTTCTCCTTCTTCGGCACGCTGAAGCACGGCAAGACCGACGCCGCCTCGCTGGAGCCCGCGGCAAAGCACCAGAAGATCGACTATCCGAAGCCGGACGGCGTGCTGACCTTCGACCGCCTCTCCTCGGTGTTCCTGTCGAACACCAACCACGAGGAAGACCAGCCGATCCATCTCCAGCTCAGGAATCCGGAACTGCAGAAGACGTCCGAACTCGACGTCTATGCCGGCCCGTCGACCCGCTACTGTCCGGCCGGCGTCTACGAGTGGGTGGAGAAGGACGGCAAGGACGTCTACGTCATCAACGCGCAGAACTGCGTGCACTGCAAGACCTGCGACATCAAGGACCCCAACCAGAACATCAACTGGGTGCCCCCGCAGGGCGGCGAGGGGCCGGTCTATCCGAATATGTGACATGCGCCGGGAGAGCGCTCATCCTTTCCGTCGTCGTCCCCGGGTCAACCTGAGGAGGACGACGGAAAGGTGGGGCATTAACCCCGCCCACAACCGCACCGCGCGCTTTAACCCCGGATTAACCATAACTGCATAATTTCCAGCCCTGAGGACCAATCATTCAAGGGGCGCTAACCATGTCGATCTCCCGCCGCGGATTCCTGCTCGGCGCTTCCGCCGCCCTGCTGGCGGGCTGCGCCACGAACGGCACCAGCGACCGTGCCAAATACGGCGCGCGTCCGGACGAGCAGCATCCGCTGAAGGCAATGCCGCTCGACAAGATCAAGCCGGATCTGCGGCGGCAGGAAGTCGCCTACGAGACGGGGCAGCGGGCGGGCACCATTGTCGTCGATACGCCGGCGCGTCGGCTCTATTACGTGCTGGGCGAGGGCCGGGCGATCCGCTACGGCATCGGCGTCGGCCGCCAGGGCTATTCGCTTGCCGGCAATGCCACGGTCGGCCGCAAGGCGGAATGGCCGAGCTGGACGCCGACGCCGAACATGATGCGCCGCGACAAGCGCAACCTGAAATATGCCGGCGGCGTGCCGGGCGGCATCAACAACCCGCTCGGCGCGCGCGCCCTCTATCTCTACCAGAACGGTCACGATACGATGTTCCGCATCCACGGCACCAACCAGCCGTGGTCGATCGGCCAGGCCATGTCGAGCGGCTGCGTGCGCATGCTCAACCATGACGTGATCGATCTCTACGCCCGTGTCGAGCCGGGCGCGCATGTCTTCGTCGTGCAGGGGCGCCGCGAGGCCTGATTTTGACCATGTCGCAACGAGACAAGGCCGGCCATGCCGGCCTTTCCGTTTTTGCGGTTTGAAAAAGATGAATTGTATCATACCATTGCCTGCGTGATCCCGCGGCTGGAAAAACCAGGGAAGGCTTTGCGGTTTTGATGGGCCCATGACGCATTGGGGTCAATGGCAGACGCATTCGTACCGGCATTCGACCCTGTAGCTGCAAAAGTCGATGATGCGGTATCGCGGACCGTCGGCCCTTCCGGCCGGTCCGGCGGCGATCCGCACGAGGGATCACGAGCCCTGCGGCGGCGGTGCAGCCGGGCTCGACGGCATAACGACACCGCCGCAAATGAGGGAACGGATATGAAACATCTTCTTGCTTCCACCTGCCTCGTCGCCGGCTTCCTGGCCATGACGGGTGCGGCACGCGCCGAATGCGGCGACGTGACCATCGCCAGCATGAACTGGCAGAGCGCCGAGGTTCTCGCCGCGCTCGACAAATTCATCCTGACCGAAGGCTACGGCTGCAACGCCGAGGTCATCGTCGGCGACACGGTTCCGACCATCACGTCGATGATCGAGAAGGGCGAGCCGGATCTGGCCCCCGAGGGCTGGGTCGACCTTCTGCCGGACGTCGTCAAGCGCGGCATCGACGAAGGCAAGCTGGTCGGCGCGGCCGTTGCGCTCTCCGACGGTGCCGTCCAGGGCTGGTGGATCCCGAAATACGTCGCGGAGGCGCATCCGGACGTCAAGACGATCGACGATGCGCTGAAGCATCCCGAACTGTTCCCCGATCCGGAAGATTCCAGCAAGGGCGCCGTGCACAACGGCCCGCAGGGCTGGGGCGGCACGGTCGTGACCAGCCAGCTCTACAAGGCCTATGGCGGGGAAGCTGCCAACTTCACGCTCGTCGATACGGGCTCTGCGGCCGGCCTCGACGGCTCGATCGCCAAGGCCTATGAGCGCAAGGAAGGCTGGGTCGGCTACTACTGGGCCCCGACCGCGCTTCTCGGCAAGTACGACATGGTCAAGCTCGAACACGGCGTTCCCTATGACGCTGCCGAGTGGAAGCGCTGCAACACCGTGGCCGATTGCCTGGACCCGAAGAAGAACGACTGGCCGAAGGACACCGTCCAGACGCTCGTGACCAAGCCGTTCTCCGAACGCGCCGGCGCGGACGTCATGGACTATCTCAACAAGCGCGCCTGGACGAACGACACGGTCAACAAGCTGATGGCCTGGATGACCGATAACCAGGCAAGCGGCGACGACGGCGCAAAGCACTTCCTGGAGGAGAACGAGGCGATCTGGACGACCTGGGTCTCGCCGGAAGTCGCCGAGAAGATCAAGGCCGCTCTCTAGGGTCTGACGAAATGGACGGCGCGCCCGTGGCGCGCCGTCACCCGCCTTCGTTAAAATGCATCTCGTTGGCGCAAATCGCCGCGCGCATGGCGGCGGCATGTTTCAGGGTTGGGCATGAAGGCCGGCGCAAGACCGGCCCAGCCGAAAGGGGATCGATATGGAATGGCTTACGAAATTTCCGACGATGAACGCGGATTCGCTGCGCGACCTCAAGAAGGCGATCGATGAGGGCTTTCGCGCCTTCACCCGCGCCTATGGCGACGGCATCGAATCCATCTTCGAGCCGCTGCAGCACTTTCTCATCTGGTCCGAGCGCTTCATGACGAGGACGCCCTGGCCGATCATCCTCATCCTGATCGCGCTTGTCGCCTGGTTCGCCAGCCGCAACTGGAAGATCGTCGCCGGCTCGGTCGTCACGCTGCTCGTCATCGGCTATCTCGACATGTGGGACGACACGATGAAGACGGTCTCGATGATCTTCGTCTGCACGGTGCTCTCCATCGTCATCGGCATACCGATCGGCATCCTCATGTCGCGCTCGGACCGGGTGCAGAACGTCATCAACCCGGTCCTCGACGTCATGCAGACCATGCCGAGCTTCGTCTACCTCATCCCGGTCGTCATGCTGCTCGGCATCGGCAAGGTGCCGGGGCTGATCGCGGTGGTCATCTACGCCATCCCGCCGATGATCCGCCTCACCAATCTCGGCATCCGCCTCGTCGACAAGGACGTGCTGGAGGCGGCCGACGCCTTCGGCTCATCGAACTGGCAGAAGCTGAAGAACGTGCAGATGCCGCTGGCGCTGCCCACCATCATGGCGGGCATCAACCAGACGATCATGATGGCGCTCGCCATGGTCGTCATCGCCTCCATGATCGGCGTGCAGGGCCTCGGCCAGCCGGTGCTGAAGGCGATCTCCAACCAGTATTTCACGCTCGGCATGTTCAACGGCCTCGCCATCGTCGGCATCGCGATCATCTTCGACCGCGTCAGCCAGGCCTTCGGCAAGCGCCTGCAGAAGCACCGCGAGATCATCCACGGCTGATTGCGCGACGGCGACGAATGCAGAAAGGCGCCCCGGCGAAAGCCGCGGGCGCCTCTCGCATTTCCAGTGCGGGAATTCAAGCCAGGAGCCGGAGCCAGCGGCGGGAAAAAGTGGCCACCGGACGACCCTGCCCGGCAGGGGAGGCGAAACCGTTGGAATGACGCAGCGGCTTGTGGCCGCTCACTCGGCCGGGCAGGCCGGGCTGGCCGTGCGGTCGGCCTTTTCGAGCGCCAGCGAGAGAAGGAAGACGCCGAAACCGATGACGGCCGTCGCCGCGCCGACGAAGCCCATCGAGCCGTAGCCGTAGCCCGCCGTGATCGCCATGCCGCCGAAGAGCGCGCCGAGCGCGTTGGCGACGTTGAAGGCGGAGTGGTTGAGGGCGGCGGCGAGCGTCTGCGCGTCGCCCGCGACATCCATCAGCCGCGTCTGGAGCGCAGGACCGACGACGAAGGAGCAGCCGATCAGGAAGCAGCAGAGGCCGAGCAGGACCGGGTTCTCCGCCGTCAGCGACAGGCTGACGAGAACGAAGAAATAGAGCACCAGCGACCAGCCGATGGTGCGCATCAGCGATAGGTCGGCGAGCTTGGCGCCGAAGATGTTGCCGACGATCATGCCGCAGCCGAAGATCGCCATGATGACCGGCACCATGCCGACATGAAGGCCGGCGACCTCGGTGACGATCGGCGAGATATAGGAGAAGACCGCGAACATGCCGCAGAAGCCGGTCGCGGCGATGCCGAGCGTCAGCCAGACCTGCCTGCGCTTGAGCGCGCCGAGCTCCGTCAGCGCGTTGATGCCTTTCGGCGCCTTGTCGCGCGGCAGGAAGATGGCGATCAGTGCGACCGTCAGCAGCCCCGTGGCGCCGACGGCGACGAACATGAACTGCCAGTCGAGCAACTGGCCGAAGAAGGCGGCGAGCGGCGTGCCGATCAGCGTCGCCACAGTCAGACCCAGCATGACCTTGCCGACCGCCTGCGTGCGCTTGTTGACCGGCACCATGGAGGCGGCGACGAGCGCTGCGACGCCGAAATAGGCGCCATGCGGCAGGCCCGTCAGGAAGCGGAAGAGGATGAAGGTCTCGAAAGTGGGCGCGGCGGCGCTGGCAAGATTGCCGGCGGCAAAGACGCCCATCAGCACGAGCAGCAGGTCGCGCCGGCGGAAGCGCGCGCCGATGACGGCGATGACCGGCGCCCCGACGACGACGCCGAGCGCATAGGCGCTGATGACGTAGCCCGCCTCGGCGGTCGTCACGCCGAAGGTTTTGGCGACATCCGGCAGGAGGCCCATTATGGCGAATTCGCCGGTGCCGATGCCGAAGCTGCCGACGGCGAGCGCCAGGATGATCAGGGTGACGGTGAGCGCGGCAAGCGGCGGCTGCCCGGAGGAGAGGGCGGCATGCGGCAGGGGATGTTCGGACACGGGGGGCTCCGCAAGTGTGACCCACGCGGCAAAACGACGACGGACCCTTGCGCGGGGCTGCCACTCCTCCTGGCTGCTGATGCGGTCTGGTTCCGGCCGGAAAGGCCTGATGGGCAGGTAAATAGGTTCGGCCGACGCACTCCCGACGCCAGGCGACTGGGCTGTAATATATCAATTCGCACCCGCCTCCTACTGCGATTTTTCACCTCACCCGGATTTGATCCGCTCACGATTTGTTGCGCTCTGTTTCGCGCCCGCCTGTTAATCGCCGCTTTCTCCCTTATCTAATGGGGCATCCACCCACTTTTGCCGGCGACGGCGGGGATGCGGAGTATGCGATGAGAGTTCAGGCGATCTTCAACAGGGACGGCGGCACGTTCCGCACCACCGACATGGACGCCTATGCCCGCCATGCGGAAAAGGTGTTTGCCGATGCGGGCCATCATCTCGACTGCGATATCGTCGAAGGCGCCGATATCGAGATGGCGCTGCGCCGCTGTGCCGACCGGACCGACCTCGACGCGATGCTCGCCGGCGGCGGCGACGGCACGGTGTCGGCCGCGGCCGGCCTTGCCTGGCAGAGCGGCATGCCGCTCGGCGTCGTGCCGGCCGGCACGATGAACCTCTTCGCCCGTTCGCTGAAGATCCCGCTCGATATCTGGCAGGCGATCGATTCGCTTGCCGACGGCGATATCGCAGCCGCCGATATTGGAACGGCGGACGATCGGGCCTTCGTGCACCAGTTCTCCGCCGGCCTCCATGCGCGGCTGGTGCGCCTGCGCAACGCCATGAGTTACCGCTCGCGTCTCGGCAAGATCGCGGCCAACACCCGTGCCGCCCTCGGCGTCATCCTCGATCCGCCGGAATTCGACGTGGAATTCGACGTCGACGGCATCGAGGAGCATCGCAAGGTCTCCGCCATCAACGTCTCGAACAACCGCTTCGGCGAGAATGGCCTGCTTTATGCGGAAGACCTCACCGGCGGGCATCTCGGCTTCTACACGACCAATCCGTTGAAGCCGGCGGGCGCGGCGAAGCTGGCCTTCGATATCCTGCGCGGCAAGCTGCGCGAGAATGCCGACGTCACCGAGATGACCGGCATGGAGGTGGAACTGCATTTCCCCAAGGTCGATCGCGCCATCAACTGCGTCATCGACGGCGAACTGCTGCCCATGGACCGCGACGTCTCGATCCGCCTGCATCCAGGCGAGCTCAAGGTCATGGTGCCAAAGGTGCAGGCTGAGAACATGGCCAAGGCCGAGACGGCGGCGGCTTGAGCATGGGTGCCCATTGCTTGTAAAGGCC
>CBIMFD010000092.1:0-11364 GCA_966243085.1 uncultured Shinella sp.
GCGCTGGAGGATGGCGAGATCGTGACGGCGGTGACCTTCGAGGCCCCGGCACGGGCCGCCTATTCCAAGTTCCCCAATCCCGCGTCGCGCTATGCCATGGCCGGCGTCTTCGTGGCGAAGGGGGCGGACGGCAGCGTGCGGGTGGCGGTGACGGGCGCCGGCTCCGACGGTGTCTTCCGCCATCCGGGCCTTGAGGCGGCGCTTGCCGCCAACTGGTCGCCGGAGGCAGCCGCCGGCGTTTCGGTGGATGCCGGCGATCTTCTCTCGGATATCCACGGCAGCGCGGAATACCGCGCGAACCTCGTGAAGGTCATGGCAAAGCGCGCGGTCGCCGCCGCCTGACCCCCGCAAAAGCTGAAACTGGTTCGGTAAAAAGGACGGTTGAGGCCGTCCTTTTTTCGTGCAGACTTGACATGCATCAACATCGAATGGCCTTTGGGGACCTAGGATAGATTGGAATGGTTCAAAGGTGGCGCCGATTTGCCGCAGCGTAATCCGTTGCGGCACAGAAGCGCCGGGTGTAGCCGATTGAACGACAGCCAACGACGATGATGTCCGGGTTCTCGCCGGACAGGAGACTGCGGATGGACTTCGAGACTTTCTTCAAGAACGAACTGGGCGGCCTGCATCAGGAAGGCCGTTACCGCGTTTTCGCGGACCTGGAGCGCCAGAAAGGCAATTTTCCCAGGGCGACCCGCTACACGGCGGACGGTCCGAAGGACGTTACGGTCTGGTGTTCCAACGACTATCTCGGCATGGGGCAGCATCCCGCGGTCACCGAGGCGATGAAGCTTGCCATCGACCAGTGTGGCGCCGGTGCCGGCGGCACCCGCAACATCTCCGGCACCAACCACTATCATGTGCTCCTCGAACAGGAACTCGCGGACCTGCACGGCAAGGAAGCGGCCCTGCTCTTCACCTCGGGCTATGTGTCCAACTGGGCCGCGCTCGGCACGCTCTGTTCCAAGATTCCCGGCCTCATCTGTTTCTCCGATGCCGGGAACCACGCTTCGATGATCGAGGGCATCCGCCACTCGAAATGCGAGCGCGTGATCTTCAAGCACAATGACCTCAAGGACCTCGAAGCCAAGCTGGCGGCGGCCGATCCCAAGGCGCCGAAGCTGATCGCTTTCGAATCGGTCTATTCGATGGATGGCGACATCGCGCCCATCAAGGAAATCTGCGACCTTGCCGACAAGTACGGCGCGATGACCTATCTCGACGAGGTCCATGCCGTCGGCATGTACGGCCCGCGCGGCGGCGGCATTGCCGAGCGCGAAGGCCTGATGGGCCGCCTGACCGTCATCGAGGGCACGCTCGGCAAGGCTTTCGGCGTCATGGGCGGCTACATCACCGGCTCGGCCGCCCTTTGCGATTTCGTGCGCTCCTTCGCCTCCGGCTTCATCTTCACGACGGCCCTGCCGCCGACGCTGGCTGCCGGCGCGCTCGCCTCGATCCGCCATCTCAAGACCAGCCAGGTCGAACGCTTCGCCCATCAGGAACGCGTGCGCAAGCTGCGCGCCGCGCTCGACCGCAACGGCATTCCGCACATGCCGAACCCGAGCCATATCGTGCCGGTGATGGTGGGGGACGCCGCCAAGTGCAAATGGATCTCCGACCTGATGCTCGACAATTTCGGCATCTACGTCCAGCCGATCAACTATCCGACCGTGCCGAAAAAGACCGAGCGCCTGCGCATCACGCCGACGCCGCTGCATTCGGATGCCGATATCGAGCATCTCGTCGGCGCGCTGCATGCGCTCTGGTCGCGCTGTGCGCTGGCCCGCGCCGTCGCCTGAGACGATGGCGCAATCGACGTTATCCGATGAGCCCGGCGGCTATCCGCCGGGCTTCTTCGTCTCCGGCGAAGACATCGTCCATCGAGGATGCCGGCGGCAGGTGGGCGAGCCTTTCCATCGTCTCCTCGGCGATGTCGGCCATGGCGAGGAAGCCGATGCGTCCGGCGACGAAGGCATGGAAGGCGACCTCCTCGGCGGCGTTCATCACCGCGCCCTGCAGGCCGCCGCGCGTCAGCGCCGTGCGGGCAAGGCGCAGCGCCGGGAAGCGCACCTCGTCCGGCGCCTCGAAATCGAGCCTTGCGAGCTTTGCGAAATCCAGCCGGTCGACATCGAGCGGCGTGCGCTCGGGATAGGTCAGCGCGTAGCCGATGGCCGTGCGCATGTCCGGCGCGCCGAGCTGGGCGAGCACCGAGCCGTCGACATAGCCGACCATGGAATGGATGATCGACTGCGGATGCACGATGACCTCGATCTGCTCCGGCCGAACGTCGAAGAGGTGCTTGGCCTCGATCATCTCCAGCGCCTTGTTGAACATGGAGGCGCTGCCGATGGAGATCTTGAGGCCCATCGACCAGTTCGGGTGCGCGCGAGCGATATCGGCCGTCACGCCGGCCATCTCCTCGCGGCTCCAGGTGCGGAAGGGCCCGCCCGAGGCGGTCAGCACGATGCGCTCGACGGCGTGGCGCTGGTCGTCCTCTAGCGCCTGGAAGATCGCGCTGTGCTCGCTGTCGACGGGGATCAGCCGCCCGCCGCCCCTGGCGACGGCGTCGACGAAAAGGTCGCCGGCCGAAACGAGGCATTCCTTGTTGGCCAGCGCAATGTCCGCGCCGCGCTCCGCCGCCGCAAGCGTCGGGGCAAGGCCCGCCGTGCCGACGATCGCCGCCATCACCCAGTCCGCATCGCCGGAGGCCGCTTCCAGCAGCGCCGCGCGTCCCGCGGCCGCTTCGATGCCGCTGCCGGAAAGCGCGTCCTTCAGCGCGGCGTAGCGGCTCTCGTCGGCCGTCACGGCCAGCCGGGCGCCGCATTCCTTGGCCTGCGCGGCCAGCAGCTCGACATTGCCGTTGCCGGTCAGTGCCAGCACCTCGTAGCGCTCGCGCCCGCCGCGCTGGCGCACCACGTCGAGCGTGCTGGTGCCGATGGAGCCTGTCGAGCCGAGAATGGTGATGCGGCGCTTCTGCCGCGTGTCGGGAGCCATGATGATGTCCGCATTTTCTTGTGTTCTGTCTATGGCTCTACAGGCGAAAGAAGTCCGCAACAAGCCATGGAAACGCGCGAAAACGGCGGGCAGGCCGCCGTTGCCGAATCGCGGCTTGACCTTTTCGTGCGGACAGCCATAACGTCCCGGCAAAGCGGTCTTCCGCGACGATCCGATTGGAGAATTCTGTGTACCGACGCCTGAGAGTATGGACGCTCGCCTGCCTTGCCTTCTTGGCGGCAGCGCCGGCCTATGCCGACGAGCCGGTTCCCGGCGGTCTCGGCGGCACCTGGCTCGTCGAGGACATCGGCGGCAACGGCGTCATCGACGACCTGCAGACGACGCTTGAGATCAAGCCGGACGGCTCCTATGGCGGCAACGGCGGCTGCAACACCTATCGCGGCAAGCTGAAGGTGCAGAACGGCACCATCGCCTTCGCGCCGGCCGCCGCCACGCGCAAGATGTGCGCGCCGGCCATCATGGACCAGGAGCAGAAGTTCTTCGACGCGCTCGGCACCGTCGTCTCATGGAAGCTCGAGAACGGCATCCTGCACCTGACGGGCAAGGAGGGAGCGCCGGAAATCCGCTTGGCCGCGCTCAAGAACAATACCGACGTCGTCATCCGTCTGCCGGGGCCCGAGCAGAGCGTGGTGCGCGAGACGCTGAATTACCAGTGCGACGCCGACCAGCGCATCAGCGTCGAATATATCAATGTCGGCGCCAATTCGCTCGCCGTGGTGCGGATCGGCGAGGAGACGGTGATCGCCGCCAACGTCCTGGCCGCATCCGGCACCAAATATGCCGGCGGCCGCTACGAATGGTGGACCAAGGGGAACGAGGCGACGCTCTACGATTTGACGAAGGGCGAGAACGCTCCCGGCGTCAACTGCCGCAAGACCGGCTGAGGCCGGTATCGGAGGGAAGGCCATGCCCACGTTCCATGTCGGCCAGAAGGTCGTCTGCATCAACGACCGCTTCAAGAACGTCTCCATCGACCAGGGCATCCGTAAGGGCCAGATCTATACGGTCCGCTGGACGGGTCATTACCGCCACTATGTCGACGGCGATTTCTACGGCATAAAACTGATGGAGCTCTACCGCGGCATGGACGACGGCCCGGAAGGCTATGGCGCCGTCGACATGCCTTTCCGCGCCAGCCGCTTCCGCCCGCTCGTCTCCGACCGCATCCGCACCATGCTCGGCATGAAGGCGCCGAAGCCGAAGGTCGTCGCCAAGCCGTCCATCGTCCCCGCCGTGCGCACCAAACCGCGCGTTACCGCGCCAGAGCGCGAGACGGAAGAGGTCTGACCACCATTTCGGAAAATGGTGATCCCGCCGCGATTCGAACGCGGGACCCCCAGATTAGGAATCTGGTGCTCTATCCTGCTGAGCTACGGGACCACTGACTGCACCCATACAAAAGCCGCAGCGGGAAGCCAAGCGATTTTCCGCGAGGGTTCCCTGCAGAACAGCCGTGCGGGGCGCCGCATGAGACATTCTTGCGCCTTCGTCGCAACTGTCGCTGCGCTTTCCTTCGCAGCTCCCTCCAGTGCGGCGATTTTGGTCAGGCGGCAAGGCGGCTTTCGGCGAGCTTGACCCAATAGGTCACGCCATGGGGAATGGCCTCGTCGTTGAAGTCGTAGGCGGGATGGTGGAGACCTGCCGTATCGCCGTTGCCGAGGAAGATGAAGGCGCCGGGGCGGGCGAGCAGCATGTAGGAGAAATCCTCCCCGCCCATCATCGGAGCAAGGGCGGGTTCGACGGCGGCTTCGCCGGCAATCCCGCGCGCCACCGAGACGGCATGGGCCGTTTCCTCCGCGTGGTTGACCGTGACGGGATAGTTGCGGTGATAGGCGACAGTGATTTCCGCGCCATGGGCGGCGGCAAGGCCGGCGCAGATCTGGCGGATGCGGCTTTCGGCCTCCTCCCGCATGTCCGGGCTCAGCGTGCGGACGGTGCCGGCAAGCTGCGCTTCCTCGGGGATGACGTTGTGTGCGAAGCCCGAATTGAACTTGGTGACGGACACGACGAGCGAGGCGATGGGGTCTGCGACGCGCGAGACGATGGTCTGCAGCGCCGTCACCACCTGCGCACCGACGACGATGGGGTCCACGGTCTTGTGGGGCAGGGCGGCATGGCCGCCGCGGCCCTTCACGGTGATGTTGAATTCGTCGGTTGCCGCCATGATTGCGCCGGAGCGCGTGCCGAAGGCACCTACCGGAAGACCCGGCAGGTTGTGCATGCCGTAGACCTCGGAAATGCCGAAGCGTTCCATCATGCCGTCTTTCACCATCTCGTTGCCGCCGCCGCCACCCTCCTCGGCCGGCTGGAAGATGACTGCTACATTGCCGGAGAAATTGCGCGTTTCGGCGAGGTACTTTGCCGCGCCGAGCAGCATGGCGGTATGGCCGTCATGGCCGCAGGCGTGCATCTTGCCCTTGACGGTGGAGGACCAGGGCTTGCCGCTCGTCTCGTCGATCGGCAGGGCGTCCATGTCGGCGCGAAGGCCGATGGTGCGGCCTTCACCCCCACCTTCACGCTTGCCGCGGATGATGCCGACGACGCCGGTGCGGCCGATGCCGGTCACCACCTCGTCCACGCCGAATTCACGCAGCTTCTCCGCCACGAAGGCGGCGGTCTTTTCGACGGCGAAGAGGAGTTCCGGCTCCCGGTGCAGGCTTCTGCGCCATCCGGCGATTTCGTCCTGCAATTCTGCGACGCGGTTGAGAACGGGCATGCAACGCTTCCTGTGATTCCGGCCGGTAAATTCGGCCTGCCTTCCTCGATGGCTTTGCCATCACGGTGCCATATAGGTTAAATAGGGCGACGGTTCGAGACAACTCCCGATTTCGAGGACAGACCTTTGCAGATGAACGGACGATCGACGCGCCGGAGCGCGGGGCTTTTGGGCTCCGCCCTGCTGTTTGCAGCTTCCCTTTCCGCAACCGCGGCGAATGCCAATCCGCACATGCTGGTGGATGTCAACACTCTCAAGGTCATCGAGCATGAGGAGGCGTTCCAGCGCTGGTATCCGGCTTCCCTCACCAAGCTGATGACCGCCTATACCGTCTTCCGTGCCATCAAAGCGGGCGAGGTGACGCTGGACAGCCTCGTCACCATGACGAAGAACGCCGCCGCCGAGCCGCCGGCCAAGATGTATTTCAAGCCCGGCCAGAAGATGACGCTCGACAGCGCTCTGAAGATCATCCTCGTCAAGTCGGCAAACGACGTCGCCGTCGCCATCGCCGAATCGGTCGGCGGCTCGGAGCAGAAATTCGTGAACCGCATGAATGCGGAGGCCGCCCGCATCGGCATGACGTCCTCGCATTTCATCAATCCGAACGGCCTGCCCGGCAAGGGCCAGTATACGACGGCGCGCGACCTTGCGGTGCTTGCCGTGACGCTGAAGCGCGAATTCCCGCAATATGCGCCCTATTTCGCGCTGGAAGGCTTCACCACGGGCAAGAAGCAATATCCGAATTTCAACATGCTGATCGGCCGCTTCGACGGGGCGGACGGCATGAAGACGGGCTTCATCTGCGCGGCCGGCTTCAACCAGGTCTCCTCGGCGACCCGCAACGGACGCAGCGTCGTTTCGATCGTGCTCGGCTCCGACAGCCTCGGTGCGCGTGCCGACATTTCAGCAAATCTTCTCCAGAAGGGGCTGACGGGTCCTTCCGGCAACGGGCCGACGCTCGGCCAGCTTCGTCCCTATGGTGAGACGCGCGACGTGGTCGCGGATATCTCGAAGGACATCTGCACGAAACACGCTGCCAAGGTGCGCAGCGAGGGTCGTGACGAAGCCGGCCGCCAGAAGCTCGCCTCGCCCTATATCCATGAACTGAACCGGCCACTGAAACTCGTCTTTGCCGGCCTCATCGGCGGCGGCAGCGCCAAGCCGGCGGGCGACGACAAGGTCGCCGTGGGCGATATCGGCGATGCGGTCAACATCCCGATCCCGATCCCGCGCCCCACCTACTGACAGGACTGGCCATGACCCTCGCAGAACGGCGCGTGCCGGTTTCCGTGCTGACCGGCTTCCTGGGCGCGGGCAAGACGACCTTGCTCAACCGCCTGCTGAAGGACCCGACGCTGACGGATACGGCCGTCATCATCAACGAGTTCGGCGAGATCGGCATCGATCATCTCCTCGTCGAGCAGTCGGGCGACGGCGTCATCGAGCTTTCCGACGGGTGCCTGTGCTGCACCATTCGCGGCGAACTGGTCGATACGCTCGCCGACCTGATGGACCGCATGCAGACGGGAAAAATCCAGCCGCTGAAGCGCGTGGTGATCGAGACGACGGGCCTTGCCGATCCCGCGCCGGTGCTTCAGGCGGTAATGGGCAATCCGGTGCTTGCCCAGTCCTTCAGCCTCGACGGCGTGATCACGGTGGTCGACGCCGTCAACGGTCTGTCGACGCTCGCAAGCCACCCGGAGGCCGTCAAGCAGGTCGCCGTCGCCGACTGCATGCTCATCAGCAAGGCGGCGATGGCGGATACAGCAACGCTTGAGGCGGTGAAGCGGGAAATCGCGGCGCTCAATCCACGCGCGCCCGTGTCGGACGTCGATGCGCCCGGCCTTGTCGGTCCGGACCTGCTCGCCAACGGCCTCTACGATCCCGCCAGCAAGATTGCGGATGTCCGCCGCTGGTTGCACGAGGAGGCGCATGGCCATCACCATCACGATCACGATCACGGGCATCACCATCACCACCACGGCGATGGGCACCAGCATGCCCACGACGTGACGCGCCACGATGCGACGATCCGCTCCTTCAGCATCGTGCATGATCGCCCCATCGATCCGATGGCGCTGGAAATGTTCGTCGATCTCCTGCGCTCGGCGCATGGCGAGAAGCTGCTGCGGATGAAGGGCATCGTCGCGATGTCGAATGCGCCGGAGCGTCCGCTGGTGCTGCAGGGCGTGCAGAACGTGTTCCATCCGCCGGAGCGGCTTGCGGCCTGGCCCGATCCGGCCGACCGGCGCACGCGGCTGGTGCTGATCACGAAGGACCTGCCGGAAGCCTTCGTGCGCGACCTCTTCGACGCCTTCACCGGCACGCCGAAGATCGACCGTCCGGACCGCGCGGCGCTCGCCGACAACCCGCTCGCGATACCGGGATTGAAGCTTTAGGGTTGGATTCCCCCCCTCTGCCGCCAATTAAGCTTTCTTGCGGATCAGGAAACGGAGCCCCGCCTCGATGCGCTCGCTGGCTTCCAGCGCGTGGCCGTCCTCGTGGCAGAAATGGGGGATGTCGATGGCGGCGAGGGGATCGGTGGTCTCGACCCAGAGGGCTGCGCCGGGGGCCATGGCAGAGAGCCGCTTGCGCGTCTTCATCACCGGGAGCGGGCATTTCAGGCCGCGCAGGTCATAGGTCTCGGCGTCGTCCCCTGCCGCCGTTCCGGTCATTTCTGCCAGAACTTCCAGAAGGGCTTTTCCGGCGTCTGCTCGACGACCTCAACGACCGGGTTTTCCTCCGGCACAGGCACCACGCCTGCGGTCTCCGCCGGCTTCTTCGTTTCCGTCCCGGCCTCGGCGGTCCGCGCCTGCGGGTCTTCGCCCGCGGGCTTTTCCCCGGTGCCCTGCGTGGCGGTTACCACGGGCACACCTGCGCTCTCGTCGCTGTCCGTCGTCCAGAGCTTCCAGAAGGGTTTCTTTTCCTTCTTCTCGACGGCCGCCACGCCCGGATTTTCCTCCGGCACCGGCAGGGCGCCCTTGCCTTCGGCCGTCTTCTGCGCCTTCTCGGCCGCGACGTCGGCGGCAAGGTTCTCGGCTTCCTTGATCTTCTGCTGTTCGGCCTCGATCTTCGCCTGTTCCACGGCCTGCCTGGCGCGCTCCTCGGCCTCGATCTTGCGCTCGGCCGCTTCTTCGGCCTTGCGCTTCTCCGCCTCGATCTCGCGTTCGGTCATCAGCTTGCCGGCATCGAGCGAGGTGCCGGTCGGGGCGTAGGCAAGGTCTCGGCCCTTGCGCTGGTCGGCGACGATCGCCTTGCGCTGGGCTTCGGACGGCTCGATCCAGACGGTGCCCTCATATTTCGACATCGCCTTGGCATAGGCGCTTGCATAGGTCTTGTTGTAGCTCGCAAGCGCCGTTTCCAGCGCGCCCGGCGTCGTCATCGCCGGGCAGGCGCCGGCCGGGGAGAAGGGCTTGTCGGCCTGCTGGTTGAAGACGTACTTGCCCTCGCAGACATCGACTTCCGGCGGGCGCTTGGTGATCTCGAAATGATCCCAGCCGACCTTCAGCATCTTCCAGAAGCCGATATTAGGATTGTCGCGGTGGCGCGCCATGTTCTCCGCGGTCATGCGGAAGGGGAAGGCCTCGAGCTGGACCGCCTTCTGGCCGCCGTCGAAGGCGTCGCGCGCGAAGGCGAAGATCTCCAGCATCTGCTCGTCGGTCATCGAATAGCAGCCGGAGGACGAACAGGCCCCGTGGATCATCAGGTTGGAGCCGCTCGCCTTGTTGGCGCGGTCATAGCTGTTCGGAAAGCCCGTGTTGATCGCGAGGTAATAGCTCGAATTCGGATTCAGGTTGGCGCGCGAGAGCGGATAAAAGCCCTCCGGCGCCTGACGGTCGCCTTCCTTGACCTTCGGCCCCAGCTTGCCGGACCAGGCGCAGATCTTGTAGCTGCGCACGAGCTGGTAGCGGTTCGCCCGGTCGGCCTTCCAGATCTCCAGCCGGCCTTCTTCCTTGAGGATGCGCAGCATGATCGGCGAGGAACGGTCGATGTTCATCGCCGCGAGCTTGCTGACGACGGACGAGGAGAGCTGATAGCCGGTCTTGCTGGATATCGTGCGCAGGTCGACGTCCACCTTGTCGAAGGAGTCGAGCGTCTCGTTGGTGCAGCCGGCGGCGGCAACGGCGAGAAGCGAAACGGCGGCAAGAGCTGTCAGGCGCATGCAAAATCCATGAACTATCGTCAGAGCGCGAGCCGTCGCGCCATCGAGACGGGACGTGCTGTCGTTACCGGCTTATACTTCATAAAGCCTTAACCGGAAATTCTTTCGCGAGGCTGCCGGCAGGCCCATCGTTTCAGACACAAGGATTATGGCCGAGATGGGGCAGCGGACGGCCTGCCGCCCGCAAATCGCCTTAGAGCTGGCGGCCGATGTTCAGGTAGCGCTGGCGGCGCTCCTTGCGCAGTTCGTCGCCCGGCTTGGCGCCGAGATCCTTGAGCGCTGCGGCAATCACGTCGCCGGTGCGGCCGATCACCGCCGCCGGATCGCGATGCGCGCCGCCGACGGGCTCGGGGATGATGCCGTCTATGATGCCGAAGGTCTTCAGGTCCTCGGCGGTGATCTTCATGTTGCTCGCCGCCTCCTTGGCGCGGGTGGAATCGCGCCAGAGGATGGAGGCTGCGCCTTCCGGCGAGATCACGCTGTAGACGGCGTGTTCGAGCATGTAGACCCGGTCGCCGGTGGCGATGGCGATGGCGCCGCCCGAGCCGCCCTCGCCGAGAACGACGGAGACGATCGGCACGCGCACGTTGAGACACATTTCCGTCGAGCGGGCGATGGCTTCCGCCTGGCCGCGTTCTTCCGCGCCGATGCCCGGATAGGCGCCGGCCGTGTCGATCAGCGTCACGACGGGCAGGCCGAAGCGGTCGGCCATTTCCATGACGCGGATCGCCTTGCGGTAGCCTTCCGGCCGGGCGCTGCCGAAATTGTGCTTGAGGCGCGACTTGGTGTCGTTGCCCTTTTCCTGACCGATGATGGCGACGGCCTCGCCGCGGAAACGGCCGAGGCCGGCCTGGATCGCCTCGTCCTCGGCGAACTTGCGGTCGCCGGCGAGCGGCGTGAATTCATCGAAGAGCTGGGCGGCGTAGTCGACGAAATGCGGTCGCTGCGGGTGGCGCGCGACCTGCGTCTTCTGCCAGGGGGTCAGCTTGGAATAGATGTCGGCCATCGCCTCGCGGGCGCGCACTTCCAGCCGGCCGATCTCGTCCGTCGTGTCGATGCTCTCATCTTCCTCGGCGAGCTTGCGGAGCTCGTGGATCTTGCCTTCGAGATCCGAGATGGGCTTTTCGAAATCGAGGTAGTTGTGCATGAGATGCGTTTCCGATCGTTTGCTCAAACCGCGCCAGGCTGCCTTCGGCCGTGGGGCCGGTTGCAAGCGGTGGGGGTCCTAATCCGTTTTTTTCGCCTGTTTGGCAAGGGGGTGATGGGTTTGAACGAGCTCGTGCAGCCGTTCTTCCAGTACATGCGTATAGATTTGTGTCGTTGAAATGTCCGAATGACCGAGCAGTTCCTGCACCGCGCGAAGGTCCGCGCCGTTCTGCAGAAGGTGGCTGGCGAAGGCATGGCGAAGGACATGCGGGGAGAGCGTCGCGGCCCGGATGCCGGCCCGTCCCGCAAGCGCCTTGAGGTCGCG
>CBIMFD010000093.1:0-11346 GCA_966243085.1 uncultured Shinella sp.
ATGATGATGACGGGCCGCACCGTGCCGCGCGATTCCGACATGCAGGCCGCCGGCCTCGGCACGCCCATCGAACGGGGCGAGCTGCGCCGCGGCGACCTCGTCTTCTGGAAGGGGCATGTGGCGATCATGGAGGACGAGGCGACCATCGTCCATGCCAACGGCCATACGATGAGCGTGGCGCGCGAGAACCTCGACGCCGCCATCGAGCGCATCGGCTGGCTCTACGAGCGGCCGACCGGCTACCGCCGGCCCTGAAAGCCTCAGTAGCCCGCGCTGCGATCGACGAGGTGTTCCAGCGGCCTGCCGCTTTCCAGCCGCTCGATCTGCTGGCCGACATGGCGGAACAGGGCGGCGACGTCGGAGGCGGCGGAGGCGTGAGGGGTCATGAAGACCTTGTCCATCGACCAGAACGGGCTTTCGAGCGGCAGCGGCTCCTGCTCGAAGACGTCGAGTGAGGCGCCGTGCAGCGTGCCATCGTTGAGGCTCGCGACGATGTCTGCCTCCACCTGGCTGCCGCCGCGCCCGGCATTGATGAAGACCGGCGCGCCGAAGGGGCCTTTTCGGCTGAGACGCGTGAAGAGGCCGGTGTTGAAGATGCCTTTCGTCTCCGGCGTCAGCGGCAGCAGGCCGACGAGGATGTCGGTCTTCGCCAGGAAGGTGTCGAGGCCCTTCTCGTCATAGGTCTTGAAACCCTCGACCCTGCGGCCGCTCTTCGACCAGCCGATGACGTTGAAGCCGAGCGTCTTCAGCTTGGCCGCCGAATCCTGCCCGAGCACGCCGAAGCCCATGATGCCGACGGTGAAGTCTTTCGCCTCCGGCTGGCTGAGCTCGCGCCAGACGCGCTTTTGCCGCTGCGCCTCATAGGCCTGATGCTGGCGCAGGTGCAGGAGGCATTGCAGCACAATCCATTCGCTCATGCGCGTCGTCAGCGACGGATCGACGAAGCGTACCAAAGGCACGTCCGGCAGGCCGGGCAGCGTCAGCACATGGTCGACGCCCGCGCCGCCGGAAAAGACGACCTTGAGGTCCTTCGCCCGGGAAAAGAGATCAGCACCCGGCTTCCAGACCACGGCATAATCGATGCCGGAAAGGTCGCGGTTGCGGCTTGCCGGATGCAGGAGGTTGATCACCTCGCGGTCCGGGAACGCGCCCTTCAGCGCGGTCGCCACTTGTTCCTGGTCGAATTTGAGATCGATGATGACCGGGCTTTTCGTCGGCATGCTGGTTCCTGCTGCTATTGGCTGATCGTCTCGCTGCGGACGGCTTCGAGGTTGAAGGCGGCGGCCATCAGTGCCTTGGTATAGGCCTCGCCCGGCCGCTCGATGATGTCGTTTGCCGGTCCCTTCTCCACCACGCGTCCGCTGCGCATGACGATGATGTCGTTGGCGAGCGCGCGCACGACCTTGAGGTCGTGGCTGATGAAGAGGTAGGCGAGGTTATGCTTTGCCTGAAGGTCGCGCAGGAGCTCGACGACCTGCGCCTGCACGCTCATGTCGAGTGCGGAGGTCGGCTCATCCAGCATGACGAATTCGGGCTTCAGCACCATCGCGCGGGCGATCGCGATGCGCTGGCGCTGGCCGCCGGAGAATTCGTGCGGGTAGCGCCACCGCGTCGCGGGATCGAGGCCAGTCTCCTCCAGCGCGGCGGCGACGCGATGGTCGCGCTCGGCCTCGGAAAGCGACGGCTCGTGGATCTTGAGGCCCTCCGCGACGATGTCGGCGACGGACATGCGCGGGGAGAGCGAGCCGTAGGGGTCCTGGAAGACGATCTGCATGCGCCGGCGCAGCGGCCGCATCTCGGCGAAGGAACGGCCGGCGATATCCTGTCCGACGAAGGCGATGCGGCCTTTCGAGGAGATGAGCCTTGTGAGCGCGAGGCCGAGCGTCGTCTTGCCGGAGCCCGATTCACCGACGACGCCGAGCGTGTGGCCTGCGCGCAGTTTGAGGTCGATTCCGTCGACGGCCTTCACATGGTCCTCCACGCGGCGGAGAAAACCCGCCTTGATCGGGAACCAGACCTTCACGTCTTCCGCCTCGATGACGACGGGCTGGCTGTCGTCGGCGGGACGCGGTGCGCCCTTCGGCTCGGCGGCGAGCAGGTGGCGCGTATAGGCGTGCTGCGGGTTGGTGAATATCTCCTCGACCGGCCCGGTCTCGACGATCTGCCCCTTGGTCATCACGCAGACCCGGTCGGCGAACTTGCGCACGATGCCGAGATCGTGGGTGATGAAGAGCATGGACATGCCGTGCTCTTCCTTGAGGCTCTTCAGGAGTTCGAGGATCTGCGCCTGCACGGTGACGTCGAGCGCCGTGGTCGGCTCGTCGGCGATCAGCAGCTCCGGCCGGTTGGCGAGCGCCATCGCGATCATCACGCGCTGGCGCTGGCCGCCGGAAAGCTCGTGCGGATAGGCGGCAAGCCGCTTTTCCGGCTCGCGGATACCGACCTGGTTGAGGAGTTCCAGGATGCGGGTGCGCGCCGCCGTGCCCTCGATGCCTTGATGCAGTTTCAGGATCTCGCCGATCTGCCGCTCGATTGAGTGCAGCGGATTGAGCGAGGTCATCGGCTCCTGGAAGATCATGGTGATGTCGTTGCCGCGCACGGCGCGCAGTTCCGCATCGGAGGCGGCAAGGAGGTCCTTGCCGTTGAAGACGATTTCGCCCGAGGGATGGCTCGCCGCCGGGTAGGGCAGCAGTTTCAGGATCGAGTTCGCCGTCACCGACTTGCCGGAGCCCGATTCGCCGACCAGTGCCACGACCTCGCCGCGCCGGATGTCGAAGGAGACGCGGTCGACGGCAAGCGACGCGTTGCCGCCCTGGTGGAAGGCGACCGACAGGTCTCGGACGGAGAGGATGGTTTCGGGAGCGCTCACCGGAAGGTCTTCCTCGGATCGAAGGCGTCGCGCGTCGCCTCGCCGACGAAGATCAGGAGCGACAGCATGACGGACATGACGACGAAGGCGGTGAGGCCGAGCCACGGCGCCTGGAGGTTCTCCTTGCCCTGCGCGATCAGTTCGCCGAGCGAGGGCGAGCCCGGCGGCATGCCGAAGCCGAGGAAGTCGAGCGAGGTCAGCGTGGTGATCGAGCCGGAGAGGATGAAGGGCAGGAAGGTCAGCGTCGCGACCATCGCGTTCGGCAGCAGGTGCCGGGCCATGATCGTCGCGTTGCCGACGCCGAGCGCCCGCGCCGCCCTGACATACTCGAAATTGCGCGCGCGCAGGAACTCGGCGCGCACGACGCCGACGAAGCCGACCCAGGAGAAGAGCAGCATGATGCCGAGCAGGATCCAGAAGCCGGGCGGCAGGATGGCGGCGATGATGAGCAGGATGTAGAGCACCGGCATCGACGACCAGATCTCGATGAAGCGCTGCATCAGAAGGTCCGTCCAGCCGCCGAAATAGCCTTGCACGGCGCCGGCCGTCACGCCCACCACGGCCGAGCAGATCGTCAGCACCAGGCCGAAGAGCACCGAGATGCGGAAGCCGTAGATGACGCGGGCGAGAACGTCGCGCGCCTGGTCGTCCGTGCCGAGCCAGTTGAGATTGTGCCAGTTGCAGTTCGGGTCCGCCGCTCCGTCCGGATAGCCCGCGCAGCGCTCCTCCTGGCCCATCAGCCAGAAGGGCGGAGTCGGCGCGGAATGCGGGATATAGGAATTGGTGGTGCGGTAGGAATAGCGAATCGGCGGCCAGATCATCCAGCCGTTGGCCTCGATCTCGTCCGTGATGAAATCGGAGCGGTAGTCGGTCTGCGCCAGGAACCCGCCGAACTTCTCCTCCGGATAGTCGACGACGACGGGGAAGAGCAGCTCGCCCTTGTAGGAGGCGAGGATCGGCCGGTCGTTGGCGATGAACTCGGCAAAGAGGCTGAGGATGAAGATGACGAGGAAAATCCAGAGCGACCAGTAGCCGCGCCGGTTCGCCTTGAAATTCTCCCAGCGCCGCTTGTTGGTCGGCGAGAGCAGACCCTTCCTCGGCGGGGCGACGGGGGTCGGGTCGGCAACGGTGCTCATCACACGTCCCTCCGCTCGAAGTCGATGCGCGGATCGACCCAGGTATAGATGAGGTCGGAGACGAGGGAAACGACGAGGCCCATCAGCGAGAAGATGAAGAGCGTGGCGAAGACGATCGGATAGTCGCGCCGCACGATGGAATCGTAGCCGAGCCGGCCGAGGCCGTCGAGCGAGAAGATATATTCGATGAGCAGCGAGCCGGTGAAGAAGGCCGAGATGAAGGCGCCCGGGAAGCCGGCGATGATGATCAACATGGCGTTGCGGAAGACGTGGCGGTAGAGCACCTGGCTCTCGGTGAGGCCCTTGGCCCGCGCCGTCGTGACATACTGCTTCTTGATCTCGTCGATGAAGGAGTTCTTCGTCAAAAGCGTTGTCGTCGCGAAGGCGGAGAGCAGGAGCGTGATCAGCGGCAGCGTCATGTGCCACATGTAGTCGAGCGGCTTCTGCCACCACGAGAGGCTGTCGAAATTGTCCGAGACGATGCCGCGCAGCGGGAACCAGTCGAAGAAGGAGCCGCCGGCGAAGAGGACGATGAGCAGGATGCCGAAGAGGAAGCTCGGCACGGCATAGCCGACGATGATGATGCCGGAGGTCCACACGTCGAAGGCCGAGCCGTCCTTCACCGCCTTTTGGATGCCGAGCGGGATGGAGATGGCGTAGGAGAAGATGAGGATCCACACGCCGAGCGAGACGGAGACCGGCATCTTCTGCGCGATGAGGTCGACCACGGACGTGTTGCGGAAGAAGCTCTCGCCGAAATCGAAACGCATATAGTCCCACATCATCGTGAGGAAGCGCTCGAGCGGCGGCTTGTCGAATCCGAACTGCTTTTCCAGCTTGGCGATGAACTCCGGGTCGAGGCCGCGCGCGCCGCGATAGGTGCCGTCCCCTCCGGCCTCCTGCGTCATGTCCGTGCCGCCGGAAAGCCGGTCGCCGGAACCCTGGCTGGTGAGGTCGGCGATGACCTGCTCGACGGGACCGCCCGGTGCGAACTGCACGATGGCGAACGAGATCGCCATGATGCCGAAGATCGTCGGGATCATCAGCAGCAGGCGGCGCAGGATATAGGCGCCCATCAGCGCCCACCCGCCGGCGCGTGCCGCCGGTCTTTCCCTCTTGGCCCAGTCCTGTCGGTCAAGCCCAACCCTTCCGTTCTGCCGCGGCGCGGCGGTGATTCGTTACCGCTCATATGGAGCCGAGGACGCCGCACGGCGCAAGCCCCGGCTCATTTGCCGGCGGATTTCGACCACCAGACATCCGGGAAGCCGAGCCCGTAATAGGGCAGCTCCTGCGGCCTTGCGAGCTGGTTCCAGTAGGCGATGTTCACCGTCTTGGAATAGAAGAGCGGGATGACGTAGTGATGGGCGAGGAGGACGCGGTCGAGGGCCCGGGTCGTCGCCACCAGCTCGTCGCGGTTCGGTGCGAAGACGATCTTCTTGATGAGCGCGTCGATGGCCGGGTCGGCGATGCCGGCATAGTTCTTCGAGCCTTCCTGCCCGACCGAGGAAGAACCCCAGTAGTCGCTCTGCTCGTTGCCGGGCACCAGCGATTGCGCCCAGATGCCGTAGATCATGTCATAGTCGAAGCTGCGCACGCGGTTGGTGTATTGCGAGGCGTCGACCGTGCGGATGCGCGCGTCGATGCCGATCTTCTTCACGCTGTTGACGAAGGGCGTCACCGTCCGCTCGAAGGAGGGATTGGAGAGCAGGATCTCGAAGCCGAAGGGTTTGCCCGTCTTCGTCTCCACCAGCCTGTTGCCCTTGAGTTCGTAACCGGCTTCCTTGAAGAGCGTGAGCGCCTTGCGCAGGTTCTCGCGCACTTTCTTCGGGTCGCCGTTGATGGGGTTGGTATAGGGCGTCGTGAAGACTTCTGCGGGAACCTTGTCCTTCAGCTCTTCGAGGATTTCCTTTTCGCGGCCCTCCGGCAGGCCGGAAGAGGCGAGCTCCGTTCCCCAGAAATAGCTGTCGACGCGCTGATAGGCGTTGTGGGCGAGATTGCGGTTGAGATCCTCGAAATCGAAGGCGTAGTTCAGCGCCTCGCGAACGCGCTGGTCCTTGAACTGCTCGCGCCGGAGATTGGGCACGAAGGCCTGCATGACGCCGGTCGCGCGGCGCGGGTTCTCGATCTGCTCGCGCACCACGCGCCCGTCCTGCATGGCGGGGAAGTCGTAGGCCGTCGCCCAGTGGCTGGCGCTGTTGTCCTGATAAAAATCGACGTTGCCGGCGCGGAAGGCCTCGAACTCGACGTTGCGGTCGCCGAAGAACGTGTAGGTGATCGTGCGGAAATTGTTCTGGCCGACATTCACGTTGAGGTCCTTGCCCCAATAGTCGTCGCGCAGCTCGAAGCGGATGGAGCCGCCGGCCTGGAAGGACGCGATCCTGTACGGTCCGGAGCCCATCACCGGCTCCAGCGTCGTGCGGGCGATGTCGCGCTTGTTGCCCTTGGCGTCGGTGCCTTCCCACCAGTGCTTGGGGATGATCGGGAACTGGCCGAGGATATTGGGCAGTTCGTGGTTGTTCTTCTCGTCGAAGCGGAACGTGACGTCGCGCTCGTCGGTCTTTTCCGCCGAAACGACGTGGCGGTAATAGTTCGCGAAGAGCGGATTGTGCTCCTTCACCATGTCGAAGGAATAGACGACGTCCTCGGGCGTCACCGGCTGGCCGTCCGCCCATTTCGCCTCCGCCCGAAGGCGGAAGGTGGCGGAGGAGATGTCGTCGGGATAGGAGACGCCTTCGGCAAGCAGGCCGTAGGCGGCGGTGATCTCGTCCTCGGCCGATTTCAGCAGCGTATCGAAGACGAGGGTGGTCACGCCCGCTGCCGCCTCGCCCTTGGCGAGGATAGGATTGAACGTGTCGAAGGTGCCGGTCTCGGAGAGCTTCAACTCGCCGCCCTTCGGCGCTTCCGGATTGACGTAATCGAAATGGGCAAAGCCGTCCGGATGCTTCAATTCGCCGATCGTGGAAATGCCGGTGCGCCAGACGGGCGCGGCATCTTCCGCCCTTGCCCCGGTTGCCCCTGCGGCGCAAAGCCCGAGGGCGACCGCGAACACGAATCTTGCGAAGACTGCCTGCATATGCCCGTTCCCTTTCGTTGCCTGCCGAAGCATGGGCGAGAGAATAGGCAAAATCCGGGCAATTGACAGCCTGCCATCAAAGCGACGGTTTTTGCCGCGCCTATGGGGGCCGATTCACGACTGCGAAAGGATGATCCTTTAACCTTTCGCAACGATTGCGACTTTTGAGACCGGACAATGTCTGCGCATCTTCTCCTTTCCCGCCTGAAAACATGCCTTGCCGCCGCTCTCGCGCTGGTGACCCTCGCAAGCCCGCTTGCGGCGCAGGAGCGACCCGCCAAGGAACTCTTCGGCGCAAAGCGCCTGCCGGCCGATATGGCGGCGAGCTCCTACGGCTCCTATGCCAGGGGCTGCATCGCCGGCGCGGTGGCGATCCCGGCGGACGGGCCGACCTGGCAGGCGATGCGCCTGTCGCGTAACCGGCGTTGGGGCCATCCCGCCATGATTGCGCTCATCGAGCGGTTCTCGCAGGATGCGCGCAGCAGGATCGGCTGGCCGGGACTTCTGCTCGGCGACATCTCCCAGCCGCGCGGCGGCCCGATGCTGAACGGCCACGCCTCCCATCAGGTCGGGCTCGATGCCGACATCTGGTTCACGCCGATGCCGGACCAACGCATGTCCGCCGCCGAGCGGGAAAAGCTGCCCTTCACCTCCATGCTCGACAAGAGCAGGTTCCTGACAGTCGATCCACGCCGCTGGACCGAGACCCGCGCGCGGCTCGTCATGATGGCGGCGAGCTACCCTGAGGTCGAGCGCGTCTTCGTCAACCCGGCGATCAAGAAGAAACTCTGCGAGACCTGGCAGGGCGACCGCTCGGCGCTCGGCAAGGTGCGGCCGATCTATGGCCACGACGAGCATTTCCACATCCGCATCAAGTGCCCGGAAGGCTCGACCGGCTGCAAGCCGCAGGCCAAGGTGCCGCCGGGCGACGGCTGCGATGCCTCGCTCGCCTGGTGGTTCACCAAGGAGCCCTGGGCCAAGCCCAAGCCGAAGAAGGACGCCAAGCCCGTCAAGCCGCGCTTCGTCACGCTCTCCGACCTGCCAAAGGCCTGCCGGACGGTGCTCGCGAGCGCCTCGCCCGCGTCCGAAGCGGAAGCGACCTATCGCGGCAATGGCGGCACGCCCGCGGCGCTCGCCTTCTCCGATGCCGGCAGCGCGGCCGCAACGGCGATGGACGCGGCATTGGCATTGCCGGCCGTCGTGCCGATCCCGATCCCGCGTCCCCTGCAGTAGTCAGGCCTCTTCGTAGAGGCGCTGGCCTTCCCGCAATGCCGCATCGAGCCGCCCGCCCTCGGGGAAGATCGACAGCGTCTCCGGCTTCCCGACGCCGTTGGCGAGCCGCGGACAGGTCTCGGCCGGGCCGAGCACGGTCGTCACCGGAATGACGCCGGCCCAGATGGGCAGGGCGAAATCCTCCTCGTCGTCGCCGACGCCCTTGGCGCGCACCTTGGCGGCCGCCTCCTCGATGGGCATTTCGACGATCGTCGTCGCCTTGGCCTCCTGCGCGGTGAGCGGACGCAAGAGCGCGCTGCGGCCGGGGTAGAAGCGGTCGACGACGTCGCGCATCGCCTCGATTTTCGCCTCCGGGTCCTCGACGAGCCGCGCCGTGCCGAAGCACATGGCGGAACGATAGTTGGCGGAATGGTTGAAGCCGGAGCGGGCGAGCACCAGCCCGTCGAGATGGGCGACGGTGAGGCAGGCGGGCGTGCCGGCTTTGAGGTGCCGCAGCATGCGGCTGGCGGACGAGCCGTGCCAGTAGAGCGTGTCGCCCCGGCGCCAGAACAGGGTCGGCGTCGCATAGGGCTGTCCGTCGATGACATAGGCGACATGGCAGAGCATGGCGGCATCGAGGACGGCGTGAACGGCGGCGCGGTCGTAGCTCGCGCGCTCGTGCAGGCGCTTGACGCGGTTGCGCGGGGTGACGGGGTAGGCGGTATCGGCGGTCATGCGGGCTTGCCTTTCTGGAACGATGCCGCCATGGTGCGCCATGACATTGGACCAGAAAAGCACCAATGATGCGAGAAAAATACGGACCAATATGCCGGATTGGTCGGCGCTCGTGCCCGTCCTGCCCGGGGCGGGCCGGCGTACGCCCGCGCTCTACCGGGAACTTCGCCGGCTGATCGAGACGGGCGCGGTTCCTCCCGGCAGCAAGCTGCCGCCGACGCGCGATCTCGCCCGGCGGCTGAAGACCTCGCGCGGCAGCGTCGTCGCCGCCTTCGAGACGCTGATCGCGGAGGGCTATGCCGTTGCGCGCACCGGTGCCGGCACCTTCGTCGCCGACCGCGTGCCGATCGTGAAGCCCGCCGCGCCCGCGGCTGCGGAAAGCGCCGAGCCAAAGGCGCCGCTGCCGGGCACGCTCGGCGTCGCCATGGCCGATGCCCGCACGCTCGGTCTCTTCCGTACCCTGCTGGCGCGCCATCTCGCCCGCCCCGGGCCGGAGCATTTCTCCTACGGCGACCCGCGCGGCGGCGCGGACCTGCGCGAGGCGGTCGCCACCTATCTGCGGCAGGCGCGCGGCGTGCGCTGCGAGGCGCGCTCGGTGGTCGTCACCACGGGCACGCAGCAGGGCATCGACCTCTTCATCCGTACCGCGCTTTCCCCCGGCGACCGGGTAATGATCGAGGATCCCTGCTATCCGAGCGCCCGCGCCGCATTTTCCGGCAGCGGCCTTGTCGTGTCGGGCCTTGCTGTGGACGGGGAGGGGGCGGATATCGCGAAGGCGGTGCCCGGTGCGCGTGCCGTCTATGTCACGCCCTCGCACCAGTTTCCGCTCGGCGTGACGATGAGCATGCGCCGGCGCCTCGCCCTCGTCGACTGGGCGCGCGCGACGGGCGGCTGGATCGTCGAGGACGATTACGACAGCGAGTTCCGCTTCGCCGGTCCCCCGCTCGCCGCCATGCAGGGCATGGACGACAGCGGCCGGGTCGTCTATCTCGGCACCTTCTCCAAGGTGCTCTTCCCCGGCCTGCGGCTCGGCTATGCCGTGCTGCCCGACGCGCTGCTCGAACCCCTCGTGGCATTGCGCGCCCGCAGCGACCGGGGCCCGCCGACCCTGCCCGAGGCGGCGCTCGCCGATCTCCTGCGCGAGGGCCATTTCGCCGCCCATCTGCGCCGCGCGCGGCGGCGCGCCGAGGCCGCACGCGATGCGCTGGTGACAGGGCTCAGGACGGCAGGAAATCTCACGGTGGACGTGCCGGATCAGGGCCTTCATCTCGTCGCCTGCCTGCCTGCCGCGCTGGACGATGTCGCGGCGGTGGAGATGGCGCGGACGGCGGGGCTCGGCGCGCGGGCGCTGTCGGCCATGGCGGTCACAGAGCCGTCGCGACAGGGCCTTGTCGTCGGTTTCTCTGGCTTTTCACCGGAGGTGCTGCACGCGGCCGCGGTGCGGTTCGCCGAGATGGTTACAAAGGTCTAGGCGACGCGGCGGGCCTTGCCGGCGGCGATGGTCGCCACCCAGGCACGGGCGAGCGCAAGGCCGGTGGCGTCGGCGGCTGGGCCCATCTCGGCGGCGTGGATTTCGCGCTGGTCGAGCCAGCCGGGCGCCGTTTCGGCCATCAGCGCGGGGAAGGTCCGCGCCCATTCGTCGACCACCGGGCGGCTCGCCTCGAAATGGAACTGCGTGCCGTAGACGGCGCGGCCGATGCGGAAGGCCTGGTTCTCGGCCGTCGGGTTCGTGGCAAGGCGCACGGCGCCCTCCGGCAGGGTGAAGGTGTCGCTGTGCCACTGGAAGATCGGGAAGGCGCTGGCGGCGGCGGAAAGGACGGGGTCCCCCGCGCCGTCCGACGTCAGGGCGACGGTGCACCAGCCGAATTCCGGCGCGGCTCCGATCAGGTTCTCCGCACCATAGGCCCGGGCCAGCAACTGGCTGCCGAGGCAGACGCCGAGCACCGACTTGTCGGCATCGCCGAAGCGGCGCATCAGCGCGGCAAGCGCCGGCAGATAGGCATGGCGCTCGTCGTCACGGGCGTTCTGCGGCCCGCCCATGACGACGATGGCGTCGTGGGCAGCGTCGTCCGCCGGCAGGGCGTCGCCCGCATGGGGCCGGCAGATGTCGAGTTCGATGCCCGCTTCGTTAAGGGCGATGCCGATCTGCCCGAGCAGCGTCACCCTGTCGTTTTCCACCACCAGAACCCGCATCCGTCTCTCCTTCCGCCCGTCGCGCGAGACAACCACGCCGCCGGCGGTCGCGCAAGGCGTCAGGGGTAGATCACGCCCTTGCGCAGGATGATGTTGGCGTAGAGCCGCGGCTCGCCCGTCTGGACCAG
>CBIMFD010000094.1:0-11343 GCA_966243085.1 uncultured Shinella sp.
TTGGCGCGGTCGATGCCGCCCATGCCGTGGGCGTAATAGCCGGCATGGATCGCCTGGAGGGCAAGGTAGGCCCAGGCGGCGCCCGTGTCGAAGGCATGGGTATAGGCGGGCCGCATCTCGCCGCCAGCACTCCTGCGATGGGTCTGCGAGACGATCACGGCAAGGACGGAAGCCTTGTCGGTCCAGCGGCGGTTGCCTTCGTCAAGCGTCTCATAGATCCTGTCGAAGGCTTCGGTGCCGCGGCGGCCGTAGATGAAGCGCCAGGGCTGGCCGTTGGCGGCCGACGGTGCCCAGCGTGCCGCCTCGAACAGCGAAAGAAGCGCCTCGTGCGGCATGGCCTCGCCCGTGAAGGCGCGGGGCGACCAGCGGTCGAGAAAGATGGGGTCGATAGGGTGGTCCGCGATGCGGCCGGTCGTCTCGGTCATTGCAAGCCTCGAATTTCCTGTTGCCGCCCGGCCTCCGACGCCATTGTCGAAGGGGCGGCGCAGGCAATATAACCGCTTGGACACGTCTTGGAACGGCATTGCGAAAATGGGAGATATGCGATGAACCTCAAAGACCCGAGCCTGTTGCGGGAGGCGGCCCTTGTCGGCACGCGCTGGATCGAAGCAGATGGTGCCGGCATAGCGGTGACGAACCCGGCGACGGGCGAGCTGATCGGCCATGTGCCGAAACTGGGGGGCAAGGAGACGCGCGAGGCCATCGAGGCCGCCGCCGAAGCGCAGAAGGGCTGGGCCGCCCGCACGGCCAAGGAGCGCGCCGGCGTGCTGCGCAAGTGGTTCGAGCTGATGATCGAGAACAAGGACGATCTCGGCCGCATCCTGACGGCGGAGCAGGGCAAGCCCCTTGCCGAGGCCACCGGCGAGATCGTCTATGGCGCGAGCTTCGTCGAATGGTTCGCCGAGGAAGCCCGCCGCCTCTACGGCGACATCGTGCCCGGCCACCAGAAGGACAAGCGCATCCTCGTCATGAAGCAGCCGGTCGGCGTCGTCGCGGCGATCACGCCCTGGAATTTCCCGAACGCCATGATCACCCGCAAGGCGGGCCCGGCCTTCGCCGCCGGCTGCGCCATGGTGCTGAAGCCCGCCTCGCAGACGCCCTTCTCCGCCATCGCGATCGCCGTGCTCGCCGAGCGCGCCGGCCTTCCCGCCGGCCTCTTCTCGGTCGTCACGGGCTCGGCCCGCGAGATCGGCGCGGAACTGACGGCCAATTCTATCGTGCGCAAGCTCACCTTCACCGGCTCGACGGAGGTCGGCGCGGAGCTCTACAAGCAGTGCGCCCCGACCATCAAGAAGCTCGGCCTCGAGCTCGGCGGCAACGCGCCCTTCATCGTCTTCGACGATGCCGATCTCGACGCGGCGGTGGAAGGCGCGCTGATCGCCAAGTTCCGCAACAACGGACAGACCTGCGTGTGCGCCAACCGGCTCTACGTGCAGGACGCCGTCTATGACGCCTTCTCCGAAAAGCTTGCCGCCGCCGTCGGCAAACTGAAGACCGGCAACGGTTTCGACGAGGGCGTGGTGCTCGGGCCCCTCATCGACCAGGCGGCGCTGGACAAGGTCGAGGAGCATGTCTCCGACGCGATGAAGAAGGGCGCACGGGTCATCTCCGGCGGCAAGCGCCATGCGCTCGGCGGCACCTTCTACGAGGCGACGGTGATCGCCGACGTGACGAAGGACATGACGGTGACGCGCGAGGAGACTTTTGGTCCCGTCGCGCCGCTCTTCCGCTTTTCGGACGAGAACGACGTCATCGCGCAGGCGAACGACACGGAATTCGGCCTTGCCTCCTATTTCTACGCCAAGGACCTATCGCGGGTGTTCCGCGTTGCCGAAGCGCTGGAATATGGCATGGTCGGCGTCAACACGGGCCTCATCTCGACGGCGGAAGCTCCGTTCGGCGGCGTAAAGCTCTCCGGCCTCGGCCGCGAGGGCTCGCGCTACGGCATCGAGGAATTCACCGAGATCAAATATGTCTGCCTCGGTGGCATCGCCTGAGGCAATTCTGCAATGGCCCGGCCGGGCGATCCCGGCCGGCTTCCATTTCGAGGGGAAAATCGTGGCAGCACCGAAAAATGCCTTCAAGGCCGCCCTTGCGGAAGGTCGGTTCCAACTCGGCCTGTGGGTGGCGCTCGGCAGCGCCTATGCGGCCGAAATCCTGTCGACCAGCGGCTACGACTGGCTGCTGATCGACGGCGAGCACGGGCCGAATGACCTGCCGTCGATGGGCGCGCAGATCGGGGCGCTCCGCCATGCGCCGGCCCATGCCGTGGTTCGCCCGCCGATGGGCGAGGCCTGGCTTTTGAAGCAGTTACTCGACCAGGGCGCTCAGACCTTCCTGATCCCGATGGTCGAATCGGCCGCGCAGGCCGAGGCGCTGGTGCGCGCGCTCCGTTATCCGCCGCACGGCATCCGTGGCGTCGGTGCGGGTCTCGGCCGGGCGAGCGATTTCAACCGCGTGCCGGACTATGTGACGACCGCCAATGCGGAAATCTGCCTGATCGTGCAGGTCGAAAGCCGGGCCGGCCTTTCCGCCATCGACGAGATCGCCGCCGTGGACGGGGTCGACGGCGTCTTCATCGGCCCGTCGGACCTTGCCGCGGACATGGGCCATCTCGGCAATCCCGGTGCGCCGGAAGTGCTGGCGGCGATCACTCACGCCTTCGCACGGATCAAGGCGCACGGCAAGGCACGGGGCATCATGACGGTCTCGCTGGCGCAGGCCGAGGCCTACCGCGATCTCGGTGCGGATTTCATGGCGATCGGCACCGACGTCAATTGCCTCGTCACGGCTGTGGACGACCTGCGCCGCCGCTTCCTCGGCGAGGCGCCGGCGGCGGGACGCGGCGGCGGCTACTGAGCCGCCGAAGCCCGGTCCGCTCAATTGATCGATTGCAGCAGGGTTTCGCGGGCGGATTTCAGGTGCTGCCGGCAGGCGGTCTCGATACCGGTCGGATCGCGCGAGCGCAGCGCCGCGATATAGGCGAGATGCTCTTCCAGAGCCCGGGCGTTGCGCGCGCGGGCGTTCGTCTTGTTCCACTGGTAATGGTAGTGGAAGACGATGGCGATCACGTCGTAGAAATCGACGATGAAGCGGTTCTTCGAGGCGCGATGCACCAAGAGATGGAAGCGTTCGTCGAGCTCGGAGAAATCCGGATAGCGGACTTCGATGTCGGCGAGGATTTCGTGGTGCACGGCCTCGATCGCATCGAGCTCCCGCCAGGCCGGATGGTCCTCCGGCAGGTGGGCGAAGGCGGCGGCCGAGCGCAGCTCGAACATCTCGCGCACCTCCGTCAGCTCCAGTGCGAATTCGCGGGTGAAACCCTTCAGAACCCAATGGCTGTTCGGCCGCTTCTCGATGAGACCGAAGCGGCTGAAACGGATGAGGAATTCGCGGACGCTGGTTGTGCCGATGCCGATCTCGCGGGCAAGCTCCAGTTCGTTGATCTGCATGCCCGGCTGCGCCCCGCCGGCAAGGATCCGGCGCATGAAACTGCGCTCGATGATCTCCGAGAGGGAATCGGTCTCTTCCGTCGGGAAGTAGTCGGCTGGCACGGGCTTGCGCAGCACGATCTTGCGCCGCTTCTCCCAGGCGAGCAGGCCGACGTCCTCCAGCCGGGTCAGGATCGCCCGCACGGTCGTGCGGCTGACGCCGAGCGCAGCGCCGAGCTCGGGCTCGGACGGCAGGCTCGCCGTCTGCTCCAGAAGCTTCACGCAGCGATTGAAGGCATCCTTGAAGACGTTGTTCTGCTTGGCCATGGGTGCCGCCGGTTGTTGGGGTTCGCGTCCCTTAATGGCTGACCGGGCAAATGACCAGACGCGCCGTTCCCGTCATTCCCCCGTTTCCTCCTTCCCTTCATATTACCCATTGACGGCGTTCTGTCTATTGTCGATAAAAGACAAAAAAGCCGGTGAGAGGACGCTGGCCGGGAGGAAGCATGAAGACGCGGACCATCGGGACGACGGGCCTTGCCGTGACCGAATTCAGTTTCGGCACTGCGGCGCTCGGCGGGCTTTACAGGGCCTGCCCGCGCGAAATCGCGATGGCGACGCTGGAGACCGCCTGGGACGAGGGCATCCGTTATTTCGATACGGCGCCCTGGTACGGCTTCGGCCTTGCCGAACGGCGCACCGGCGATTTCCTGCGCGGAAAGCCGAAGGGAAGCTACGTGCTTTCCACCAAGGTTGGCCGCATCATGGTTCCGGTCGCCGACGACAAGGTGCCGGACTACGGCTATGTCGATCCGCTGCCCTTCGACGTGCGCTACGACTACAGCTATGACGGCATCATGCGCTCGGTCGAGCTCAGCCATGCCCGCCTCGGCCTCAACCGCATCGATATCCTCTATGTGCACGATATCGGCGTCTACACGCACGGCGCCGAGCGCAACGCCTTTCACCTGCGCCAATTGCTCGATTCGGGCCTCAAGGCGCTGGATGCGCTGAAATCCTCCGGCGCGATCCGCGCCTATGGCCTCGGCGTCAACGAGGTGCCGGTCTGCCTCGACGTGCTGCGGCAGGCCGATCTCGACTGTATCCTGCTGGCCGGCCGCTATACGTTGCTCGACCGTTCGGCCGTCGCCGAGCTCCTGCCGCTCTGCGAACGGAAGAAAACCTCGCTCGTCGTCGGCGGTGTCTTCAATTCCGGCATCCTGGCGACCGGCCCGGTGGCGGGCGCCCATTTCGACTACATGCCGGCAACGCCGGAGATCGCCGGCAAGGTCGGCGCCATGATGGAGATCGCCCGGGAGAGGGGCGTGCCGCTCGCTGCGCCCGCCCTGCAGTTTCCGCTGCAGAACCCGGCCGTCGCCTCGGTGCTGATCGGCACGGCGAAGCCGGAAAGTCTCGGCCGCAACATGGCGCTCGCGCGCGAACCGCTGCCGGCGGACATCTACCCGGCCTTCGAGCCCCATACGCTGGTGGCACCGCAATTGGGGCTCGACGCCGTCCGGCAATAGTTTCGAGGAGGAACGCATCCGCATGTTGAAAGGCATTCATCCCCTGCTCGGCCCGGATCTCCTGCATGCGCTGAGAACCATGGGCCACGGCGACGAGATCGTCATCGCCGACGCTAATTTCCCGTCGAGCTTCCTGGGACCGGAGGTCATCCGGGCGGATGGCGTCGATGCCGTCGCCATGACCGAGGCGGTGCTGGCGCATATGCCGCTCGACACCTTCGTGCCGGAGGCGGCCTGGCGCATGGAGGTGGTGGGCGACCCGGCGGCGGTGCCCGAGGTCTGCGCCACGTTCCAGGATCTCGTGCATCGCCTTGCGGGCGATTTCACGGTCCATTCGCTGGAGCGCTTTGCCTTTTACGAGCGGGCCAAGGCGGCGGCCGTCATCGTCGCCACGACGGAATTCCGGCTTTACGGCAACCTCATTTTGAAGAAAGGTGTCGTGCTTCCGCAGGAGGTCCACCGGGTCTGAACCCGGCGGCTACCGTTTGGGAGGGCGGGGCGAATGGACTGGAACGGCTGGAAATACAGCGCTTTTTCGAGAAGCCACCCGCTTGCCAAGGGAAAGGAGCGGGTGTAGCCTGCGATAAAATGTTTTTTATCGATAAAAGATCGAGTTGTCCGCTTCCTGCAACCCGATCCCAAAAGGAGGACAGGGAGCACCCGAGAGGAGAACACAGATGAGCATTGTAAGATCGCTTCTGACCCGCCGCGCCTTCACCGCGCTTGCGGGTGCCGCAGTCCTCGCAGCCATGAGCCCCGCCGCCTCCATGGCGCAGGATGTCACCATTCCGATCATCGTCAAGGATACGACGTCCTTCTACTGGCAGATCGTGCTCGCCGGCGCGCGCCAGGCGGGCAAGGATCTCGGCGTCAACGTTCCTGAACTCGGCGCCCAGTCGGAATCCGACATCAACGGCCAGATCAGCATCCTCGAGAACGCCGTTGCCGGTGGCCCCGCCGCCGTCGTCATCTCGCCGACGGAGTTCAAGGCACTCGGCAAGCCGGTCGACGAGGCAGCCAAGTCCGTTCCGATCATCGGCATCGACTCGGCGGCCGACTCCAAGGCCTTCACCTCGTTCCTGACGACCGACAACGTCCAGGGCGGCCGCATCGCCGCCGACGGACTTGCCGCCGCCATCAAGGCTGCCACCGGCAAGGAAGAGGGCAAGATCGCCATCATCACGAGCCTGCCGGGCGTCGGCTCGCTCGACCAGCGCCGGGAAGGCTTCCTCGACCAGATCAAGACCAAGTATCCGGGCCTCGAAGTCGTGGCGGACAAGTATGCGGACGGTCAGGCCACCACCGGTCTCAACATGATGACCGACCTCATCACCGCCAACCCGGACCTCGTCGGCGTCTTCGCCTCCAACCTCATCATGGCGCAGGGCGTCGGCCAGGCGATCGCGGAGAACAAGCTCGGCGACAAGATCAAGGTCATTGGCTTTGACTCGGATGAGAAGACGGTCGGCTTCCTCAAGGAAGGCGTGCTCGCCGGCCTCGTCGTGCAGGACCCCTATCGTATGGGCTACGACGGCGTGAAGGCGGCACTCGCCGCCTCCAAGAAGGAGAAGGTGGAGACCTTCGTCGATACCGGCGCGAACCTCGTGACGAAGGACAACATGTCCGACCCGAAGATCGACGCGCTTCTCAACCCGAAGATCTGATCGCATCGGGCCACGTTTGACGATCCCCCGCCCGGGCCACATGATCCGGGCGGGACGCTTTCCGGCGAAATCAGGGGGAGAGGGCTATGAGCAGCTTTCAGGAGCTAAGTCACCGGCATGAGGACGAGGCGAAGCTCGCCGAATCCGAAACGGTGCCACGCGGCGCTCCGATCCTCGAAATGCGCGGCCTGCAGAAGAAATACGGTTTCGTCGAAGCGCTGAAGCCGGCGACGATCACCTTCCTTGCCGGCGAGATCCACGCTATCGTCGGAGAGAACGGCGCCGGGAAGTCCACCCTCATCAAGCTGCTGACCGGCGTGATCCGACGCACGGCCGGTGAGGTCCTGTGGTGCGGCAAGCCCGTGCAGCTTGCAACGCCGACCGAGGCGATTTCCCGCGGCATCAACGCCGTGCACCAGGAGGTCGTGCTCTGCCCGCATCTTTCCGTCGCGGCCAACATGTTCCTCGGCGACGAATTGAACCGCAACGGCCTGATGCGCAAGCGCGCCATGGAGCGTGCCGCCCAGACCGTGCTCGACGATCTCGGCTTCCAGCTCCCCGCCGCTGCCGTGCTCGGCAGCCTCACCATCGGCCAGCAGCAACTGGTCGCAACGGCGCGAGCCGCCATGCGTGGCATCCGCTTCCTCATCTTCGACGAGCCGACCGCCTATCTCACGCGCCAGGAATCGGCGCAGCTCTTCCGGCTCATCCGCCGGCTGCGCGACGAGGGCGTCACCATCGTCTATATCAGCCATCGCATGGAAGAGGTCTTCGAGCTCGCCGACCGCGTCTCGGTGCTGCGCGACGGCACCCATGTCGGCACGCGCCTCATAGGCGAGACGAACGAGAACGAACTGATCGCGCTGATGATCAACCGTTCGATCGAACAGATCTACCACAAGGACAAGGTGCCGGCCGGTGACGTGATCGTCGAGACTCGGGGCCTTTCAGGGCCGGGCTTCGAGGATGTCTCCCTTTCGGTGCGGTCGGGCGAGATCGTCGGCCTCTATGGTCTCATCGGCGCGGGGCGCAGCGAGTTCGCGCTCGGCCTCTACGGGCGCCAGCCCGTCACCGCGGGCGAGATATTCTGGGACGGCAAGAAGGTCGCGATCCGCAACGAGCGCACGGCCATGGATCTCGGCATTGCGCTCGCGCCGGAAAGCCGCCGCGACCAGGGGCTTTGCCTCAACCTGCCGATCGGCCTCAACATCAACCTGCCGGTCTTCCGACGGCTGAGCGCAGGGCCGGTGATCCGACGCCGCGACGAAGCGGAAAATGCCGACCGGCAAATCCGCAATCTCGCCATCAAGACGCCCTCGCGCGGCGTGCCCGCTTCGGCAATGTCCGGCGGCAACCAGCAGAAGATCGTCATCGGCAAGTGGCTGAGCCACGGCGCGCGCCTTTTCATCTTCGACGAGCCGACGGTGGGCGTCGACGTCGGCACCAAGGCGGAGATTTACCGGCTCTTCGGCGAACTTCTGAAGCAGGGCGCAGGCATCATCCTCATCTCGTCCTACCTGCCGGAAGTCTATGAACTGTCGGACCGGCTGCACGTCTTCCGTGGCGGCCGCCTCGTCGCCAGCCACGATCACCGGGCCGCTTCTCACGAAGATGTCCTGACTCAGGCCATCGGCGCCTGAGCATCGCGCAAAGAAAAGAAGGGGAGACGGACATGAGCGTGGAGACCACCACGGAAAGCGCACCGGCGCCGAAGAAGGGAACGAACATCCTGCTCGGGCTGACGCTGCTCGGGCTTCTTCTGGCGCTGTGGCTGGCGCTCGGCCTTGCGACCCACGCCTTCTGGTCGCCGAACAATATCTCGAACCTCCTGCGCCAGGGGGCGATGACGGCGATCCTCGCGGTCGGCCAGACCTTCGTCATCATCACGGCCGGCATCGACCTTTCGGTCGGTGCCATCGTCGGCTTCACCAGCGTCATCGTCGCCTGGCTGCTCCAGGCCGGGGTGCCGTTGTGGCTCTCGATTCTCCTCACGCTTCTGATCGGCGTCGCCATCGGCGCCTTCCACGGTTTCGGCATCGTACGCATGGGCCTGCCGCCCTTCATCATCACGCTGGCGACCCTGACCTCGCTGCGCGGCATCGGCCTGCTCATCACCAACGGCGCGACCATCTCGATCAGCCATGAAGGTTTTACGAATTTCTCGCGGGCTGATTTCCTCGGCGTGCCCAGCCTTTTCTGGATGGTGATCCTGGTGGCGATCCCCGCCTTCGTCTACCTGCATCTGTCCCGTTTCGGCCGCTATCTCTTCGCGGTCGGCTCGAACAGCGAGGCGGCGCGCCTTTCCGGCGTCAACGTCGACCGCACGATCTATCTCGCCTATATCCTTTCGGCCGCCTGCGCCGCCCTTGTCGGCGTGCTGCTCGCCTCGCGCATCGGCATCGGCAACGCCACGCAGGCGGAAGGCTGGGAACTTCAGGCGATCGCCTCCTCGGTCATCGGCGGCACCAGCCTTTTCGGCGCGGTCGGCTCGGTGCACGGGCCGCTCCTCGGCGCCTTCATCCTGGCGACGATCAACAACGGTGCGAACCTGCTCAACGTCAATTCGTTCTGGCAGCGCATCATCACCGGTCTCCTGATCATCGTCATCGTCTATTTCGACCAGTTGCGGCGCCGCGGAACCCGTTAGAATGAAAACCATCGCCTGCAGGATATCTCCGGCAGGCGGAAAATCCGGCCTCTCAGGGCCATCATGCGCAATGCCGCATAGCAGACTGGAGTGACATCATGAGCAATCTCGAAGGCAAGACCGTTCTGGTGACGGCAGCGGGGCAGGGCATCGGGCGGGCATCCGCGCTCGCCTTCCAGCGCGCCGGCGCGAAGGTGCTTGCCACGGACATCAACGCAGACGCTCTGGCAAGCCTTGCCGACGAAAGCGGCATTGCCACCCGCGCCCTCAACGTGCTGGACGATGCGGCCGTTTCCGCCGTCGTCGGCGAGGCCGATCCCATCGACGCCCTGTTCAATTGCGCCGGTGTCGTGCATGGCGGTACGATCCTCGACATGAAGCAGGACGACCTCGCCTTCGCCTGGAACCTCAACGTGCTCGCCATGGTGCGCACCATCCAGGCCGTTCTGCCCGGCATGCTGGAACGCGGCGACGGGGCCATCATCAACATGTCTTCCGTCGCTTCCAGCGTGAAGGGCGTGCCGAACCGCTTTGCCTATACCGTCACCAAGGCGGCCGTCATCGGTCTCACAAAGTCCGTCGCGGCCGACTACGTGGCGAGAGGCATCCGCTGCAACGCCATCTGCCCCGGCACCGTGGAAAGCCCCTCCCTGCAGGACCGCATGCGCGCCGGCGGCGACTACGAGGCCGCCCGCGCCGCCTTCATATCCCGCCAGCCGATGGGCCGCATCGGCACGCCGGAGGAGATCGCCGATCTTGCAGTGCACCTCGCCGGTGCCAGCTACACGACCGGACAGGCCTATGTCATCGACGGCGGCTGGACGGCCTGACGACGTGTTCACCCCCGCGAAAGGTCCGCAGGACTAGGATGGTTGCGTGGCATGTTGCCACGCAACAAAAAGATGCTAGTCTTTTCGCATCTGCGGAAACCGGGTGAAAGCGGTGTGGGGCGTAACACCCCGCACCGGAAAATGGGATACGCGTCCGATGTATTATCAGCTCTATGAATTCAATCATGCCGCCATGGCGCCCTGGCACGTCATGGCCGATCAGATGCGCATCGCCTTCCGCAACCCGCTCAATCCGCTATCGCATACTTATTTCGGACGCACCGTTGCCGCCGGTTTCGAGGTGCTGGAGCGCACGACCCGGCGCTACGGCAAGCCGGAATTCGGCCTTTCCGAGACGGTCATCGGCGGCAAGCCCGTCTCGGTGCACGAGAAGGTCGTCTGGAAGCAGCCCTTCTGCAATCTCATCCATTTCGAGCGCTGTCTGCCGGCCGGCCACCGCAACGACCCGAAGATCCTCGTCGTTGCGCCGATGTCCGGCCACTACGCGACGCTTCTGCGCGGCACCGTAGAGGCGTTGCTGCCCCATGCGGAGGTGCACATCACCGACTGGGTGGACGCGCGCATGGTGCCGCTGTCGGACGGCGGCTTCGACCTCGACGACTATATCGACTACGTCATCGAGATGCTGCATGCGCTGGGGCCGGATACCCATGTGATCGCCGTCTGCCAGCCGGCGGTGCCGGTGCTGGCCGCCGTTGCCGTCATGGAGGCCGACAACGATCCGCTTTCGCCCGCGACCATGACGCTGATGGGCGGGCCGATCGACACCCGTATCAATCCGACCGCCGTCAACCAGCTCGCCAAGGAAAAGCCGATCGAGTGGTTCCGCGACAATGTCGTCATGCCGGTGCCGTGGCCGCAGCCCGGCTTCATGCGCATGGTCTATCCGGGCTTCCTTCAGCTTTCCGGCTTCATGTCGATGAACCTCGACCGTCACGTTATCGCCCACAAGGAGTTCTTCGCCCATCTGGTGAAGAACGACGGCGACGCGGCCGAAAAGCACCGCGACTTCTACGACGAATATCTCGCCGTCATGGACCTGACGGCCGAATTCTATCTTCAGACGGTCGAGATCGTCTTCATGCGCCACGCCTTGCCGAAGGGCGAGATGATGCACCGCGACCGCCCCGTCGACACGGCGGCGATCCGCAAGGTGGCGCTGCTCACCGTCGAGGGCGAGAACGACGACATTTCCGGCGTCGGCCAGACCGAGGCGGCGCAGAC
>CBIMFD010000095.1:0-11295 GCA_966243085.1 uncultured Shinella sp.
AACTGCGCCGCATGGGCATCCGCACGGTGATGATCACCGGCGACAACCCGATGACGGCGGCAAGCATCGCTGCGGAAGCGGGCGTCGATGACTTCCTCGCCCAGGCGACGCCGGACAACAAACTCCAGCTCATCCGCGAGGAGCAGGCCAAGGGAAAGCTCGTGGCAATGTGCGGCGACGGCACCAACGATGCGCCGGCGCTTGCCCAGGCGGATGTTGGCGTCGCCATGAACACCGGCACGGTCGCCGCCCGCGAGGCCGGCAACATGATCGACCTCGACAGCGATCCGACCAAGCTCATCGAGATCGTCGAGATCGGCAAGCAGCTCCTCATGACGCGGGGCGCACTGACGACCTTCTCCATCGCCAACGACATTGCGAAATACTTCGCGATCATCCCGGCCATGTTCCTCGCCTTCTATCCGCAGCTCGGCGTTCTGAATGTCATGGGCCTTGCGACCCCGCAATCGGCCATCCTCTCGGCAATCATCTTCAACGCACTCATCATCGTCGCGCTGATCCCGCTGTCACTGAAGGGCGTCAAGTACCGCGCGGTCGGGGCCGGCGCGCTTCTTGCGCGCAACCTGCTGGTCTACGGCCTCGGCGGCATCGTCGTGCCCTTCATCGGCATCAAGGCGATCGATGTCGCCATCAACGCCCTCGGCCTCGCCTAAGGAGACATACAATGTTCAAGCAACTGCGTCCGGCAATCGTCATGATTCTCGCCACCACGGTCATTACCGGTCTTCTCTATCCCGCTGCCGTGACCGGCATCGCACAGGCCGTCTTCCCACAGCAGGCAAACGGCAGTCTGATTGAGAAGGATGGTCGGCTGATCGGCTCGGCCCTTATCGGCCAGGCCTTCACGGGCGAGCGGTATTTCCATGGACGCCCCTCGGCGGCGGGCGATGGCTATGACGCCGCCGGCTCCTCCGGCTCCAATCTCGGACCGACCAGCGGCAAGCTGATCGACCGGGTGAAGGCCGACTACGAGGCCGCCAAGGTCGCCAACCCGGGTGGTGAGGTGCCCATCGACCTTGTCACCGCCTCCGGCAGCGGCCTCGACCCGCATATTTCGCCGGAAGCGGCTTATTTCCAGGTCGCACGCGTCGCCCGGGCGCGGGCGATGGACGAGGCTGCGGTGCGCGCGCTGGTCGACCGGCACGTCGAGGGCCGCGAACTCGGCTTCCTCGGCGAACCCGTGGTGAATGTGCTCGGTCTCAACATGGCGCTTGACGAGGCACGCTCGTAAACTGAAATGGGTGCTCCGGCCGGCCTTGCTGCCGGCCGGGGAACGAGGTGGATATGCATGCCGGATAATAGCCGCGAGATCGAGAGAAGACCATCGCCGGACGTCCTGCTGGAGCGCGCGGAGCGTGAGGCGCGCGGGCGCCTGAAGATCTTCCTCGGCGCAGCGCCCGGTGTCGGCAAGACCTTCGAGATGCTGATGTCCGGCCGGGCGCGGCAGGCCGACGGCGTGGATGTCGTCATCGGTGTCGTGGAGACTCATGGCCGCAGCGAGACGAAAGCGCTGATGGATGGCTTCGAGATCGTGGTGCGTCGCACGAACGCGTACCGCGGCCAGCAACTTGAGGAAATGGATCTCGACGCGATTCTGGCACGCCGCCCGGCGCTCGTTCTCGTCGACGAACTTGCGCACACAAATGCCCCCGGCAGCCGCCATCCCAAGCGCTATCTCGACGTGCAGGAAATCCTGTCCCGCGGCATCGACGTCTATTCGACGCTCAACATCCAGCATGTCGAAAGTCTCAACGATGTCGTCGCGCAGATCACCCGTATCCGTGTGCGCGAGACCGTTCCCGATTCCATCGTCGACCGCGCCGACGACATCGAGATCATCGACATCACGCCCGACGACCTGATCAAACGGCTCGCCGACGGTAAGATCTACGCACCGAAGACCGCCCGGCGTGCGATCGAGAACTACTTCTCGCCCGGAAACCTGACGGCCCTTCGTGAGTTAGCGCTGCGACGCACGGCGCAATGGGTCGATGATCAGTTGCTCGACCACATGCAGGCCCATGCCATTTCCGGCCCCTGGGCCGCCGGCGAGCGCCTTTTGGTCTGCCTTGATCAGAGGGCCAGCGGCGCAAGCCTCGTGCGGTACGCCAGGCGGCAGGCCGATCGCCTGCGTGCACCCTGGGCGGTGCTGCATCTTGAGACGCCGCAGGCCGCCAGTCTGTCGGATGAGGAAAAGGACCGGCTAGCCGCCAATATGCGGCTTGCCGAACAGCTTGGCGCCGAAACGGTGACGCTGCCGGCGCTGTCGCCGGCCCGCGAGATCATCGCTTACGCCAATGCCAACAACTTCACGCATATCGTCGTGGGTCGCCCGAGCCGGTCGCGCTGGCGGCAGCTCTGGCAGGGTTCCGTCACCCAGGACTTGATCCGTCATGCCGGCAATATCAGCGTTCACATCATCTCCGGCGATGCGAGGGACGGGGAGCCGCGGCGCGGCGTGAAGAATGCCGTGGCGCCGGCGCGGTTCGTTGTCAGGCCGTACCTACTGAGCGTTGTCGTGGTGCTGCTGGCGATCCTTGCCGGTATCGGGCTCGACCAGATTCTCGACGTCCAGAACCTGGCGCTCGTTTTCCTGATGGCCGTGCTTGCGGCCTCGGTGCGCGGCGGGTTGGAAGCGGGCCTCTTCGCGTCGATTCTTGGCGCCCTATCGTTCAACTTTTTCTTCCTGGAGCCGCGATACACCTTCACGGTGCGCGATCCCGAAAGCCTCGTCGCACTGTTCTTCTATTTCGGCGTCGCACTCGTCGCCTCGAACCTGACGGCGGCCGTGCAGCGCCAAGCCGTTGCCGCCCGGCAGCGCGTGCGCACCACCGAAAACCTCTATCTATTCTCGAAGAAATTGGCGAGCACGGGCACCCTCGACGATGTGCTCTGGGCGACCGCCTTCCAGATCGCCTCCATGCTCCAAGTCCGGGTCGTCATCCTGCTGCCGGAGGGCGATTCGGTTGTGGTCAAGGCCGGCTACCCGCCGGACGACACGTTGGTGGATGCCGATATCGCTGCGGCGAAATGGGCCTGGGAGCACAATCGCCCGGCAGGCCGCGGCGCAGACACGCTGCCGGGCGCAAAGCGGCTCTACCTTCCCATGCGCACCGGCCGCGACGCGGTGGGCGTGATCGGTCTCGACAACGATCGCCAAGGGCCGATCCTGACACCGGAGCAGCAGCGCCTCTTCGATGCCCTTTCGGATCAGGCGGCGCTCGCCATCGAGCGTGTGCAGCTCGTCTGCGATGTCGATGCGGCCAAGCTTGCAGCGGAGACGGACAGGCTGCGCGCCGCTCTGCTGACCTCCATTTCGCACGATCTCAAGACACCGCTCGCTGCCATCATGGGCTCGGCGGATGCGCTGAAGGATCTTGGTGCCCAGCTCGATGAGGCGTCGCGCTGCGAGCTTCTGTCGACTGTCGTCGACGAGTCCGAGCGGCTCAACCGGTTCATCGCCAACCTCCTAGATATGACGCGCATCGGCGCCGGCGCGATGGAGCCGAATTACGCCTGGCATTTCGCTGGCGATATCGTCGGTTCGGCGCTCGCCCGTGCCGGCAAGATGGTTTCGCATCACAAGATCGGAGCGCACATCCCCGAAACCCTGCCGATGCTCAGGGTCGATCCCGTGCTCTTCGAGCAGGTTTTGTTTAATCTCGTCGATAACGCCGCCAAATATTCGCCTGAGGACACCTTGATCGAAATCCATGGCCGACGAGACGGCAATGCCGTCCTTATCACCATCCATGACGAAGGCCCCGGCATTCCGCCGGATGACATCGAGCGCATCTTCGATAGCTTCTATCGGATACGCAAAGGCGACCATGTTCGGGCCGGCACGGGGCTCGGGCTTTCCATCTGCCGTGGCTTCGTCGAGGCGATGGGTGGTACGATAACGGCCGCAAACCGTCCGGACCGCTCCGGCGCCGTCTTCACGATCCGCATGCCGGTTTCGGCCGAAGTGCCTCCACTGGGAGAAAACGCATGGCCAACGCCGCCGTCCGTATCCTGATCGTCGATGACGAGCCGCCGATCCGCAAGTTGTTGCGCGTCGGGCTTTCCGCGCAGGGCCATGCCATCGTCGAGGCCATGAACGCCAAGTTGGCGACGGAGCTGGTCAAGTCGGAAAGGCCTGATCTGGTCGTGCTGGACCTCGGCCTGCCGGACATGACCGGCCACGACCTCCTCGCCAAATGGCGTGGCGAGGGGCACGATCTCCCGATCATCATTCTTTCAAGCCGCAACGACGAGGCCGGCATCGTGAAAGCGCTGGAGCTTGGCGCGGACGACTACATCACAAAGCCTTTCGGCATGAACGAACTGGCCGTGCGCATCCGCGTCGCCCTGCGCCACCAGTTGCAGAGCCAGGGCGAAAGACCGGTCTTTCAGGTCGGCGAACTCTCGGTCGATCTTGTCAAGCGCATCGTCAGAATGGCGGGCGAAGAGGTGAAGCTCTCACCGAAGGAATACGACATCCTGCGCATCCTCGTGCAGCATGCCGGCAAAGTGCTGACCCACCGCTTCTTGCTCGAACATGTCTGGGATAGCCTCACCGACGTGCAATATCTCCGCGTCTACGTCCGCCAACTCAGGCAGAAGATCGAGCGCAAGCCGGACCAACCCCAATACATCCTTACCGAGACGGGCGTCGGCTACAGGCTCATCGACATGAGCTGACACTCTCGTGTCAATGGATTTTATCAGGCTGCGCAGCACTGTAGAGCGAGAGCTCGAGAGAGAAGATTGTGCACCTCTCATTGCCTAGAATATGCCGCCGCGTCGAAACGATGAACAATCATAACAGAATCGTGATTATCGTTTCGTTCATTGCCTGTTATGTCCTTGGCTATCGACCTTGATCGGGTACGGCGAAATCATCAAGCTGCGGAGGGACACCAATGCAGGGAGACAATATGCGACGCGCCAGCAGGATCATCGCAGCCCTTACGATGACGGCATTCTCCGGAAACTGCCTTGCCGCGGAACCGGGACTTCTGGCTCAAATGCCCGTCACTTCATCGACGTCCGGTGACCGCGGGAACGCCACGGCCATCCGCTACACCACGGATGTCAGCGGCAAGAAGGTCAGGATCATCGGGCACCGATTTTATGCGAACCCGCAAAAATCCATGAGCTTTCCCGGAAGGCCCGACATCCGGAGCATTGCTCCCCACTAAATTTGACGACGAACCCCCGGTCCTTCTTTGAGTATACCGGATCGCCGATGCCCAGTCGGCCGGGCCAAGGAGAAAGCATGCATCGTATTCGCCTGACCATTGTGACGCTGATCGCTGTTCTCGGCGCCACGCCTTCCCTGGCACAGCCCTCGCTGGTCAAGAAATTCGATGATTGGGGCGTCTACTCCTACACCGGCCGCGGCAAGCCGACATGCTACGTTTTGACGGTTCCCCAAACGATGATGCCGGCCAACGTGAACCACGGCAGCAACTATCTCATGGTCGCACCTTCGCGGGCCGGCGGGGAACGCTGGATTCCCCAGGCAAGGTTCGGATACAATCTCGACAGGAAGGCCGGCATCGTTGCCAGGATAGGCAAGCAAACCTTCCAGATGACACCGCGGGGCCGCACGGCCTGGACATTGAAGGAAAGCCGCGAAGGCGAGTTCGTCAAAGCGATGCGCGGCGGTGCTTCTCTTGTCGTCAAGGCAACATCCGCGCGCGGAACCGACACCCGTTATGTCTTCTCGCTTCTCGGCGTATCCGCGGCGCTCAAGAGAGCAGCGCGTTGCGATTGAGCTTCGATGAAAGCCCGCCGTTTACACTCGCGCGGCGACAGCACCGTCTGCCAGCATGGCCGTGATCGCCGTCGCGGAGACCGGTCTCGACAATAGGTAGCCCTGGATCTCGTCACAGCCGAGACGTTGAAGCACGGCGTTCTGCTCCGGGGTTTCGATGCCCTCGGCCGTCGTCTTCAATCCTTTGGCCTGGGCAAGATTGATCATGGCGCGCACGATCTCCTCGCTTCCCCCCGGTTTGCCGAAGCCATCCACAAAGCACTTGTCGATCTTGATCCTGTCCACCTCAAGGCTCTGCAGCCTGCCGAAGGAGGAGAAGCCCGTTCCAAAGTCATCCAGTGCAAACCGCACGCCGACTTCCCGCAACTCGCTGATATTCCGTTCGCAATGCCCCGAGTTGTCCGCCAAGGCGGACTCGGTGATCTCGATTTCAAGCCGCGTGGGATCGAAACCAATCTCCTTCAGGAGAGAAATGACCCGGCGCGCGTAAGCCTCTTCCCGCAGTTCGATCGCGGACGCATTCACGGCGACCGTCAGTGTGGGCCATTGCAGCGCGGCGGCGCAAGCCTCCCGAAGGACCAGTCCCCCCAACACGTCGATCAGCCGTATTTCCTCCGCCACCGGAATGAAAACATCGGGCGGAACGAGTCCTTTTTCCGGGTGACGCCAGCGTGCGAGCGCTTCAACTCCCGTGAGTTCCTGATCAATGGTCGAAAAGACGGGTTGATAGTGGACTTCGATCTGACCTGGTTTCTCTAGCGCGACCCGCAGATCGCGCTCCATGTCTCTACGCGATCGGACCAGTTCGTCCATATGCGACCCGAAGATCGCATAGCAGTTTCGCCCCGCGGCCTTCGCATGGTAGAGCGCGATATCAGCCTTTCGTGTCAGTTCGCTGCCGTCGTCGCCCTGCTCGCCAGCGACGGCGACGCCCACGCTGAGGCCGATCGTGATCGGGTGTCCGTGGACGAGGAAGGGGCGCCGGATTGCGGAAATGAGCCTGTCGCACAGACGCTCGAGGTCGTCGGGAGCCGCCTGCCTCGTCGCCACGGTGAACTCGTCTCCTCCGACCCGAGCCACCATCGCTAGGGGGCCGGCGACCTCCTTCAGCCGGGCGGCGACGTCGACCAACAGTGCATCGCCAACCGGATGGCCCGACGTGTCGTTGACTTCCTTGAAATGGTCGAGATCGAGATAGAGCACCGCAACGGCGTCCTCCGCCTTCCGCTTCGCAAGCACCTGACCCAAATGCCGCGAGAACGAGGCCCGATTGGGCAGTCCCGTCAGCGTATCGCTATGGGCCATGTGCTCCAACTGTTTGCGGCTTCTGGAAAGATGGGCGGAACGCCGCCATGCAAGGGCGCCCAGCAAGCCCATGAGGGACAGGATCGCCGCCGCAACGACCGCCAGCACAGGTGTCGCATTGCGAAGGACGGCGGCTCCGGGAAGAAAGGGCGTCCATACGAAATAGCCGATGACGTCACCCGAGGAGGCGCGCAACGCCGTCCGGCTCCTGCCCGTTGCGGATGTCGGCGTCGGCGAAAAATGCAGGTCCTCAAAAAGGTAATCCCTGCCGATGGCCTCAAGGAAGCTGCCGTCGAGGAAGCGGACCGCGATATGGATGAATTCCTGACCGGGAACCTGTTCGAGGTCGCCGGTATCCGAGACGATCGGTTTCAGGCTTATCACCGCGGGCCGACCCTCGATCGAGGCGATATTGCTTTCTCCGATGCTGAGCACCTGATCGTTCACTCCGGTTTCGTCCTGACGTGCAAGCCGGACGCGAAGCTTTTCGATAAGGGGGCGCGCCGCTTCGGCGATCCGTGCATAGGCCTGACGGGCGTCAGGCTCCCCGTTCAGGAAACTCACGATCAGTTCGTCGTTCGGGCTGACGACGAATGCGCCGTCATGCTGGAAGTAGGTATGCATCCAGGCGCCGAGATTGTTGTCCAGCCATTCACGATCCGGCTCGTCTCGCGTTACGGCCTTCACGGCGTCGTCCCAGACCGAAGAGCTTTCCTGATCGTGCGCAATGCCGGCCTGCATGTTGGAAACGATCAGTTCGACGAGTTGCTTCTGCCGCTCCTCCGACAGTTGGTCGGACTGCTGCGCAGACCATGCCAGAGCGAAGTAGAGGGCAAAACTCAAACCGATCGCGAGAGCAAGGGGAGTTACGAAATTCAAGATGAAACGCGTTTGACTGGCGGGCATGGCAGACTCTTCGGCTAAGCTTGCGCAGCCACCATAGGCGGGCTCGGTTAAAAACGCGGAAAACGCAATATGTACGGTATCGTACAGAACTCCGGCAATCGGGGCAGGCTCTGAGACCTTCGAGCTTCCCGGCCACAGGACAAGCGGCGGTTAATCCTCTCGAACGCCGTTCAGGAAGATTTCCACGGCAGAGCGGACCGCCTCCTCGATCTCTTTGCCCGAGGGCGGCGAACGCAAGCCGAGGATGACCTGCAGATGGAGGTTGTCGCGGATCATGCCGACGAAATGGTCGGCCATGCGGCGATAGTCCCCCGGCCGGACGTCTCCGCGACCGGCGGCCTTTTCGAGGATTCCGGCAAGCCCCGCCGTCGCCCGGCCCGGCCCCCGCTCGTAGAACGATCTTGCGAGATCGGGAAAACGGTTGGCCTCGGCGATGGCGATCCGGTAAACGCCGAGCAACGAGGCGGACATGTATGCCTCCATGAGTTGCCGGCCGAACGTGTTCAACGTTTGACGCAGATCGGACCCGTCGACCTGCTCGATCACCAGAGACGACAGGATTCTGTCCGCGTTCTGCGAGACGATGGCGGAGAACAGCCCCTCCTTGTTCCTGAACTCGCTGTAGATGTTGCGCTTGGACCCCCCTGCCCGCTCGATGATCGCGTCGATGCTCGCCGCCGCATACCCCTGCTCGAAAAATATTTCCGCAGCAGCTTGAAGAAGCGCTTCCCGGCGGCTGTGCCGAGCTGCTTTCGTTTCAGCCATTTTTGTTCCCTTGATGATGCCTCTTGACTGGTAACAATCATTACCATAAACGTCAAGCCGATTGGTAACACTCATTACCGGAGAGAGGCATGCCCCAGCAAAGCAAGAAGATGGCCGGCCTGGCATTGTGCCTGTCCGCCGTGGCGGTCGCCGCAGGTGGCTGGGTCTGGGCAGGTTCGAGCGGCACGACAGGAACCGACAATGCGTATGTTCGCGGCGACGTCACTTCGATCGCCCCGAGGGTCGGCGGTTACGTGACGGTCGTGGAGGTGAAAGACAACCAGACCGTCCACAGAGGCGACGTCCTGTTGCGGATCGACGACCGGGACTACCGGGCACGGCTGGCGCAGGCTGCCGCCAATCTTGAAGCCGCGCAGGCAGGCCTGAACAATGTCGATGCGGACACGCAACATCAGCGTGCCCTTATCCGTCAGGCGGAGGCCCAGAAACTGGCAGCCGACGCCGAATTGAATCTCGCTGCGAAGGCGGCGGCGCGCCGTCGTGAATTGCTTCGCACCAATGCGGTGAGCCAGGCCCAGGTCGATGAAAGCGACGCCGCACGCTTGAGGGCGGAGGCCAGCGTGTCCGCTGCGGTGGCGACGGTGGAAGCACAACGGCAGAGCATCGCCGTACTGGCCGCTCAACGCGATGCCGCTGCTGCCCGGCTTGCCCAGGCGCGCGCCGCTCGCGACCTGGCGCGGATCGATCTCGACAATACGGTGGTTCGCGCGCCCATCGACGGCGTGGTGGGCAACCGGCAGGTCCGCGTCGGCCGCCTCGTTACGCCCGGCGCTTCCTTGCTCGATCTCGTTCCGGTCAAGGGCGTATGGGTGGTGGCGAACTTCAAGGAAACCCAGATCGAGCGGATCCGGCCCGGCCAGCGCGTCCGCATCGCCGTGGACGCATTTCCAAACGAGACACTCGATGGCGAAGTCGACAGTTTCGCGCCCGGCAGCGGCTCGGCCTTCAGCCTGCTGCCGGCGGACAACGCCACGGGGAATTTCGTGCGCGTCGTCCAGCGCGTCCCCGTGAAGATCCGGTTCACGGACAATCCGTTATCCGGCCGCCTGGTGCCCGGCTTGTCCGCTCGCGTCGAGATCGAAGGCGGGAGCGGCTCATGAGAACGGGAGCCGCCGTCGCGGCCGGCCGCGATCGTCCGGCTTCGGAAATTGCTCTGATGGCAGGCGTCGTGCTTGCGGCCCTGACGGAGGCGATCGCAAGCACGGTTTTGTCGCTCGGACGGGGCGACATCATCGGCGACACCCATGCGACCCCCGACGAATTTGCCTTGCTGGACGTCGGATATACGTCGCTGAAGCTGATCGGGTTCATGGTAGCGCACTGGCTGATCGGCCGCACTGGCCCGCGCAGTCTGGTCGTCGGTGCAACCCTCACCATGGGCGCCGCGTGCGCCATTGCGGCCGCCACGACACGGCTGGACCTGCTTGTCGCCCTCCGCATCATACAAGGGTTTTCGGGCGGCATCCTGCTTGTCGCCGGACAGACGCTCATTTTCCTTTGCTGGCCCGGCCGGCGTCAGCCGCTCCTTCAGGCCCTGTTTGCCATGGGGTCCGTCGTCGCCCCCGCGACGATCGCGCCCGCGCTGCAGGGCTGGTTGCTCGATACGAGGTCCTGGACATGGATATTCTCCAGTGTCGTCCCGCTGGCGCTCGCTGCGGCCGGACTGATGCTGATCGCGGATGGTCCGGCGCCAGCCGGAACGATGCGCCGCCGCCCGTTCGACTGGATCGGCTTCCCGCTCGTTTCCGTCGCCCTCTTCTGCTTCACCTATGTCTTGAGCGAGGGCAGCCGCTGGGACTGGTTTGAAGAGCCGCGCATCGTATGGCTGACACTCGCCGGAACGGCTGCGCTGACGGCTTTCGCCGGTCGGCAGGCGAGCGCCGGAAACCGCAGGCTGATCGATTTCAGCGTGTTCCTGTCGGCGGACTTCTCCTTTGCCCTCGTCGTCAGCTTCGTCGCCGGCGCCGCCCTCTTCGGCAGCGCGTATCTGATCCCGTCTTTCGCGATGTCCGTCCTTGCATTCACCCCGACCGAAGCCGGCCTGCTCCTGTTGCCGAGCGGCGGGCTCTTCATCCTCTCGCTCCTCGTTTCCGCCTATCTGATGCAGGCTCGCCGCGTTCCTCCGATCGCCACGGTTCCGCTCGGGATCGTGACCATCATGGCTGCGATGTGGATGCTGTCCGGCTCGACCGGCGAAAGCGGAGCGGATGACATGATGCCGGCGATTCTCCTGCGCGGCGTCAGCCTCGGCTTCCTCTTCCTCTCGATCACCCTGATCGCCTTCGACGGGCTGGAACGCCACAATCTTTCCTCCGGCATCGGTCTTTTCAATACCGGCCGCCAACTTGGCGGGCTTCTGGGCGTCGCCGGCCTGCAGACCATGATCCACGACAACACGCTCGCCAACGCGTCTGTGCTCGGTGCGCATGTCGCATCAGGGGTTCCCGCCGTCGGCGCGCGAGTGCAGGCGATGACGCAGATGCTCTCGGCAAAGGGAATGAATACCGCTGAAGCCA
>CBIMFD010000096.1:0-11104 GCA_966243085.1 uncultured Shinella sp.
GCCGAACAGGCGTTCGGCGACGTCGAAGCAGGCCTCGATGATCTTTTCGAGCTGGAGATAGGGCTTCAGCTCCGCTTCGGAGAAATCGAATTTCTTCGCCCGCAGCTTTTCCGCGTAGTAGCGCCAGTCCCAGGGCATGACCTCGTGGTTGCGGCCTTCCTCCGCGATCAGCGCAGCCAGCTCCGCCTCCTCCTCACGCGCCCGCGCCACGGCCTTTTCCCAGACCTGCATCAGAAGCCCGTTCACCGCCTCCGGCGTCTTCGCCATGGTGTTGTCGAGCTTGAGCGCCGCGAAATTCTCATAACCGAGCAACCCGGCCTTTTCAGAACGCAACGCCAGCGTCTCCGTCACGATGCCGCGATTGTCCGTCTCGCCGCCGTTCGCCCCGCGCGCCACCCAAGCGCGGAAGGCCTGCTCGCGCAGGTCCCGGCGGGCGGAGAAGGTCAGGAACGGCTCGACGATCGAGCGCGACAGCGTGACGGCATAGCGTCCGTCATGCCCGCGCTCGCGCGCGGCCGCCGCCATGGCATCCTTCAGGAAATCCGGCAAGCCGTCGAGCGCCTCGCCCTCGTCGAGGAAGAGCGCCCAGTCCTTCTCGTCGGCAAGCACGTTCTGGCCGAATTTCGCGCCGAGCCCCGCAAGCGTCTCGTTGATCGCCGAAAGCCGCTCCTGCTCGGGCTTCGCGAGCTTGGCGCCCGACTTGACGAAGCCCTTCCAGTGCCGCTCCAGAACGCGCGTCTGCTCCAGCGAGAGGTTCAGCGCCGTACGGGCCTCCCACAGCGTATCGATGCGCGCAAAGAGCGCCGCATTGGTGCCGATCCTCGAATAGTGCCGCGACATCTTCGGCGCGATCTCGCGCTCCAGTGCCTGGATCGCGTCGTTGGTATTGGCGCCGGCCCGGCTCCAGAAGAGGGCCGAGACGCGGGACAGCGCATCGCCCGCGATCTCCAGCGCGACGACGGTGTTCTCGAAGGTCGGCGGCTCGGGATTGCCCGCGATCGCGTCGATCTCCGCCTCATGGGCCGAGAGCGCCGCATCGAAACCGGCGGCGAAGGCCTCGTCCTTCACCAGATCGAAACGCGGCAGGCCACCCGGGCCGCTCCATTCGACGAGGGCAGGGTCGATACGGGCTTCGGTCATGTTTCGTCCTTTCCGGCAAATCAGCGTGCGGCGAATATAGGAACGGACGGGGTGCCTGGTACAGGGTGCCGGCATAAAAACCGGAACAGAAAGCCGCCTGCCGCGTTGCATGGGCTGCGGCACCCTGCCCCTTGACGCGGACGGCGACTTCGGTGAAAACATTGACCATCCGCGGCCTTTGACATCGGTTGCCGCGGTGAACCCTGGTGCCGGGCCCCTCTGGCGAGAGTTTTTACGGCGCTCTCGTGATGTCGGTACCGCCAGCAATTAGCCGGCGGATTCAAACGCACATGAACATCCTGACCATGCCTCACCCGCATGCCCGTTGTGGTATGCGCCATTTCACTTCCCGTACCTCCTCCTGCATGGAGGCGCTGTCATGATCGGCAACGGCGAAGGCAAATCCACCCTTTCCTATCTCAAATGGGCATTCATCTTCACTGCCATCGGCCTTGCGCTCGGCGCCTGGCTCGGCTGGCAGTCGACGGGAACGCTGTCCGGCATGGCGACGGTCTTCTTCGTCTGCACGGTCCTCGCCGTGCTGGAGATCTCGCTCTCCTTCGACAATGCCATCGTGAACGCCAACAAGCTCAAGGACATGACGCCGGTCTGGCAGCATCGGTTCCTGACCTGGGGCATCATCATCGCCGTCTTCGGCATGCGTATCGTCTTCCCGCTCCTGATCGTCGTCATCGCAGCCGGCATCGGCCCGATCGACGCCATTGTCCTGGCCGCCCGGGAACCCCAGGAATATGCGCGCATCATGAACGAGGCGCACCTGCCGATCGCGGCCTTCGGTGGCACCTTCCTGATGATGGTCGGCCTTACCTACTTCTTCAACCATGAGAAGGAGGTGCACTGGATCGGCTTCATCGAGAAGCACATGGCCCGCTCGGCGACCGTCAAGGGCATCGAGATCGCCTTCGTCCTCGCGCTGATCCTCGTCTTCTCGAACCTCCTGGAAGGCGAAGCGTCGAACACCTTCGTCCACGCGGCCGTCTACGGCCTCCTCACCTTCCTCGCGGTGGAAGTGGTCGGCGGCCTGCTCGATGCCTCGCAGAAGGCGATGTCGGAAGCGGCCAAGGGCGGCCTCGGCGCCTTCCTCTATCTGGAAGTGCTCGATGCCAGCTTCTCCTTCGACGGCGTCATCGGCGCCTTCGCGCTGACGCAGAACCTCTTCGTCATCGCCATCGGCCTCGGCATCGGCGCCATGTATGTGCGCTCGATGACGATCATGCTCGTCGACAAGGGCACGCTCGCCGAATACCGCTACCTGGAGCACGGCGCGTTCTACGCGATCCTGATCCTGTCGGTGGTCATGTACTGCCAGACCATGGTACATATCCCGGAAGTCATCACGGGTCTCGGCGGCGCGACGCTCATCGGCATCTCCCTCTGGTCCTCTATCCGCTACAACCGACGGGAGCGGATGCTGGGCCATCGCGAGACCCCGCATGCCGGCGACCGCGTCGCAACGCAGCTCGGCGAGAAGGCCTGACGAGCCCACGCCCTGAAAATAAAGAAGGCCCGCTGGTCTTGCGACCAGCGGGCCTTTTCGTTCGGGGAATTCCTTTGCCGCGTCAGGCGCGCGGCAGGTCGGCGGGATTGATGCCGAGGATCTTCAGATCGCGGTCCTTCGGGCGGCGATGCCCTTCGACAGCCGCGGCGGCTGCATTGGCAGCGCTCAGTACGGCGAAGGCCCGGCCGAAGAAGCCCTGGGCGAAGGAGTGGCGGAGGGTGGTCATTGGATTGCTCGCTTTCTGTTTTAGCTTACGAGCGGAAGATGATGCTTTCGCCGCCAAAGTACAACGGACGGAATCTCAGCCCTGCCATGCAATGCATGCAGGCCGGGAACAAGGTTCCCGGCCTGCATTTGTTTTCGCGATGACGAAAGGTCTCAGTCCTCGTTTGCCGCAAGCTGCGAGAGGACTTCGCCCTTGCCCCGCGCCCGAAGGATCAGCGGCACGATGATCGCAAGCAGGGCAAGGGTGAACAGCAGGGCTGCGATGGGCGACATGACGAGCGACGTCACGTCGCCCTGGCTGATCGCCAGCGCCCGGCGCAATTGCTGTTCGGCCATCGGTCCAAGGATAAGGCCGACGACCACCGGCGCGATCGGATAGCCGAAGATGCGCATGGCGAAGCCCAGGAGGCCGAAAGCGAGCAGCATGCCGAGCTCGAAGACCGACGGATTGGCGCCGATGGTGCCGAGCGTCGCGAAGACGAGAATACCCGCATAGAGCCAGGGCTTCGGAATGGTCAGCAACCGCACCCAGAGACCGATCAGCGGCAGGTTCAGCACCAGCAGCATGAAATTGGCGATGAGAAGGCTGGCGATGAGGCCCCAGACGAGCTGCGGGTTGGAGGCGAACAGCAGCGGGCCGGGCTGGAGGCCGTATTGCTGGAAGCCGGCCAGCATGATCGCCGCCGTCGCCGAGGTCGGAAGGCCGAGGGTCAGGAGCGGCACGAGCGTGCCGGCGGCCGAGGCGTTGTTGGCCGCTTCCGGACCCGCGACGCCTTCGATCGCCCCGTTGCCGAATTCTTCCGGATGCTTCGTCAGGCGCTTTTCCGCGGCATAGGAGAGAAAGGTGCCGATCTCGGCCCCGCCGGCCGGCATCGCGCCGATCGGGAAGCCGATGGCGGTGCCGCGAATCCAGGGCTTCCACGACCGCGCCCAGTCGGCGGCATTCATCCAGACGGAGCCCTTCACGGCCTCGATCTTGTCCGGCTCGCCATCGCCCTTGGAGGCGATATAGAGCGACTCGCCGATGGCGAACATGGCGACCGCCAGTGTCGTCACCTCCACGCCGTCGAGGAGGTCGGGGATGCCGAAGGACAGACGCGTCTGGCCGCTCAACTGGTCGATGCCGATGATCGCCAGCGTCAGGCCGACGAAGAGCGAGGTAAGGCCGCGCAGCGTGGAATCGCCGAAGGCGGAGGAGACCGTCACGAAGGCGAGCACCATCAGCGCGAAATATTCGCGCGGCCCGAAGACGAGCGCGAGCTTGACGATATAGGGCGCGATGAAGGCGAGCGCGAGCGTGGCGATGAGGCCGGCGACGAACGAGCCGATGGCGGCCGTCGCAAGCGCCGGCCCGCCGCGCCCGGCCCGCGCCATCTTGTTGCCCTCGAGCGCGGTGACGATCGAGGCGCTCTCGCCGGGCGTGTTGAGCAGGATCGACGCGGTCGAACCGCCGTACATGCCGCCGTAATAGATGCCGGCGAACATGATCAGCGAGCCCGCTGGGTCCAGCTTGTAGGTGACCGGCAGCAGGAGGGCGACCGTCAGGGCCGGACCGATACCGGGAAGAACGCCGACCGCCGTGCCGAGCGTCACGCCGATGAGCGCGTAGAGCAGGTTCATCGGCTGGGCCGCGACGGCAAGACCCTGCAGGAAGAATTCAAAGGTGCTCATGATCTGCCGCTCCCTTAGAAGAACAGGTGTTCGAGCGGTCCGGCGGGCAATGAAAGCTGCAACAGCTTGGCAAAGATCACCCAGACGATGAAGGAAAGGACGATGCCCACGGGGATCGTCGCCCAGAGCTTGCGCCGGCCGAAGCCGAATGCCGTCAGGGCGAAGAGCACGCCCGTTGCGATGGAAAAGCCGGCCGGCTTCAAAAGCAGCATCTGCGCGCCGAGGCCCGCGACCAGACAGATGACCGGTACTCCGGCAACGGGTTCGCGCCGCGGGAAATCACCGCGCCAGGCCTCGATGCCCGACCAGATGCCGAGAATGACCAGCCCGATCGCAACCCAGTGCGGCACCGTCGCGGGGCCGATCGGGGCATAGGTGCTGGTGGTCGAGAGACGGGCGACATCCCACCAGATCACGGCGGCGGCCGCGATCAGGGCCGGGGCGATGATGAACGCCGCCCTGTCGGGGCGGCGCGTTTTTCTTGAGGACGGGACCTCGCTCATTTGACGAGCCCGATGTCCTTGAGGACGCTTTCCGTCGAGGCGATATCCTTCTCGAGCTGTTCCTTGAAGGCGTCACCGGCCAGATAGGTGTTCGTCCAGCCCTTGGTCTTCAGGATGTCCTTCCAGGTGTCGGAGTTCGCGGCCTTCTCGATATCGGCGTTGATGGCCGCAACCTGCTCGTCCGAAAGGCCGGGCGCTGCCGCAACCATGCGCCAGTTCTCGACGACGACATCGAGGCCGCCTTCCTTGATGGTCGGGGCGTCGATGCCTTCGATGCGCTCGGCGCTGGAGACCGCGATGAGACGCAGCGTGCCCGCCTTGACCTGGCCCTCGAACTCGCCGTAGCCGGAAATGCCGGCCGTCACCTGGTTGCCGAGGATCGCTGCGAGCGCCTCGCCGCCGCCCGAATAGGCGACATAGTTGATCTTGGTCGGATCGACGCCGGCCGCCTTGGCGATGAGGCCAACGGCGATGTGATCGACGCCGCCGGCCGAACCGCCGGCCCAGGAAACGGCGCCCGGATCGGCCTTCAGGGCCTTGACGAGGTCGTCCATGTTCTGGATGGGTGAAGCGGCCGGAACGACGATCGCCTCATACTCGCCGGTCAGGCGCGCGACCGGCGTCACGTCCTTGAGCGTTACGGGCGACTGGTTGGTGAGGATCGCACCGACCATGACATAGCCGCCGATGATGAGCGCGTTCGGATTGCCCTTGTTCTGGCTGGCGAACTGCGCAAGGCCGATCGTGCCGCCGGCGCCCGGAATGTTCACCACCTGCACGCTGTCGGAAATCTTCTCGTCCTGCAAGGCCGTCTGCAGCGAGCGGGCCGTCTGGTCCCAGCCGCCGCCCGGACCGGCCGGTGCCATGATCGAATAGTCGGCAGCATAGGCCGGAAGCGCCATCGCGCCGGCGATAAGGGATGCCAGGAAGAAATGTTTCAAGTGTCTGTCCTCCGTCAGGCGCGGCTCGTGCGCGCATCGTTGCTTATGGCGGGAGGACGGCGGCCGGCTGCGACGCGGATCGCGGACATGACGGCGGCTGGATTTCCTCCCGGTCTTTCGTCCGCCTCCACGGACGAGAAGAGCCCTAAGCCAGCACAAGAAGCTGACATCTACCTGACATGGTAGCGCATGGACCGGCGATGTCGAGCGGCGAAGCGCCTATTGCGTTCGCAGGACCTCGTTCCAGCGGGCGATCAGCCGGGCACGCTTGACCTGGTCGAGATAGACCATGAGGCCGGGACTTACCGGCACGGGCTTCAACTGCGCGCCGAGCAGCGCGCTCATCGTGCGCGCCGTGTTGGAGCCTGAGACGTCCGGGCTGACCGCCGCGATCTGCAGTTCGCGCGAGAGGATCTCCTGCCCCTCCTTCGACATGAAGAAGGCAAGGTAGCGCCGGCCGAGTTCCGGCGAGGCGGCCGCCTGCGGCACGAGGCCGATGCGCGACATGACGACGGTATAGTCCTTCGGCAGGACGATACCGACATCCGGATGGCGGGAGGCCCAGTCGGCCGCATAGGAGCCGAGGATGTTGTAGCCGAGCACGAAGCGCCCGTCGGCGACTCGCTCGAGGATCGCCGAGCTCGTCGAATAGAGCTTCACGCCGGCCGCTCCCATCGCCTGGATCACCGTCCAGATATCTCCGAACTGCTCCTGGTCGCGCGCCATGAAGAGGAAACCGACGCCGGAGCGCTCGATGTCGTAGGTGCCGATGCGGCCATAGACCTTCTCGCCCTCCTTCTTGAGGTAATCGACGAATTCGGCGCGCGAGGCAGGCGGCTTGGCGCCCTTGAAGCTCGGCTTGTGGTAGACGAAGACGGCCGGCTCGAAGGTCAGCGCATAGGCCGTGTTGCGCCAGTTGGCCCAGGCCGGCCAGCGCTCGCTCATCGGCAGGTCGCTGCGCTGGGCATAGCCGTCGTTGCTGAGTTTGACCTGGAGGTCCATTGCGGAGGAGAAGGCGAAGTCGGCGGTCTTTTCGCCGGCATCCGTCTCGCGCACGATGCGGTCGTAGACCTCGCCGGTCAGCATTTCGTCGTAGCGCAGCGCGATATCGGGATTGGCCGCCTGGAAACCCCTGATCATCGGCCGGGCGAGCGGCTCGTCGAGCGAGGAATAGACGACGAGCACCGGCGCGTCCCTGTTGCCGTCCAGCGCGGGGAAGAAGGCCGGCTCGGCCTGCGCGGAAAGGACCGGGGCGAGGAATGCAAGAAGGGTGAGGACAAGACGCATAGCGCGACCTTGCCAAAGCGCGCGCCCGTTCACAAGTGCACCGGCCGCCGCTAGACTTGTCGGCGGGAGGACGAAACGTGCGCATTCTACTGGTAGAGGACAACGAAGCCCTGGCGGACGGCCTTTCCGCCATCCTGAAAGGCACCGGCCACGCTGTGGACGTGGTGCGCGACGGCGCGTCCGCCGATGCCGCCATCGCCTCGGAAAACTTCGACCTCGTCATCCTCGACCTGACGCTGCCGGAAATGGACGGGCTCGACGTGCTGCGCGCCATGCGCGGGCGCGCCAGCAAGGCCGCCGTTTTGATCCTGACGGCGCGCGGGGCGCCGGAAGAGCGGGTGCGCGGCCTCGATCTCGGCGCCGACGACTACATGATCAAGCCCTTCGACATCTCCGAATTCGAGGCGCGGGTGCGCATGCTGTTGCGCCGGCAGGCCGGCCTTCGCTCATCCGCCGTCACCTTCGGCGGCGTCGCGCTCGACCTCAATTCGCGCACCTTCTCCGCGGAGGGCGCGCCGCTCGACATTCCCGCCCGCGAGCTCGGCCTTCTCGAGATCCTCTTCATGCGCGCGGGCAAGGTGGTCGCCAAGGAGGCGATCATGCAGTCCCTCGCCGCCTTCGACGACGACCTTTCCGCCAATGCGATAGAGCAATATGTGAGCCGGCTAAGGAAACGCCTCGCGCCGCACGGCCTCACTGTGCGCACCGCCCGCGGCATCGGCTACTATCTCGACAAGGTGAGCGCGGCTTGACCTTCCTTCCGGCCTCATCGCTCCGGCGCCGCCTGCTGCTCTGGCTGCTCGTCTCGACGGCGGTGATCGGCGTCATCGCCCTTGCCGATACCTACCGCGAGGCGGTGAAGACGGCGAACGCCGTCTCCGACCGCGTGCTCGCCGGTTCGGCGCTCGCCATCGCCGAGCGCGTCGTGGTGACGGAGAACGGCGTGCTGGAGGTCGACATTCCCTATGTCGCTCTCGAAATGCTCACCTCGGCGGCGCAGGACCGCGTCTTCTACCGGGTCGACGGGCCGCCCGGCCGCTTCATCACCGGCTACCAGACGCTGCCCACCATTGCCGACATGGGCGGCCGCGCCGTCGGCTTCGACGATGCGAGCTTCCGCGGCGAGCCGATCCGCATCGCCGTCCTGCAGCGCTCCGCCTCCACCGGCATCAACTCCGTTCCCTTCGCGGTGACGGTCGCCGAAACCACAATCGCCCGCCGCCAGTTGACCGAGACCATCCTGCTGCATTCGGCGCTGCGCCTTGCCATGATGATCGCCGGCGCGGCGGCCATCGTGTGGATCGCCGTCACCGTCTCGCTGCGCCCGCTCTACCGGCTCGGCGATGCGATTGCCGAGCGTAATCCGGACGACCTCCACCCGATCGACCAGCATGCGCCGAGCGAGGTGCAGGGCCTCGTGGATACGGTCAATTCCTTCATGGTGCGCCTGCAATCGGCGCTCGACGCGCTGCGGCATTTCTCCGGCAATGCCAGCCATCAGTTGCGCACGCCCCTTGCCATCATCCGCACGCAGCTTGCCCTTGCAAGTCGCGCCGGAACGCTGGAAGAGGCGAAGGAGGCCGCCCGCAAGGGCGATGCCGCCGTCGCCCATGCCGAACGCATCCTCGCCCAGCTCCTCCTGATGGCGAAGATCGACGCGGCCGGCTCCAGCGAGCCGCAGAAGCCGGCCGCCATCGACATCGCGGCCCTCGCCCAGCAACTTACCGCCGACCGCGTGCCCGCCGCCGCCGAGGCCGGCATCGACCTCGGTTACGAGGGCGACGGCCCGGCTTTTGCGCGCGCCGAACCGCTGCTCTTCGGCGAACTGCTGCGCAACCTCGTGGAGAACGCCATCGCCTATGCCGGCCGCGGCGCGGAAGTGACGGTGAGCGTGCGGGAAGCTGCCGGCGTCACCCTCCTCACCGTGGAGGACAACGGCCCGGGCATTCCGCCCGAGCGCCGAGACCTCGTGCGCCAGCGGTTTTCGCGCGGCGAGCATCGCAACGCCCCCGGCATGGGCCTTGGCCTGCCCATCGTCGAGGAGATCGCCGCGCTGTTCGACGCGACGATGACGCTGGCGGACGGTGCGAACGGGCGCGGCCTCGCCGTGACGATCCGCTTTCCGGCCGGATAGCTACGATTTGCGCCAGCCGAAAAGGCCCGGCGCGGCATGCCAGACGGCCTGCACGGCAAACCCCATGAAAAGGAGGCCCGAAGCGCGCACGATGGCAAGCTCGTGGCGGCGGTAGAAGCGGCGAACGAGACCGGCGCCGATGATCGAGACCAGGATGACGTCGGCGATGAGAAAGCCGCAGAAGGAGGCGCCGAGCAGCGTCGGCAGCGCCTTGAATTCCAGCGCGTTCGACGAGCTGGCGAGCAGCGCCGTAAAGGTGGCGAGGGCCACCGGATAGCCCTTGGGATTGGTAAGGCCGAAGATCAGGCCGCGGCGCAGCGGCCGTTCCACCGTCATCATCGATCCGCCTTCGGTGCGCCTGCGCGCCGTCAGGGCCGACCAGCCGATCCAGGCGAGATAGGCGCCGCAGAAGAGGCCGAGGACGTCGAAGACGAGCGTGCCGATGGTCTTGGCCCCGACGATCGCCACCAGCGCCAGTGACGACCAGACGAGATCGCCGGCAAGATGGCCGCCGAGGAAGAGGGCGCCGGCCTTGCGCCCCTGTCCGGCGCCGATGCCGAGAAGGGCAAGGAAGGCCGGACCGGGGATGAGCACATAGAGAAGGGCCGCCAGGAAGGCGCCGAAGAGCATGGAACCGGTCATGAGAATCCCCGTGGAATGTGGCGGCATTCCAGTCCCGCCCGCGGCGTTCGTCAAGAGGATGACGGGTGGAATTTGCGGTTTCGCAGGGCAGCCATGCATAGCCTCGCCGGCTCGATCGTTGCTCCTCCCGACAAGATATAGTAAGTTAAGCTTATAATAGGCCGGAAACGATCATGTCCCCACGCCCCGATCCCGACGCCCTCGGTTTCGTCCTCACCGACGTCGCCCGAATGTTGCGCGGCGCTTTCGAGCGCCGCATCGCCAATGCCGGCCTTGGCCTGACGCCGGGCGAGGCACGCACGCTGGTGCGCATCGCCACGCTGGAAGGCAGCCGCCAGCTCGACATCGCCCAGCGCCTCGGCATCGAGCCGATGACGCTTTCCACCTATCTCGACCGCCTCCAGAGCCTCGGCTATGTCGAGCGCCGCCCGGACCCGGCCGATCGCCGCGCCAAGCTGATCTTCACCACGCCCGCCGCCGGCGCGATGATCGCCGGCATCCGCACCGAACAGGTCGAACTGATGGAACAGGTGACAAGCGGCATCGGGCAGGAGGACCTGGACCTGATCCGCAACCGGCTGCGGCAGCTCCGCGCCAACCTCTTCGCGCTCGAGGAGGACAGTGCCGCCCTCGCGCTTGCCCGGGAAACCGGCCGCTGAACGCAAAAGGCCCGCCGCCGTCTCGGCAGCGGGCCTTCCTTCGGGTTGGTCCGTCAGCCGCGCTTGTTGCGGGCGGCGAGCGTGCGCAGGCGCAGCGCGTTCAGCTTGATAAAGCCGGCGGCATCCTTCTGGTCGTAGGCGCCCTGGTCGTCCTCGAAGGTAACGAGCTTGTCGGAATAGAGCGACTTCGCGGATTCGCGGCCGGTGACCATGACATTGCCCTTGTAGAGCTTCAGCGTCACTTCGCCCTCGACATGCTCCTGGCTCCTGTCGATGAGCGCCTGCAGCATCTCGCGCTCCGGCGAGAACCAGAAGCCGTAATAGATGAGTTCCGCATAGCGCGGCATCAGTTCGTCCTTCAGGTGCGCGGCGCCGCGGTCGAG
>CBIMFD010000097.1:0-11078 GCA_966243085.1 uncultured Shinella sp.
AAGGACAATTGCCAGTTCATCTGCGGCGAGGAGCCGGACGGCCTGCCGCTGCGCACGCTCGACAAGCAGTCGTTCCTCGTGCTGAACGGCGTGCAGACCATGTCGAACAGTTGCGCCGTGCTCGTCGACGACCTTGCGCCGCTGGTGGAGGCGGGGCTGTCGCGCGTCCGGCTCTCCCCGCAGGACTGCGACATGGTGAGGGTGGCCGGCCTCTATCGCGCCGTGCTCGACGGTCGGATGGACGGCGAGGAGGCGATTGCGGAATTGGCGAAGGTCTATCCGGGCGTCCGCTTCTCCAACGGCTTCCTGCACCAGCAGGAGGGCGCGGCCTGGGTCTCGCGCGGGCGCAACGCGGCGATGGGGCACGGCTGAGGCGAGGTTCAGGCGAAGACGTCGCGCGACTGCTCCCTCGCCGAGAGCAGGGCTTCCAGGATCATCTTCTCTGAAAAGACATGGCGGCGCAGGCTCTCCTGGAAGCCGCCGATCATGCGGGAGACCGCTTCCGGCGGCAACGTGCAGCAATCGTCGGCGATAGCCTGCAGCGTCTCGGAGATTTCGCCCGCAGCGAACTGGTCGCAGCGATGCTCGGCCTTCAGGCGCTCGATGGTGATCGTCGCGAAGTGCGAGCCGGCATGATGGTCGAAATCGGGAAAGAGCAGGCGCTCCTCCAGCTCGTGCGCCGATTTCAGGAGCGGGACGATGGTCTCGGCAAGCTCGCGCAGCTCCCCGGCGACGGCGGGATCGCCCGCCGCCTCCTCGAGGCGCAGGCAAAGGTCGAGCAGGCGGGTATGCAGCGTCTCCAGCCGGCCGATATCGGCGGCAGCCAGTACGGGTTCGCTCATGGCGCCCTCCTACTGGCCGAAGAACAGGACGGCGGCGATGACGATCGAGGCGCCGACGGCGGAGATCGTGCCGGCCCCCTGCAGCACGCCCATGCGATAGAGCACCAGCGCGAAGCCGGCGATGACCGGGGCCGCGACGACGAGGCCGAACTGAGCGTCCGTCATGGAAGGATCCTTTCGTTTTGCCGTCATCATGCCGCGCGGGGCATCGCCGCTCTTTGTGCCGGCGCAAAGAAGGCCCCGGCTCGCCACGCTAGGGAAGCCCCATGGCGACGATAGATGACATGGACATTGCGGCGGGCAGCGCGGAGAGCGGCGAAGCCGACTCGCTCCTGCTCTGGATCCTCGTATGGAGCGAACTTGCCGCCTTCGGCGCGCTGCTCATCGCCTTCATGGTGATGACGGTGGTGGATGTGGAAAGGGCGGCGCTGCTGCGCTCGCATCTCCATCCGGGGCTTGCGGCGCTCAACACGGTGCTTCTCGTCATGAGCGGCTGGCAGGCGGCGCTGGCCGTGCGCCGCGGCGATGGCGCGGTCCGCGGGCCGCTGATGCTCGCCGCGCTGTTCGGCCTTCTCTTCGCCACGGTCAAGCTCGCCGAATACGGCGTCGAGATCCGCTCGGGCATCGCCGCTGCCGGCGGGCTTTCGGAACTCTATTTCCTCATCACCGGCTTCCACCTGCTGCACGTCGTCTTCGGGGCGGGCGTTCTCCTTCTCGTCGCCTCGCGGCCTTCGCGGGCGAACGTGGTGATGATCGCCACGCTCTGGCACGCGATCGACCTCGTCTGGCTCGTGATGTTCCCCATCGTCTATCTCACCTGAGGCACTCATGACCCGACAGGCCCGCGAACAGTTCATCGCCACCCTCGCCATGCTGTTGACGCTCGCCGGCGGCGGCGCGCTCGTCGGCGGCCTCAGCGGCGGGCTTCTCGTGCCGGTCGCCGCCGTGCTGGTGATGGCCTTCGCCAAGGGCCGCCTCGTCATCCTCGATTTCATGGAGCTGCGCACCAGCCGCGGCATCCTGCGCTCCGCGCTGCTCGCCTGGCCGGCGGCGCTCCTGTCGCTCGCGCTCGTCCGCGCGCTCGCCGTCACGTTCATCGGCTGACGAACCGCCCCGGTCTTTGCCAATGCGCAAAGACCGCGTCGCCCCCGTGGCTAGAACCTCGGGTGTCCCGCATGCCAGCGAGGGGATCGCCGGCGAACCACCGCGGGGTTTTGTCGCCGGGCCTCTTGAGGTTCGGCAAGGGAAAGGACCAGGGGATGGCAGAGCGCCTAACCAAGACCGAGGCCCGCAACGTCTTCTATGGCGGGTCCATCTTCTTCTTCACGATCTTCGTCGGGCTGACGGCCCACTCCCACTATTACATGCGCACGACCTCCACCGACGAAGCGACGCTGACCGACAGCGTCGTGCGCGGCAAGCACGTCTGGGAAAAGAACGCCTGTATCAACTGCCACACGCTTCTGGGCGAGGGCGCCTATTTCGCGCCCGAACTCGGCAATGTGTGGAAGCGCTACGGCGGCGTCGAGGACCCGGAAGGCGCGCGCGAGGCGCTGAAGGCCTGGATGGCCGCGCAGCCGAGCGGGGCGGAGGGCCGGCGGCAGATGCCGCAATTCAACCTCACCGAACAGGAGGTCAACGATCTCGCCGACTTCCTCGAATGGACGAGCAGGATCAAAACCCAGGACTGGCCGCCGAACGACGCCGGTTGACCGATTGCGCTCAGGAGACAAGACATGAAATATCAAACGCAAAAGGTCGCGATGCTGTACTTCTACGGCGCGCTCGGCCTCTTCCTCGCCCAGGTGGCCTTCGGGGTCCTCGCCGGCACGATCTACGTGCTGCCGAACACGCTTTCCGAGCTGCTGCCCTTCAACATCGTGCGCATGATCCACACCAATGCGCTCGTCGTCTGGCTGCTCATGGGCTTCATGGGCGCGACCTACTACATGATCCCGGAAGAGACCGAGACGGAGCTTTACAGCCCCAAGCTCGCCATCGTCCAGTTCTGGCTGTTCTTCGCGGCGGCCGGCCTCACGGTGGTCGGCTACCTCTTCCGCATCCATGAGGGCCGCGAATTCCTCGAGCAGACGTTCCCGGCCAAGATCGGCATCGTCATCGTCGCGCTGATGTTCCTCTTCAACATCACCATGACGGCGCTGAAGGGCCGCAAGACCACGGTCATCAACATCCTGCTCTTCGGCCTGTGGGGCCTCGCGCTCTTCTTCCTCTTCGCCTTCTACAACCCGGCGAACCTGGCGCTCGACAAGATGTACTGGTGGTATGTCATCCACCTGTGGGTCGAGGGCGTTTGGGAGCTGATCATGGCCTCCGTGCTCGCCTTTCTGATGATCAAGCTCAACGGCATCGACCGCGAGGTCGTGGAAAAGTGGCTCTACGTCATCGTCGGCCTCGCCCTCTTCTCGGGCATCCTCGGCACGGGCCACCACTACTACTGGATCGGCGCGCCGGGCTACTGGCAGTGGATCGGCTCGCTCTTCTCGACGCTGGAAGTGGCGCCCTTCTTCACCATGGTCATCTTCACCTTCGTGATGACCTGGAAGGCCGGCCGCAACCATCCGAACAAGGCCGCGCTGCTCTGGTCGATCGGCTGCTCGGTCATGGCCTTCTTCGGCGCGGGCGTCTGGGGCTTCCTGCACACGCTGTCGTCGGTGAACTACTACACCCACGGCACGCAGGTCACCGCCGCGCACGGGCACCTCGCCTTCTTCGGCGCCTATGTGATGCTGAACCTTGCCATGATGGCCTATGCGATCCCGGAAATCCGCGGCCGCCAGCCCTACAATCTGTGGCTCTCGACCGCCAGCTTCTGGATCATGTGCACCGCCATGTCCGTGATGACCTTCGCGCTTACCTTCGCGGGTGTCGTGCAGGTTCATCTCCAGCGCGTGCTCGGCGAAGGCTTCATGGACGTGCAGGACCAGCTTGCGCTGTTCTACTGGGTCCGCCTCGGCTCGGGCGCCGTCGTCCTCGTCTCGGCGCTGATGTTCATCTGGGCCGTGCTCGTGCCCGGCCGCGAGCGTGCCGACAGCCTCACCCGTCTGGTCCAGCCGGCCGAGTGAGTGCTGGCCGGCCCCGTCATCCCACGGGGCCGGCACCTCTTTCCTGAAGATTTGGAGATCGAAATGAACGTCATGCTCAAGGCCGCGCGCGCCGACATTCCCGCCTACAGCCCCTCGGGCAATGAATGCGCCCTCTTCGAGAAAGCCTGGGTCCGCCAGCTTCCCCTCCTCCTGAAGGGGCCGACCGGCTGCGGCAAGACGCGCTTCGTCAGCCACATGGCCGCAAAGCTCGGCCTGCCGCTCTCGACGGTCTCCTGCCATGACGACCTTTCTGCCGCGGACCTCACCGGGCGCTATCTCCTCAAGGGCGGCGACACGGTCTGGGTCGACGGACCGTTGACGCGCGCCGTGCGTGACGGGGGTGTCTGCTACCTCGACGAGATCGTCGAAGCGCGCAAGGACGTCGCCGTCGTCCTCCATCCGCTCACCGACGACCGGCGCATCCTGCCGCTGGAGCGCACCGGCGAGGTGCTGGAGGCCCCGGCCGGCTTCATGCTCGTCGTCTCCTACAATCCCGGCTACCAGAACCTTCTCAAGGCGCTGAAGCCCTCCACCCGCCAGCGCTTCGTGGCCATCGAGTTCGACTTCCTGCCGAAGGCCGCGGAAATCCTGGTCGTCGCCGCCGAGAGCGGGCTGGACGAGGCGCGCATCGCGCCGCTCGTCGAGCTCGCCCATCGCCTCAGGGCGCTCAAGGGCCACGACCTCGAAGAGGGCGTCTCCACGCGCCTCCTCGTCTATTGCGCCTGCCTGATCGACAGCGGCATGGACGTGCGCGGGGCCGTTCGCGCGGCGATGATCGAGCCGCTGACGGACGAGCCGGACGTGCGCGCCGCCCTTCTCGAAGTCGCCGACGCGATGATCCGCTGAGGTCTGCCATGCTGGATTTCCTGGAGCTCGAGGAAACCGTCGGCCGGGCCTGGCACCGGCTGGTGGGCAAGGCCGGCAGCTGGCCGCGCCATCCCGACCATGCCGTGCGTCTGGAAGACGTGCGGCCGGTGCTCGCCGTCTGCTTCCGCGGCTTCGGCGGGGAGGGCGCGGTGCAGATCGCGCCGGCCCGCGGGCGCACGTCGACGCATCGCCTCAGGCTGCGCGAGCGCATGGGGCTCGGCGAGGAGAAGCTCGTCCAGCCCGGCCGCGATCACGCCACGCTGATGCTGCCCGGCGAAATCGACCTCTTCGCCGACCGCTGCCTCAACCGGGACCTCTACATCTGGCTTGCCGCCGCCATGGCGGTGATGCCGCTCGAACCGATCACCGAGAGCGATCCGCTGCAGCGCGACCTCGCCGTGCTCCGGCGTGCCGAGACGACGGCGAAGGCCGTGCTCGCCGCCTTTCCGGGCCTCGTCCGGCGCTATCGCCGGCTTTGCGCCGCGACGCTGGAGGCGCGCCTTGCCCGGCCGCTGCCTTCCATCGAGCGCCATGTCGAGAACCGCGTCCTCGGCCTTCTCAGGAAAGGCGCGGGATTTGCCGACGAGACGATGTCCGTCATCTTCCCGCACCGCGCGCCGCCGCGCTACCTGCCGATGCTGCCGGTGCCGCTCTGGCCGGATGCGCTGCTGCGCGCCGAGGGCGAGGGACGCGGGGAGGACGACCAGCCGGCGACGGGCGGCACGCCGCTTGCGCCGGAGACCGGCCGCCATGTTGCGCAGCGCGAGGCGGCGGAGAAGCGCAAGGGCGAGCGCAGTCCCTTCATCCTCAACCGCTTCGAGAAGATCCTGGCGATGGCCGAGATGGTCAATGTCGACCGCCCCGGCGACGACAGCGACGACCACGATTCCAGCGCCGCCGACGAGCTCGACGACATGACGCTCGGCGAGCGCAAGGGGCGGCCCGCCGCCCGCTTCCGCTTCGATCTCGACTTGCCGCCCGAAGCGCTCGACCGCTCGCGGCTGACGGGCGAATATACCTATCCCGAATGGGACTACCGCACCGGCACCTACCTGCCGGACCATTGCCATGTGCTCGCTTCGCCCGCCCCGGACACGGCGGCGGTGCCGGAGGCCGATGCCGACACGAAGAGCCTCATCCGCCGTGTGCGCCGGCAGTTCGAGGTGCTGAGGCCGCGCCACGAGATGCTGCGCGCCCAGCTCGACGGGGCGGAACTCGACCTCGATGCCGTGGTGCGCGCGCGCAGCGACCTTGCCGCCGGCGGACAGGGCAGCGACCGCATCCATCTGATGAGCCGGCCGCAGGCGCACGACCTTGCCGTCACCATCCTCGTCGACGTGTCGCTCTCCACCGACGCCTGGTTCGACAACCGCCGGGTGCTCGACGTGGAGAAGGAGGCGCTGACGGTGCTCGCCCACGGGCTTGCCGCCTGCGGCGACAGCCATTCGATCCTCACCTTCACCTCGCGCCGGCGCTCCTGGGTACGGGTCGAGACGGTCAAGGATTTCGGCGAGCCGATGGGCCACGGCGTGGAGGCGCGCATCGCCGCGCTGAAGCCGGGCTTCTATACCCGCATCGGCCCGGCGATCCGCCATGCGGCGGCAAAGCTGCGGGAACAGCCGAACCGCCGCAAGCTCCTGCTCCTCCTCACCGACGGCAAGCCGAACGACGTCGACCATTACGAGGGGCGCTTTGCGCTAGAGGACAGCCGCCGCGCCGTCATGGAGGCGCGCCGCACGGGCGTCAGTGTGTTCGGGGTGACGGTGGACAGGGAGGCGCAGGCCTATGTGCCGGCGCTCTTCGGCCGCAACGGCTATGCCATCGTCGGCAACATCGCCCGGCTGCCGGCTGCGCTGCCGGCAATCTATCGCGGTCTCGTGGGATAGAGGCTGGAGACCGCGAGGAAGGGCCCGGCATGTCGCACCATGCCGGGCCCTTTCGTTTCAGGCGGCCTTGCTGTGCGTGCGGGCCGTCTCGCCGATATAGGCGTCGAAGGCGGCGGCGACGGTGCGGATGATGAAGCGGTGGTCCTGCCGCACGGTGACGGTGCCGCCGCGAACGTCGATGGCCCCGTCCCCGACGAGCGCCGCCAGCCGGGCATTGCCCTCGATGAGCGGAGCCGCCTCGAAGCCGTGGCGGCCGGCGATGGCGGCGACGTCCACGCGGAAATCGCACATCAGCCGCTCGATGATATCCGCGCGCAGCCGGTCCTCGGCGGTCAGCCGGTAGCCCTTGACGGTGGCGAGGCGGCCGGAGGCGACGCGCTGGGCGTAGAGCCCCGGCGGCACCTCGTTCTGAACGTAACCTTCCGGCGTGCGGCCGATGGCCGAGGCGCCGAAGCCGATCAGCGTCGTGCAGGCGTCCGTCGTATAGCCCTGGAAATTGCGCCGCAGCCGCCCGCGCCTTGCGGCAAGGGCAAGGCCGTCGCCCGGCAGGGCATAGTGGTCGAGGCCGATGCGGACATAGCCGGCGGCGGCGAGCGTTTCGGCGATCGCCTCGGCCTGTGCCATGCGTCCCGCAGCGTCCGCGAGCGCGCGCTCGTCGATCAGCCGCTGGTGCTTCTTGAAGGAGGGGATATGGGCGTAGCCGAAGACGGCGAAGCGCTCCGGCCGCATCGAGACGGCGGCCTTCGCCGTCTCGATGCAGGAGGCGACCGTCTGGTGCGGCAGGCCGTAGATCAGGTCGAAGTTGATGCCCTCGACGCCCGCCTTGCGCAGCCGGGTCACGGCCTCGGCCGTCTGCGCCTCGGTCTGGATGCGGTTGATCGCCTTCTGCACGACGGGGTCGAAGCTCTGCACGCCGAGGCTCGCGCGGGTGACGCCCGCTTCGCCCAGCGCGTCTGCCATTTCGGGCGTGAGGGTGCGCGGGTCGATCTCGACCGCGATCTCCATGCCGGCCATGAAGGCAAAGCGCGCGCGCAGGAGGCCGATGAGGTCGCAGAACTCTTCCGGCTGCATGATCGTCGGCGTGCCGCCGCCGAAATGCACATGGCGGATCTTCAGCCGCCGCTCGACCTTCTCCGAGACGAGGTCGATCTCCCTGCGCAGCATGTCGATATAGTCGAGGATCGGCTCGTCGCGCTGGGTGATCGTGGTGTGGCAGCCGCAATACCAGCACATGGAGCGACAGAAGGGGATGTGAAGATAGAGCGAGGCCTCCGTGCCCGGCTTCACGGCGGAAAGCCAGTCTCCATAGGTGTCGGCGCCGACGGCCGGTGAAAAGCCTGGAGCGGTCGGGTAGCTCGTATAGCGCGGCAACCGCGCTTCGCCGTATTTTTCGATCAGGGCCTGTTGCATGGCGCTTCCTCGCTCTTTGATGGTCGGAAAGACTTAGGAGGGGGAGCGGGTGCTTTCTTTGCGAAAAATCAAGCGGCTGCATATTGCGGGTGCGATCGGGGAATTGTTTGCGCATCGTCAAAGTGGAGGCTGGGACCGGGGGCTAGCCTCCAAGGGTTCCGGTCGGGTCGGCCGTGCTCTCCGGAACGGGATCGGAGCGGCCGGGACGGAAATATCGAACATGTCTGACCATCAGGAAAAGCCCTCCATCGACGTGCGCACCATCCCGCCGCGCGAACGCCATCCGCGCATCTTCGGCATGCTGGGTTCGCTGCTTCCGGGCGCATCCATGCTGATCACCAGCGATCACGATCCGCGTCCGCTGCACTACCAGCTCGAAACCAATTTTCCCGGCCAGTTCGGCTGGGACTATCTGGAAGAGGGGCCGGACGTCTGGCGCGTCGAGATCGGCCGGATGGACGAGGGCGGCTGTGAATGCTGCTGCGGCTCGGACCACTAGTTCCGTCGCATGCGATTCCGGACGCCAGACGCTGCGCAGGGCGGCCGGAATTGCCGGGGTATAGGGCGCGGCGAAGGAGAAACGACATGCCGGGCGCCACGCTTTCCCGCTGGACGATGTCCTATTTCGCCATCGCCTGCCTGATGCTCGTCACCGTGCAAGGTCTGATGATTGCGGGTTACGGCTATCCGGTAGCCTCGATCGGCGCACCGGAAACGCTTGTCGTCGTCCATGTCACCGCGATCGGCTGGCTGAGCCTGCTGATGGCCGGCGCCCTCCTGCAATTCGTGCCGGTGCTCGTCGCCCGCCCGCTTGTCGGCGGGCGTTTCGCGGCGCCCGCCCTCGGGCTGCTCGTCGGCGGGCTCGCCGCGCTCGTCTCCGGCTTCGTCGCGCTTTCGGGCGCATTCGACCTGCCGCTTCTTCTCCTGCCGCTCGGCGGCGGCATGCTCCTCCTCGGCTTCGGCCTCCTCGCCGCCGTTCTCGCGGCGACGCTTCGTGCGGCGCGACCGCTCCCGCTGCCTGCCCGTTTCGTCGCGGCGGGGCTCGTTTGTCTCCTTGCGGTTGTCCTTGTCGGCGCGGCCTTCACGGTCGGCCTTTCGGGGCTCGACGAAAGCGCGCCGCTTGCCCGGCTCTTGGCCGACGGCGTGCCGCTCCATGCGGCGCTCGGACTCGGCGGCTGGCTCTCCACCACGGCGGTCGGCGTCAGCTACCGGCTGCTCGCCATGTTCCTGCTGGCGCCGGAGACCGACCGGCGGACGAGCCGCGCCGCCTGGTGGAGCATGACGCTGGCGGCCGGGCTGACGGCCGTGTGCGTCGTCCTCGTCCTCTTTGCCGTCTCCGGCGTGGAGATGCTGTTTGCCGCAGCGCTCGCCCTGTCGCTTGCGGCCGTCGCGCTCTATGGCGGCGACGTGCGGCACATCTACCGCGCGCGCAAGCGCAAGCAGGCCGAGCTGAACATCCGCGCGACCTTTCCCGCCTTTGCCGCGCTCGGCCTTTCCCTCGTGCTCCTCAATATCCCGGCCGTAAGAGACGGCGAGGGCGTCGCGGCGGCCGTCTATCTCTTCGTCTTCGGCTGGCTGACGGGGCTCGGGCTCGCCCAGCTCTTCAAGATCGTCGCCTTCCTGACCTGGCTGGAGGCCTATGGCCCCATTCTCGGCCGGACGCCGGTGCCGCGCGTGCAGGACCTTGTCGAGGAGCGCCGTGCGCGTATCCTGTTTCGGGTCTATTACGGCGCGTGCGCGGCGGCGGCGCTTGCCCTTCTTGCCGGCGCGCCCGGCATGTTCCGGGGCTTGGTGGCGCTGCAACTCTTCGCGACGCTGGCGCTGGCGCGGGAGTTCGTCCGCACGCGCCGGCTCGCCGTCGTGCCCGCGGCGCTTCGTGCGCCGGCCGGCATGGTCCAGCCCCATCTGTTTCTACCCCTTTCCGCTTCAAGGAGATGACCATGCCCGATGTTTCAACCGAGACCGCACCCAGGGTCCTCGACGTGCGGCCGATCCTGCAGAACGGCGGCGAGCCGTTCCAGGAGATCATGCAGGCGGTCAAGGCACTCGCCCCGGGGCAGAGCCTGAAGCTCGTCGCCCCCTTCCGCCCGCAGCCGCTCTTCCAGGTCATGGAGGGGCGCGGCTTCGACCACGAGGCCCGCGAGATCGGCAGCGGCCATTGGGAGGTGCTGTTCACGCCGCGCGCGGACGTGACGCCGGTCGAGACCTCGGCCGATGCCGACAGCCCGGAGACCTGGCCGGATCCCTCGCTCCATCTCGACCTCTCCGACCTCGATCCGCCTGAGCCGATGGTCCGCATTCTCGCGGCGGTCGAGGAGATGGAGGCGGGCAAGGTGCTCTTCGCCGTGCTCTCCCGCGAGCCGGTCTTCCTTTTTCCGGAGCTGACCAAGCGCGGCCATCAGTGGGCCGGCAATTTCGACGAGACGGGTACGGCCTATCGCATCCTCGTGCGGGTCGGCCGGCCGAAGGCGTGAGACCATGGATGAGGACGAAAAAGCCGCGCTGGCGCAGGATATCCGCAATGCGCTGCGCATGATCATCGACCCGGAGATCGGCCAGAACATCGTCGATCTCGGCCTGATCTACGACATAACCGTGGAGGAGGGCGGCATCGCCCGCGTCACCATGACCACCACGACGCGCGGCTGCCCGGCGAGCGGCTATCTGAAAGAGGCAGTGGGCAATTGCGTCTGGTACGTGCCGGGCGTCGAATATGCCGAGGTGCACATGACCTATGAACCGCCATGGTCGCCGGACATGATGACGGCGTGACGGAACGGCCCGGAGGAGACTCCGGGCCGTTCCGCTTTCGGGGGGCCGGCGGCCTAGACGAAGATCATGACGGCCGCGGCGCCGATGCCGATCAGGATCAGCCCGGTGACGAGCATGGGCATCAGGCTGCTGCCGTTCAGGTCGCGGCCGCTCACGTCTTCGCTGGAAAACACGAACGCCTTGCGCGTCTCTTCATT
>CBIMFD010000098.1:0-11053 GCA_966243085.1 uncultured Shinella sp.
TCGCAGACCGGGCGCGCCATCATGGGCCTGACGCCCGAGCATGGCGTCATCGAGGCGAAGCGGCTCGATTTCAACGGCATCGATCTTCTCAAGGCGTCGAAGGCCGAGCGCCGGGCGCTGCGCGGCAAACGCATCGCCATGGTGCTGCAGGATCCGAAATATTCGCTGAACCCCGTCATGACCATCGGTCGGCAGATCGTCGAGACGCTGCGCGCGCATGAGCCTGTGGGCAAGGCGGAGGCCCGCAAGCGGGCGCTCGACATGCTCGCCGCCGTACAGATCCGCGATCCCGAGCGCGTCTTCGACCTCTATCCGCACGAGGTCTCCGGCGGCATGGGCCAGCGCGCGATGATCGCCATGATGCTGGTCGCCGGCCCCGAACTCCTGATCGCCGACGAGCCGACCTCGGCCCTCGACGTGACCGTCCAGCTCGAAGTGCTCGCCATCCTCAACGGGCTCGTGGCCGAGCGCGGCATGGGCCTCATCTTCATCTCCCACGACCTGCGCCTCGTCTCGTCCTTCTGCGACCGCGTCATCGTCATGTATGCCGGCCGCATCGTCGAGGAACTGCCGGCCGCCCGGCTTGCCGAAGCCGAGCATCCCTATACGCGGGGCCTTCTCAACTGCATGCCCGAGATCGGCGCGGACCGGCATCCCCTGCCCGTGCTCGAACGCAAACCGGAGTGGAAAGAATGACGCCGGCTCTCGCCATCGACGGCCTTCGCGTCGCCTTCGACGATTTCATCGCGGTGGAGGATGTCGGCCTTTCCGTGGCGCCGGGCGAATCCTTCGGCCTCGTCGGCGAATCCGGTTCGGGCAAGTCCACGCTCCTGCGCGCCGTGGCGGGGCTTGCGCCCGTCGCGGCCGGCACTATCGCCGTCGATGGCAAGGTGCTCGGCGACAGGCGCGACAAGGCCTTCTACCGCACCGTGCAGATGGTGTTCCAGGATCCGTACGGTTCGCTCCATCCGCGCCAGACGGTCGACCGGCTCCTCCTGGAGCCGCTCGCCATCCATGGTTTCGGCGACACCGAGAGCCGCATCGTGCGGGCGCTCGACGAGGTCGGTCTCGGCGCGGGCTTTCGTTTCCGCTATTCGCACCAGCTCTCCGGTGGCCAGCGTCAGCGCGTGGCGATCGCCCGCGCGCTGATCCTCGAACCGTCCATCCTGCTCCTCGACGAGCCGACTTCGGCGCTCGACGCCTCGGTGCAGGCGGAGGTGCTGAACCTGCTCGAGCAATTGCGCGCTGCCCGCAAGCTCACCTTCGTCATGGTCAGCCACGATCTTGCCGTCGTCACCCATATGTGCGACCGGCTGATGGTCATGCAGAGCGGGCGTGCGGTAGAACAACTGACCGCCGCGGACCTCGCTGCACGCCGGGTGACGCAGGACTACACGCGCGGCCTGCTGGCCGCAAGCGAAGGTTTCCGCCGAACTGCCTGAAGAAGTGCCGCGCGGCCTTGCAAAAGGCGAAGCGGAGGCTGTACTGGTCGGAAAGGCCGAGGTGGCGGCGCGTCGCCGCGCCGACGGCATTCCGGCGGAGACCATATCGGGTCGTGGAGAGCGGCACCGGCAGACAGCATAGCGAGGGTGGGACATCATGGAAATTCTGACAGCGGCCGGCCTGGCGGCGCTCCTGCAGGTGATTGCGATCGACCTGGTTCTTGCGGGGGACAACGCGGTGGTCATCGGTCTGGCCGCCGCGGGGCTCGATCCCGCGCAGCGCAAGAAGGCGATCCTCGTCGGCATCATCGCCGCGACGGTGCTGCGTATCGTCTTCGCGACGGTCGCCGTGCATCTCCTCGCCATCATCGGCCTGCTGCTCGCCGGCGGCCTCCTGCTTCTGTGGGTCTGCTGGAAGATGTGGCGCGAACTGCGCGCCGCCGGCCATGGGGACGAGACGAGCGACGAGATGGAGAACGCACCGAGGAAGACCTTCTTCCAGGCCGCCACCCAGATCGTCGTCGCGGACGTTTCCATGTCGCTGGACAATGTGCTCGCCGTTGCGGGCGCGGCCCGCGAGCATCCGAGCGTGTTGATCCTCGGTCTTGCGCTTTCCATCGCGCTGATGGGCATCGCGGCCAACTTCATCGCCCGGCTGCTCGGCAAACACCGCTGGATCGCCTATGTCGGCCTTGCGATCATCCTCTATGTCTCGCTCGACATGATCTATCGCGGCGCGCTCGAGGTCATGCCCTACCTGTCGGCCGGCGGCGCCTGACGGGCGCTTCAGGCGAAGACATGCGCCCTGCCCGCCACGTCGAGGCGCACCAGGTCGCCCGGCGCCGGCAGGGCGACGCTGGACGTCTTGATCAGGATCGGCGGGAGGGCGACGTCGGCGAGCGCCACCGCCACCGTGCAGACGGCTCCGCCGAACTGCACGTCGATCACTCGCCCGCCGTTCTTCGGCGAGGCGCTGTCGGCGACGACCCGGATCTGCTCGGGCCTGAGCATGATTTCCGCCTTGCCGGCATGGTCTCCCTCGACCTCCACCCGTCCCAGCGCGCAATCGGCGATGCCGTCGCGGATAAAGGCTGGCAATAAGACGGCATCGCCGAGGAAGAGCGCCGTCTCACGATCCCGCGGATGCCGGTAAAGCGTCTGTGGCGAACCCGCCTGGATCAGCCGGCCCTCGCGCAGCACCGCCACCTGGTCGGCGAAGGAGAGCGCCTCGGATTGGTCGTGGGTCACGAGGATGGCGGTGATGCCGGCGGTCTGGAGCACGCGCGAGACGGCCTTGCGCATGTTTTCCCTGAGGCCCGTGTCGAGCGCCGAGAAGGGCTCGTCCAGCAGCATCAGGCGCGGCCGCCGGCCGAGCGCGCGGGCCAGCGCCACGCGCTGCTGTTGTCCGCCGGAAAGCTGGTGCGGGCGGCGCGTGGCCATGAAACCTTCCAGTTCCACCATTTCGAGGAGATCGGCAACGCGCTGCTCGCGGTCGGCCGCGCCGCGCTCGAAGCCGAAGGCGATGTTGTCGGCGACGCTGAGGTGAGGAAACAGCGCGCCATCCTGCGAGACGATGCCAATGCCGCGCTTGTGTGCCGGCGCGCCTGCCGGGCCATCGGCCAGCAGCGCACCGTCGAAGCGCACGCGGCCGCTGTCGGGGAACTCGAAGCCGGCGATGATGCGCAGCAGCGTCGTCTTGCCCGAGCCGGAGGGGCCGACCACCGCCGCGCGGCCGCCCGCATGCACGGCCAGACTGACGCCATCGAGCGCCTGCACCGTTCCGTACCGCTTCGAGATGTGTTCGAGGTCGAGCAGCGTCATTGGCCGGCCGTCCGTTTCGATTGGGCATGGAGAAGAAGGGTGAGCGGCAGGGACAGGACGACCATCATCACTGCATAGGGCGCGGCGGCGACGTAATCGATCTCGCTGGTCAGCGACCAGAAGCGGGTGGCAAGCGTCTCCACGCCGTTCGGCGCGAGCATCAGCGTCGCGGTCAGTTCGTTGGTGATGCCGAGCGCCACCAGCGCCACGCCCGCAGCGGCGCCGGGCGCGGCAAGCCGCAGCGTGATCTGCCGCATCGCCTGTCCCGGGGTGCGCCCGAGCGCCATCGCGGCGCGCTCCAGTTCGACGGGCGCCTGCGCGATGCTGGCGCGAAGGCCGACGAGCGCACGCGGCAGAAACAGGAGGATATAGCCGGCCAGCAGCATGGCGAAGGTCTGGTAGAGCGGCAGCAGGAAGCGCACGGTGATCGACACAAGCGCCAGCGCCACCACGACGCCGGGGAGCGAGCCGACATAATAGTGGCAGGCCTCGAGCACCCTTTGCAACCGCCCCGGCGCACGTACCGAGAGCCAGGCCATCGGTACGGCGGTAACGGTCGCGAGCACCCCGCCGGCAAGCGCGAGGGCGATGGTCTGCACCATCGCGGCCGTCACCGCGCCATCCCATATGCCGAGGCCGCCGAGCCAGAGCCAGCGGCCGAGCGTGATCAGCGGCACGCCGAGCGTCAGCGCCGCCATGATCGCGGGAAACAGCATGGCGGGCAGGCGAAGGTGCCCGAGACGCTGCCTGTTGCCCGGACGCGCAGCACCGGAGCCGACGCGCGCATAGCGCTCGTTGCCGCGCAACAGCACTTCGAGCGCCAGAAGGAAGAGGCAACAGGCGACCAGCACGCCGCCGATCATGTTGGCGGCCGGACTGTTGTAGGAGGACTGGAACTGATCGACGATGGCCGTTGCCAGCGTGTCGAAGCGGATCATCGAAAACAGGCCGTATTCCGAAAGAAGGTGCAGGGCGATCAGCAGCGAGCCGCCGCAGACGGGGATGCGCAGTTGCGGCAGCACCACGCGGAAGAATACGGCAGGTGGCGCAAGGCCGAGCGACGCGGCGGCATCCTCCACCGCGGGATCGAGGCGCCGGAGCGTGGCGGCGACCGGCAGATAGAGGAAAGGGAAATACGCAAGGACAGCGACGAAGACGCCGCTGGCCAGCCCGTGCATGCTCGGGACCACGCTGACCCAGGCGTAGCTGTGCACGAAGGCGGGCACGGCGAGCGGCGTCACGGCCAGCCAGGCCCAGAGCCGGGCGAAGGGAATATCGGAACGCTCCGTCAGCCAGGCCATGGCGACTGCGACAGCAATGGAGACTGGTATGGCGATCAGCTCGAGATAGATCGTGTTGAGCACGAGTTCGCCGACGCGCGGACGAAAGACGAGGGTTTTGACCGTCTCCCAGCCGACATCATAGGTCACCCAGCCGATGAAGCCGAGCGGAACGAGGCTGAAGAGCGCCACCAGCGCGGCAAGGACGACCATGGGCGCATGCGGGACGCGGGCGCCCTGCCGCTTGCGCACAGCCGGCCATGCCGTATCGAGTGCCTCTGCCATGTTATCCTGCAACAGGCCCATGCCTTTACGCCTGAGAAAGAGACCGACTGCCGCCTTTTGCAGCGCCGGTCCCCTGCCCTACGGATTTCTTGACAAAAACGCAATGGTTTGTGATGTCGCGGGCTCGTGCGGACTGAAGACAGCGTGCTGGAGATGGTCTCGCAAAAAGTTGACTTCAATATGCAGGTTTCTATGCCAGTATCTCGCGGCACCGGCGAGGGATGCCGGCATCCAAGGAGAAGAGTATGAGCAAATCGGTCCGGACGGCGCTCGCGGCGCTGTCGTTGTTCGTGATGGCGGCCCCGGGCGCCAGGGCGCAGGATTCCGAGGGGATCGTCGTCTACAACGCCCAACACGAAGGACTCGGCAATGCCTGGATCGAGGCGTTCACCAAGGAGACGGGCATCAAGGTCACGGTGCGCAAGGGAAGCGACATGCAATTTGCCAACCTCCTCCTTCAGGAAGGGGACCTGACGCCCGCCGACGTCTTCCTGACAGAAAATTCCCCGGCGATGGCCCTGCTCGATCAGGCCGGCCGCTTCGCGCCGGTCGACGAGGAAACGCTCGATCAGGTTCCGGCCGAATACCGCCCGGCCGATGGCATGTGGACGGGCATTGCCGCACGCTCGACGGTCTTTGCCTATGACAAGACGAAGCTGACGCAGGACAAGCTGCCGAAGTCCTTGCTCGATCTTGCCGACCCCGTCTGGAAGGGCCGCTGGGGCGCTGCGCCTGCCGGGGCTGATTTCCAGGCGATCGTCGGCGCCCTGCTCCAGCTCAAGGGCGAGGAGACGACGGCGTCCTGGCTTGCGGCGCTGAAGGAGGGCGCGACGCCCTACAAGGGCAACAGCGTCGCCATGAAGGCGGTCAATGCCGGCGAGATCGAGGGCGCGGTGATCTATCACTACTACTGGTTCGGCGATCAGGCGAAGACCGGCGAGAACAGCAACAACGTCGCGCTGCACTATTTCAAGAACCAGGATCCGGGCGCCTTCGTCAGCATTTCGGGCGGCGCGGTGCTCAAAAGCAGCAAGCATCCGAAGGAAGCGCAGGCATTCCTTAAGTGGGTCACCGGCAAGGGCGGGCAATCCATCCTCAGGGACGGCGATTCCTTTGAATATGCCATTGCCGGCGATTCCAACCCCAAGCTGGTGCCGTTGAAGGATCTCGACGCGCCGAAGGTCGAGGCCTCGACGCTCGACAGCAAGAAGGTCGTGGAACTGATGACGGCTGCCGGCCTGCTCTGAAACAATCCGGTCCGGTTATTGAAGCGCCGCGCGGTCGCAGGATCGCGCGGCATTTCCTTTTTCCGGCTCAGCCGGGAAGGACGGTGCGGGTTTAGCGCGCATGACGCCCGGCACCCTTGATGCATGTCAAGATCGCGTCACGCCGGCAAAGCCCTTGCCGAAGCGCTCGCGCACCTTGCGGGCGAAGGCCGAGACGGTGGCTTGGTTCGCCGAAAGTGCGGTGACGAGGACGAATTCCACGTCCTCCAGCGGCGGCAGGGCCGGCGGAGGGATTTCGCGAAGGCCAGCCGGGGCGAGGCTGCGCGGCTGGACAAGGACGCCTATGCCCGCGCGCGCCGCCGCGGTGAGGCCGCTCAGGCTCTGGCAGGAGCAGACGATGCGCCACGGCGTTCCGCTGCGCTCCAGCGCTTCCATCAGCAGGAGGCGGGTGAGGCTTGGCGGTGGAAAGACGATCAGCGGCAGCGCCGGTTTGGCGAGCATGGCTTCCGGATCGCTCGCAAGCCAGACGAGCGGCTCGCGGACGATCGCCTGACCGCGCTGTTCGCCGATGCGGCGCTTGGCCATGACGAGGTCCAGTTCGCCGCGATCCTGCATCCCGGCCAGCGTCTTGGAGAGCGCCACGGAGAGCTGGAGGTCCACGGAGGGACAGTCGGTGATGAAATCCTCGAGAAGCCCCGGCAACTGCCCGCTGACGAGGTCTTCCGAAATGCCAAGCCGGAAGGTGCCGCGAGGTCCCTCCCCTTCAAACTGCGCGACGGCCTGCCGTTCCAGCGAGAGCAGTTGGCGGGCATGGGGCAGCAGTTCCTCGCCGTCCACCGTCAGCCGGACGGCATGGGTGTCGCGATCGATGAGCCTGCGCCCGAGGGCGCGCTCGAGTCGCTGTATGTGCTGGCTGACGGTCGACTGGCCAAGATTGAGTCGCTCCGCCGAGAGGGTGAAGCTTTTCGTCTGCGCCACCATGATGAAGCTGCGCAACTGCACGAGATCAAGCATATCGCGTTTCTCGATAAGTGTTATCGTTTGCATCGCGAAACAGGATAGCTAGTTTGCGAACCCTGTCGAGACCTTCGATCGAGTTCCATGAAACGCCTTCTGCCCGATACTTTCACCCTCCTCCTTCTCGGAACCGTGCTTCTCGCTTCGCTGCTGCCGATTTCCGGCCTACCGGCGGAATGGTTCGGCACCGCCACAAACCTCGCGATCGCCCTCCTCTTCTTCCTGCACGGCGCGCGGCTATCCACCGAAGTGGTGATCGCGGGCGTGCTGCACTGGCGCCTCCAGATATTCATTCTCGTGGCGACGTTCGGCCTTTTTCCCCTGCTTGGTCTTGGGCTCGGCGTGTTCTCGCCCTGGCTCATCGACCAGCCGGTCTATATGGGACTTCTCTTCCTGTGCGTTCTGCCGTCGACGGTGCAGTCGTCCATCGCCTTCACCTCCATTGCGGGCGGCAACGTGCCGGCGGCGATCTGCGCCGCCTCGACCTCAAATATCCTCGGTATCTTCTTGACGCCGGCGCTCATGGCGCTCCTTTTCTCGACGGGCGGACAGGCGGGCGTCTCGTTCGACATGATCTGGAAGATCATGCTGCAGCTCTTCCTGCCGTTCGTGCTCGGGCAGGCGCTCCAGCCGTCCATCGGAAACTGGGTGCGCGCCCGCAAGAAGCTGCTGATGCCCTTCGACCGGGGCTCCATCCTCATGGTCGTCTATCTCGCCTTCTCCGAGGCTGTCACGGAGGGCATCTGGCATCGGCTCGCGGTGCAGGATCTTGCGCTGATCGTCCTTGTCGATTGCCTGCTGCTGGCCGCGGTTCTGGTCATTACGAGCATCGGCGGACGTCTTCTCGGTTTCAGCCGGGAGGATTGCATTACCGCAGTCTTCTGCGGCTCGAAGAAGAGCCTTGCGAGCGGCGTGCCGATGGCGAGCGTGATCTTCGCCGGGCAGCCGATCGGCGTGATCGTGCTGCCGCTGATGCTCTTCCACCAGATCCAGCTCATGGTCTGCGCATGGCTTGCCCGCATCTATGCCGATCGGCAGAAGGCGCTGGACGCTGCGCCGGCGGCCGCTTCCTGAGGCTGCGGCAGATCTGATCTCCCTCCCCTCCCCGGGGTAAGACGCCGGCGTGCCAATTTCGGGAGCTTGCGATCACGCGATGGATGGATGCAGGACGAGCCGATAGCCCGCCTGGAGCACGCGCAGCGTCGATGGCGGCGTGACCAGCCAATCGGCTTTCTGAAGGCGCTGTGCCGGCGCGTAACCTTCCTGCGTCCAGCGATGGGCGAGGCCGGCGCGGAGCGTGAAGGCTTCCTCACCGACACAGACCACCGTGCCGTCCGGAAGCGCCGCAAGCGGGGCAGGAATGGGGTGCAGGCGCTTGCGGCCGCCCTCAAGGCGTTCTCGGTGAAGGATGGCATCCATCTCATTTGCACGCGGCGGAGCCTCCTCGCTTCCGGCCGCCCAGCAGGCTCGGAACCGCTCCGCTTCTTCCCTGCGGCAGAAGAAGCAGGGGCGGTGACCCGCCGCAAGCGCGACGGCTTCGTCGAGGAAGAACAGTTCCGTCCAGCTCCGCCCGCCCATTACCGTGCGCCGCTTTCCCTTGTACTCGCAGGTGCAGACGATCCAGGCCATGCTCGTCCAGCGGCGGGAAAGAAGCGTCTTCGTCGCCGGATCATGGATAATGCCGCGATTGCCGGTGAAGAGCCCCCGCTGCTCTATGGCAAGGAGGTCTCCGAACGGTGTCACACGGTTCTGAAGAGGCATGGCGCGCGCCCGTTGTAATGTCTCCGTTCCCATCGCACACGACCTTGCGATAAAGCGCAAGCCCTTCCGATTTTCAGGCGAGCCGGCCTTGCTTTCGTCTCCGGCAGGGAGATCATCCGTAGCGGGCGGCGGCGATTCGGGAGATCGTCCGCGCCTTCTGCCTTTTCGAGCCGTCGAAAAGAGCGGAGATGCCCCGCCTCCAGCCCCTCCGCTGCGTCGTCTTTTGCCGCGGAAAGGAATGTATCGGCAAGGCATTAGCGCTCGCCGGGAGGAGGGCGCGGCAAAGACCGGTGGATGCCTTTATCTAAACCACTTGCCCCCCCTAGAGAATCGCTCATAATCACGCTTATTGGGCTCTTTACGGCCGAAAATCGTTATCTGAGAGAATGACCGTTCATGAACGCTAATCCGAGCGCTTCGCTGCATGCTCCGATGAACTTCGAAGACCAGATCCTCGAACAGGGCGATCTGATCTCGAAGAAGCTGCATCTGCTCAGCGTGCAGCGGTTCCCGCCGAATGCAAGGAAGACCCTGCGGTCGTTTTCGCTGGCGGAGGTCGCCGCCTATGTCGGGGTGTCGCAGAGCACGCTGAAGAAGCTGCATCTCGACGGCAAGGGTCCCTCCCCGCAGACCTCCTCCTCCGGCCGCCGGTCCTACACCGCCGAGCAGATGCTGGAACTGCGCCAGTATCTCGATGCGCATGGCCGCTCTGAAAGCCGCATGTATGTGCCGCACAGGCGCAACAGCGAGAAGCTGCAGGTCGTCGCCGTCGTCAATTTCAAGGGTGGTTCCGGCAAGACGACGACCGCTGCGCATCTCGCGCAATATCTTGCTCTTACAGGGCATCGGGTGCTTGCCGTCGATCTCGACCCGCAGGCGTCCCTCTCCTCCCTGCACGGCTTCCAGCCGGAGCTGGACCAGGTCGCCTCGATCTACGACGCCATCCGCTACGACGGCGAGCGCAAGCCGCTTGCCGAGATCATTCGGCCGACGAACTTTCCCGGGCTGGATATCGTTCCGGCCAATCTCGACCTTCAGGAATACGAATACGATACCCCGCTCGCTATGGCCGACAAGTCGTCCAACGAGGGGCGCACCTTCTTCACCCGCATCTCGCGGGCGCTTGCCGACGTGGACGACCGTTATGACGTGGTGGTGATCGACTGCCCGCCGCAGCTCGGCTACCTGACGCTGACTGCGCTGACGGCCGCAACGAGCGTTCTCATCACGATCCATCCGCAGATGCTGGACGTCATGTCCATGGGCCAGTTCCTGCTCATGCTCGGCGGCATCCTCAAGCCGATCCGCTCTGCGGGTGCGGAGGTCAATCTTTCCTGGTATCGCTACCTCATCACGCGCTACGAGCCGACCGACGTGCCGCAGGCGCAGATGGTCGGGTTCATGTCGACCATGTTCCACGAATTCATGCTGAAGAACCAGATGGTGAAGTCGACGGCCGTTTCGGATGCCGGCATCACCAAGCAGACTCTGTACGAGGTCGAACGCGCGTCGATGAACCGCGCGACCTACGACCGGGCGCTGGAATCGCTGGACTCGGTGAACGGTGAAATCGCCGATCTTATCCACCGGGCATGGGGACGTTGATTTGTCGGCTGACAAAAACGGCGTTTAATAATGGAAAAACAATAGGCTGAAGCCTATCGGAGAATGAAGGAATGGCGCGGAAGAATCTTCTTGAGGGCTTGGCCACTCTGACGGACGACACGGCGAGCCCCCCGTCCTATCCGATGCGCGGGGCTGGCAAGTCGCTCGTCCGCTCGCTGGACGAGCTCGCCAGGCAGGCCGACCGCTTCCTCGAGGGGGAGGCGGTCGTCGAGTTCGATCCTGATCTCATCGACGATTCCTTTGTGCAGGACCGCCTGGCGCAGGACAATGACGATTTTCGCGAGCTCGTCGAGGCGATCCGCAGCCGCGGCCAGGATACTCCCATTCTCGTGCGTCCCCATGCGAGCCTTGCCGGGCGCTACCAGGTGGTCTTCGGCCATCGCCGCCTTCGGGCCGCGCGCGAACTCGGCCGCAAAGTCAAGGCTGTCGTCAAGACGATCGACGACCGTACCCATGTCATTGCCCAGGGGCAGGAGAATTCCGCCCGCGCAAACCTGACGTTCATCGAGCGGGCCCTCTTTGCGCGCCGGCTCGATGACCTCGGCTACGACCGCGAGGTGATCTCCGCAGCGCTTGCCGCCAATGCGGCCGCCGT
>CBIMFD010000099.1:0-10995 GCA_966243085.1 uncultured Shinella sp.
ATGGGCAAGCTCGGCAGCTTCGAGCTGACCGCCGGCTCCGACATCGACCTCATCCTCCTCTACGACCACGACAACGACGTCTTCGAATCCGATGGTCCCAAGCCGCTCGACAACATCCGGTATTTCACCCGCATCACCCAGCGGCTGATCGCGGCGCTCTCCGCGCCGACGGCCGAGGGCGTCCTTTACGAGGTGGACATGCGGCTGCGCCCCTCGGGCAACAAGGGCCCCGTCGCCACCCGCATCACCTCTTTTGCGAAATACCAGGCGGAGGAGGCCTGGACCTGGGAGCACATGGCGCTGACGCGCGCGCGGCTCCTCACCGGCGACGAGAGCCTGATCGCCGAGGCGGAGGCGATCTTCCGCGCCGTGCTCGCCCGCAAGCGCGATACGGCGAAGATCGCGAAAGACGTCGCGGAGATGCGCGCCCTCATCGACGAGGAGAAGCCGCCGAAGGACATCTGGGATTTAAAGCTCATAGCCGGCGGGGTGATCGACATCGAGTTCATCGCCCAGTTCCTCGCGCTGGTCGCGCCCGCCCGCGGCGCGCCGCAGCCGGAGAAGGCGCTGCCGACGGGCGAGGCTTTGGCCATCCTCGGCGCGGCGATGATGGACGAAAACGACCTCGATACCGCGCAGAAGGCGCTGTCGCTGTATACGGAGATATCGCAGATCGTCCGCCTGTGCGTCGACGGCGGCTTCGACCCGAAGGAAGCCCCCGCCGGCCTCATCGACCTCGTCTGCCGGGCCGGCGACTGCCCGGACCTGCGCACGCTGGAGGCGGAGCTGCGGCGGATTTCCAAGGCGGTGCGGAAGATTTTCCAAGGGGTGGTGAAGGGGTAGGCGCGCGTGCATGGAGCAGGTGCTCCTCGCCCCTCACCCTAACCCTCTCCCCGCAAGCGGGGAGAGGGGACTTGCCCCACGAACGGATAGTTTTTGAGGAAACCAGTCCGGCATGTCCCCTTCGCCCCGCTTGCGGGGAGAAGGTGGCCGGCAGGCCGGATGAGGGGCAGCGCCCCCTTACGCCGCCGCTAAATGGAGCGCCGCCAGCCGCTCGCGGTCGGGGATGCGCACGGAGATGATCGTGCCCTTGCCCTCGACGGAGTGGATGCGCATGGCGCCGCCGTGGAGGTGGGCAAGCGAGCGGGAGATGGCAAGGCCGAGGCCGGAGCCGCCCTTGCTCTTGGCATACTGGCTCTGCACCTGCTCGAAGGGCTGGCCGATCTTCTGGAGGGCGGATTTCGGAATGCCGATGCCGGTATCGGCGATCGTCAGGGTGACGGCGCCTGCGACGCGGCGTGCGCGCACCTCGACCCTGCCGCCCGGATTGGTGAACTTCATGGCGTTGGAGAGGAGATTGAGGAGGATCTGCTTCATCGCCCGCCGGTCCGCGACGGTGAGGAGATGGGACGGGCAGGTCTGTCGCACGTCGATCTCCTTCTTCTCCGCCTGGAGCATGGTGAGGCGCATCGTCTCCTCGATCAGCGGGGCAAGGTCCACCGTCTCGCAGCTCAGCCGCATGTGCCCGGCCTCGATCTTCGACATGTCGAGGATGTCGCTGATGACGTTGAGCAGGTGCTTGCCGCTCTCGTGGATGTCGCGGGAATATTCGCGGTACTTGTCCGAGCCGATCGGGCCGAACATCTGGTTCTGCAGGATCTCGGAGAAGCCGAGGATGGCGTTGAGCGGCGTGCGCAGCTCGTGCGACATGTTGGCGAGGAATTCCGACTTGGCGCGGTTGGCCGCCTCGGCGCGCTCCTTCTCCGCCTGGTAGTTGGCGTTGGCGAGCGAAAGCTCGGCCTTCTGGCGCTCCAGCTTGGCGCGGGAGGCGGAAAGGTCGCCGATGGTCGCCATGAGGCGCCGCTCGGATTCCCGTAGCCGCACCTGATGCCGCTTCATCATGGTGATGTCGGTGCCGACGGAGACGAGGCCGCCGTCGCGGGTGCGCCGCTCGTTGATCTGCAGCCAGCGCTCGTCGGCAAGCTGCACTTCCGTCGTCTGCGAAATACCGGTGCCGTCGGCATCCGCGATGCGCCGCTCGATGACCGGGCGGGCGGCGGCGGCGTGGACCGTCGCGCGCTCCGTGCCGGGCACGAGCACCTCGTCGGGAAGGCCGTAGGCCTGCTGGTAATGCGCGTTGCACATGACGAGCCGGTCGTTCTTGTCCCACAGCACGAAGGCCTCGGACGTGCATTCGATGGCGTCGGCGAGGCGCTGGTCGGCCTCCTGGTAGCGCTGGGCGAGCCGGTGCTGCTCGGTCACGTCCATGGCGATGCCGATGATGTGCATGCGGCCCGACGCCATGCGGATGACCTGGGCGCGGGCGCGCAGCCAGACATAGTGGCCGTCGGCGTGGCGCATCCGGAAGACCTGCTCGACCTGCCTGGCCTCGCCCCGGGCGACGGAACGGGCGACCTGATAGATGCCGTCGTCGTCGGGATGCATCAGGCGCGCCGCGTCGCCGAAGGAGAGCACGCTGTCGCGCGGCGGCATGCCGAGCATTTCATACATCGAGCGCGACCAGAACAGCCTGCGGCTCGCAAGGTCGAAATCCCAGAGGCCGCAGCGCCCGCGGGCGAGCGCCGTTTCCACGCGCAGGTTCGATTCCGCGAAGATCGCATCGGCATCGCGGGCGCGCTTGGCCTGAATGTAATAGGCATAGAGGATGACGAGCAGGATGGCCGAAATGCCGGCGAAGAGCGTGACGTTCAGCGCCACCTCGTCGCGCCAGAACACGGCGATCTGGCCGATCGGGTTGGCGACGACGATGAAGCCGCCCTTCCGCGGCATTTCCACGAGCGCGGCATAATAGTCGCTGCCATCGATGCCGGTGCGGAAGACGCCGGCCTGCGGGCCGAAATACTGGCTGGCCGCCAGTTCCGGCGAGAAGCGCGCGAGCGACTGGCCGACATAGCGCGCCGCCGCCAGCGAGGCGCCGAAGACCCGGCCGTTCTCCGTGACGAAGAGCACGATGCCGCCCGGCTGCAGGCGATCCTGCGGCAGGTGAACGGAAAGCGCGGCCTCTACGGCCATGCGGTCGGAGGCGGCGAGGCTTTCGGCCAGCGGACCGGAGAACACCGCGCCCACGGCCATCGCCGTCAGCGAGGTCGCATGCTTGACGCCCGTGTCCATCCGGTCGTGCTCGACGATGATGCCGGCCATCCGCGAGACGGCCACGACGAACAGGAAAGCGACGATCAGGACCGGTATCGACCGTTTCAGCACGGGCTCCGCCCGTGCCAGGTGCCGTGCGGCAGGTCCGGCGAAGATCTTCGCCTGTCCCGTCAATTCATCTTCCCAGGCCGCCATTCCCGGAAATCTGAGACGAGTCCACCCGCCGGCTGCGCGTCCTCGTTGCGCGTCCGCCATCGCCATCAACCTTGTATCCTCTCGTGATTCGGCGCGCCGCTCGCCCGAATCTACCCTAATGAATCAATTGTGATTCGGCTTGTCCAGAGGAAAAGGTAACCGACTTTTAACCAATTCTTATGGTTGGGAAATTGCATCCGGCGGGGATGGGGCCGGCCGGCGTGGGCCGGGTTCGCTCTCGCGCCATTCCTTCAGCAGGGCCGCGCGCCGGCGTGGCGGGCGCGTTTCGAGAAGCGCCAGGCCCAGCATCCGGTCGGTGCGGAAATGACGATAGGCCTGCCGCCATTCGCACCAGGCGACGAGGATGCGCGTGTCCTCGAAATAGCCGAGCGCGACGGGCCAGACGACGCGCTCGGTGACGGCGCCCGCCGCGTCGGCATAGGAAAGGCGCAGCTTGCGCTCGCGGCGGATCGCTGCGCGAAGCAGCGCAAGATCGACGGTCTCGCTGTCGACGATCCGGCGCGGGCCGACCAGCAGCGCCGTGTTCTCCAGCTCCTCGCGAAGCTCGGCCGGCAGCACCGCGGAAATCTTGGCGAGCGCATCCGTCGCCGCCTCGGTCACGGGCGCGTCGGCAAATTTCTGCACCCAGCGGAAGCCGAGCATCAGGGCCTCCAGCTCGCCTTGCGAGAACATCAGCGGCGGCAGCATGAAGCCGGGGCGCAGTACATAGCCGACGCCCGGCTCCCCCTCGATGTCGGCGCCCTGCGCCTGAAGCGTGGCGATGTCGCGGTAGAGCGTGCGGATGCTGACGCCGAGCTCGGCGACGAGCGTCGCGCCGCTGACGGGCCGGCGGTGGCGGCGCAGGACCTGGAGGAGGGCGAGCAGTCGTTCGGATCGGGCCATGACAGGATACTGCCAATTTCTGGCAGCGGTGTCGACTAGGATCATCCCGTCAACACGAAAGGAAGACCCGATGATCTCCCCCAATCTCATGATCCTCTATGTCGAGAACGCTCCCGCAAGCGGCCGGTTCTACGAAACGATCTTCGGCACCGCGCCGCAGGTGCTGTCGCCTGGCTTCGTTTCCTTCCAGTTCGGCAACGGCCTCGGCCTCGGTCTGTGGTCGACCAGTTCTCCCGAATTCGTCTCGGGCGGCACGGGCCACCGCGGCGAGATCGCCGTCGTCGTCGACGACGAGGCGGAAATCGACCGGCTGCATGACGAGTGGCGCGCGGCGGGCGTGACGATCGAGCAGGCGCCGTTTACAGCCGTCTTCGGCCGCACCTTCGTCGCGCTCGATCCCGACGGCCACCGCATCCGCGTCTGCCCGCCGGACAAGTGAGCCGACAGCTTACGCCTTCAGCATGCGCTCCACGATGTCCGACACGTCGGAGGAGAGCTTCTCGCCCGCAGCGATGGCGCGCAGCGCGTTGCGGGCGTGGTCGGAACGCACCTCTTCCAGCGCCCGCCAGGAGTGCATGGAGGTGAGGATGCGGGCGGCGAGCTGCGGGTTCTTCGGGTCGATCTCGAGGATCTGGTCGGCAAGGAACCGGTAGCCCGCGCCGTCCGCCCGGTTGAAGCCGGTCGGGTTGGAGAAGGCGAAGGTGCCGACGAGCGCGCGCACGCGGTTCGGATTCGCCTTGTTGAAGAGCGGGCTTTCCATCAGTGCCTTGACGCGCTCCAGCGCACCGTCGCCCGGAATGGTCGACTGGATGGAGAACCACTTGTCGATGACCAGCGCATTGTCGGCAAAGCGCGCGCGGAAGGCCTCCAGCGCCTCTGCCGTTTCCGGCGCATCCGGGAAGCGGTGGGCGAGCACCGTCAGCGCGGCGCTGAGGTCCGTCATGTTGTCGGCGCTGGCGAAGGCTTCGGCCGCGCGGGCTGGCGTACCGTCCGAGACGGCGAGGTAGGCGAGCGCCGCATTGCGCAGCGCCCGGTGGCCGGCGCCCGAAGCATCCGGCGTGAACGCGCCTTCGGTGCGGTGGCCCGAAAATAGAGCGGCGAAGACGGCGGGGTCGCGGTTCGCCACGAAGGCGAGCACGGCCTCGCGCCCGGTGCGGATGGCGTCGGGGTCGTTATTGCTGCCGAGCTCGCGGGCGATGTCGGATTCGGAGGGGAGGGCAAGAGCCTGCGCGCGGAATGCCGGTTCCAGGCTCTCGTCGGCGGCAATCGCGATCAGCGTATCGGCCAGCACGCCGCTCGTTTCCACCGGCTCGCCGGCGCGCGCCTTGCGGGCGGCATCGACGAGGGTCGGAAGCGCAAGGTCGTTCAGCGCCTGCCAGCGGGCGAAGAGGTCGCCGTCATGCCGCGCGATATGGGCGAGGTCCGCGGCAGCCTGCTCGAAATGCAGGTTGATCGGCGCGGAAAAGCCTCGGTTGAGCGAGATGACCGGGCGCGCGGCGATGCCGGAGAAGGTGACGCTCTGGCGGCGCTGCTTGAGGTGCAGCACGTCGCCGGTCACCTCCGCGCCGCTGACGGCGGCTGGGGTGGCTTCCGAGCCGTCGGCGAGAAGCAGGCCGAAGCGCAACGGAATGTGCATCGGTTCCTTGGTGCTCTGACCGGGCGTCGGCGGGATCATCTGCTCCAGCGAGAGCGTGAATTCGCCCTTGCCCTGGTCATAGGCCGAGGAGACGCTGACGAGCGGCGTGCCGGCCTGGTTGTACCAGAGCGAGAACTGGGCGAGGTCGACGCCGTTGGCGTCCTCGAAGCATTTCACGAAATCCTCGATCGTCGCGGCATCGCCGTCGTGACGCTCGAAATAGAGGTCCATGCCCTTCTTGAAGCCGTCCCTGCCGAGGATGGTCGCGATCATGCGCGTGACCTCGGAGCCCTTCTCGTAGACGGTCGTCGTGTAGAAGTTGTTGATCTCGCGGTATTTCGTCGGGCGCACCGGGTGGGCGAGGGGGCCTGCATCCTCCGGGAACTGTTCGGATTTCAGGTGCCGCACCTCGGCGATGCGCTTGACGGCGCGCGAGCGCTGGTCGGCGGAGAATTCGTGGTCGCGGTAGACCGTCAGGCCTTCCTTGAGGCAGAGCTGGAACCAGTCGCGGCAGGTCACGCGGTTGCCGGTCCAGTTGTGGAAATATTCGTGGGCGATGATCGCCTCGATATTCGCATAGTCCTGGTCGGTGGCGATTTCCGGGTCGGCCAGCACGTATTTGTCGTTGAAGACGTTGAGCCCCTTGTTCTCCATGGCGCCCATGTTGAAGTCGGAGACGGCGACGATCATGAAGATGTCGAGGTCGTATTCGCGGCCGAACACCTCCTCGTCCCATTTCATGGAGCGCTTCAGCGCGTCCATGGCATAGGCCGCGCGCGGCTCCTTGCCGTGCTCGACATAGATCTTCAGCGCCACTTCGCGGCCGGACATGGTGACGAACGTGTCTTCCACCACGCCGAGGTCGCCGGCGACCAGCGCGAAAAGATAGGAGGGCTTGGGGTGCGGGTCGAACCAGGCGGCGAAGTGCTTGCCTTCGCCATAGCCGGCGCCGCCGAGGAAATTGCCGTTGGAAAGAAGCAGCGGGCAGCTCGCCTTGTCGGCGATGATGTTCACCGTGTAGACGGCGAGCACGTCCGGGCGGTCGGGGAAATAGGTGATGCGGCGGAAGCCTTCGGCCTCGCACTGGGTGCAGTAGACGCCGTTCGTGCGGTAGAGGCCCATCAACTGGGTGTTGGCCTCCGGGTTGATCATCGTGGTGATGGTGATCTCGAAGGGCTCGCTTGCCGGCAGGTCTCGGACCGTCAGGCTCTCGGGCGTGGCGTCGTAGCGCGCCTTGTCCATCTCCATCTGGTCGAAGAGCAGGCTCGTCATCACCAGCTCGTCGCCGTCGAGGACGAGCTGGGCGGCAGGATCGGCGCCTTCGCGGCGATGGAAGATCAGCCGCGCCTCGACCTTCGTTTCGGTCGGGTCGAGTTCGAAGGTCAGGTCGACGCGTTCGAGAACGAAGTCAGTCTGGCGATAATCTGCCAGATGGATGATCCGGCCGTTCTCTGTCCGCATGGAAATGTCCCGTCTCTTGCTGCCCCGGCCTGTCCCGTTTTCATACAACCGGGCGTTTGCCGGGACCCATTGCCCCCAAGTTCCACCGATTGATATGCTTATTCGCTTAACATCTCATTGCCAGCGAGGATGTGATCACAACTTTGTTCCACAAGGGAACGAACGGGAAGGGGTCGACAACGCGTCGATCCGCACTAGATTTGGCTCTCCCGTCTTTCAATCTCAGGACATCGCCGTCATGAACACCATAACACCGAAATTCGGCGTGGGCGCCTCCGCGTTGCGCAAGGAGGACCTGCCGCTCCTGAAGGGCGAGGGCGCCTATACCGGCGATATTGTGCGGCCGGGCGAATTGCGCGGCTTCGTTCTGCGCTCACCGCACGCGGCGGCGACCTTCCGCATCGTCTCGACGGAGGCGGCGGAGGCAGCGCCCGGCGTGCACCTCGTGATGACGGCGGCCGACATCGCCAATCTCGGCGACGTGCCCTGTCTTGCGCAGGTCACGCAGCCGGACGGCACGAAACATGCCCTGCGGGGCACGCCGGTGCTCTGTCGCGAGCGCGTGCGCCATGTCGGCGATGCGGTCGCCTTCATCGTCGCCGACAGTCAGGAGGCCGCCGAGGATGCGGCCGAACTCGTCGAGATCGACTGGGACATGGAGGAGGCGAACGTCTCGCTTGCCGAGGCCGGCGAGGAGGGCGTGCCGCTGGTCTGGCCGGAACTCGGCTCCAATCTCGTCTACCGCCATCAGACGGGCGACGCGGCCGCCGTGGAAATGGCCTTCGCCGCCGCCGAGCGGGTCTCCGAGATCACCGTCGTCAACAACCGCCTCGTCTCCAACTATATGGAAACCCGCGCCGCGCTCGGCGAATGGGACGCCGAAACGGAGGAATTCACGCTGACATGCGGCTCGCAGGGCGTGCACGGCGTGCGCAATTCGCTGGCGCGGCATGTCTTCAATGTCGATTCGGAAAAGATCCGCGTCGTGACGCCCGATGTCGGTGGCGGTTTTGGCACCAAGGCCTTCAACTACCGCGAATATCCGCTGGTACTGGAAGCCGCGAAGCGCCTTGGCCGCCCGGTGAAATGGGTGGCGAGCCGCGGCGAGCATTTTCTTGCGGACGCGCATGGCCGTGACAGCATCGTCCACGCCGCCGTCGCGATGACGGCGGAGGGCCGCATCACGGCGCTGCGCATCCGCATGGATGCCAATATGGGCGCCTATCTTTCGCAATACGGCCCGATGATCCCCACCATGGCGTCGATCATGGCGACGGGCGTCTACGACATTCCCCTGCTCGACATGCATATCCGCGCCTTCTACACCAACACGACGCCGGTCGACGCCTATCGCGGTGCCGGTCGGCCGGAGGCGGCCTATGTCATCGAGCGGATGATCGATACGGCCGCGCGCGACGTCGGTCTCTCGCCGGACGCCTTCCGGCGCCTCAACTTCATCCGCCCGGAGCAGTTCCCCTATCGCACGGCCGGCGGGCGGCTCTACGACGTCGGCGAGTTCGACGGCCACATGACGCTCGCCATGGAACGCGCCGGCTGGGCGGACTTTTCCGCCCGCGCGGCGGAGGCGAGGGCGCGCGGGCGCATCCGCGGCATCGGCCTTTCCACCTATGTGGAGGCGTGCGCCTTCGCCGGTTCCGAGCCCGCTCATATGCGCCTCAACGAGGACGGCACGATCACCCTCTTCATCGGCACGCAGACGAACGGGCAGGGCCATGCTACCGCCTACAGCCAGTTCATCGCCGAGAAGATCGGCATCGATTTCGACCGCATCATCGTGCGCCAGGGCGACACGAAGGAGCTTGCCACGGGCGGCGGCACGGGCGGCTCGCGCTCCATTCCCCTCGGCGGCGCTTCCGTCGCTTCGGCGAGCGAGGACTTGGCGCAGAAGATGAAGCGCATTGCCGGCGACGAGCTGGAAGCCTCGGCGGAAGACATCGAACTCGTGGCCGGCGAGGCGCGCGTCGTCGGCACGGACCAGGCGCTGGACTATGCCGCCATCGCCCGCGCCGCAAAGAGCGGCGACGACCTCGTCGCGGTCGCCGAATTCGTGCAGGACGAGGCGACCTATCCGAACGGCACCCATGTGGTGGAGGTGGAGATCGACCCGGAGACCGGCATGATCGAGATCGTCAACTACCAGGTCGTTGACGATTTCGGCCTCACGGTGAACCCGGTCCTGCTGCTCGGCCAGGTGCATGGCGGCATCGTGCAGGGCATCGGCCAGTGCCTTACCGAGGAGGCGGTCTATTCGCCGGACGGCCAGCTCCTGACGGCGAGCTTCATGGATTACGGCATGCCGCGGGCCGATCTCCTGCCCTTCTTCCATTTCGAGACGCGCAACGTGCCCTCGACGACCAATGCGCTCGGCATCAAAGGCGCGGGCGAGGCCGCCACCATCGGGGCGTGTCCCGCCGTCATGAACGCCGTCGTCGACGCGCTTTACCGCGAGAAGGGCTTAATCCATATCGATATGCCGGCGACGCCGCAGAAGATCTGGACGGCGCTCAACGGGTAGCGCGCCGTCCGATCAAAAATATCCGCGAAACATCAGCAGAATTGATGCCACCGGGCGGACAATGCCGCTAGACTTGAAATCCTGCGGGCCGTTTCGGCGGCTCCTCCCGATGCCTGGCGCCACGGCCCGTACACCAGCGGATTCCATGGCGTGACGAGTTTTGCATGGACGCGCCGTATCCGAACCCCATGCGGGGTATCCTCCTCAAGATCGCCTCGGTGGTGATCTTCCTGTGCATGTCCACGCTCATCAAGGCGGCCGGCAAGGATCTGGCGGCGGGGCAGATCACCTTCCTGCGCTCGGCCTTCGCCGTCGTGCCTATCGCCATCTATTTCGGCTGTCGCGGCGAACTCGTCGACGCCTTCCGCACCCGCGATCTCACCGGACATCTCATGCGCGGCTTCGTCGGCATCCTTGCCATGGGCTGCGGCTTCTATGGCCTCACCCGCTTGCCGCTGCCGGAGGCGATCGCCATCGGCTATGCCATGCCGCTTATCGCCGTCGTCATCGCCGCTGTGTTCCTGCAGGAGACCGTCGGCCTCTATCGCTGGTCGGCGGTGCTGGTGGGGCTGACCGGCGTCGTCATCATCACCTGGCCGCGCCTCACACTCTTTCGCGACGGCGGCGTCGGGTCCGTGGAAGCGATGGGCGCGCTTGCCGTGCTCGCCTCGGCGACGCTCGGGGCCTGCGCGATGGTGCTGGTGCGAAAGCTGGTGCAGGCCGAGCGAACCCACACGATCGTCCTTTATTTCTCGCTCTCGGCCTCGGTCTTCTCGCTCGTCACGCTGCCCTTCGGCTGGAGCGAACTGAGCTGGCAGGCGCTGATCCTTCTTGCGCTCGCCGGCTTCTGCGGCGGCATCGCCCAGCTTCTCCTGACGGCGAGCTACCGCTATGCGGACGTCTCCACCATCGCGCCGTTTGAATATACCTCGATCGTGCTCGGCCTCGTCATCGGCTATTTCCTGTTCGGCGACGTGCCGACGGGCGCCATGCTGATCGGCACCGTCATCGTGGTGATCGCCGGCATCTTCGTCATCCTGCGCGAGCATCGCCTCGGCCTGCAGCGCCGCGCGGCCCGCAAGCACATCACGCCTCAGGGCTGACGCCATTCCGGCGTCGTGGTGTCCTCCAGTACGTCCTCGGCAGGGGC
>CBIMFD010000100.1:0-10926 GCA_966243085.1 uncultured Shinella sp.
AGCCGATGGCCATCAGGCTGGCATTGCCGCCGGCCGCCGCCGTGTTGATCGAGGTCGAGACCTCTTCCAGCAGCCAGTTCAGGCAATAGGCTTCGGGGTCGCTCTCCAGTTCCTCGCTCGAGGCGGCCTGCACCAGCACGAGCGGACCGGGGAGCGCCGCGATCTTGCGGTTGATGCGGCGCACGTCCTCCGCATCGCCCTCGACCAGCGCACCGGCGAAGGGACCGCTCTTTTCCCAATCCGTCGACCAGGAAACACGGGCGGCGACGGAGGCCGGCAGATCCGAAAGCGCCGGTTTCAGGGAAACGACGTCGTCGATGGCGATCTCGTTGCCGGTCGCGAGTGCGGCGGCGACCTGCCGCAGAAGGCCTGCTTCGGTCTTCGGCACGAGCAGGACCCGGCCGCGCGGATGCAGCGCATAGAGGTTGCGTTCGCCGACCGGGCCCGCGAGCTCCCGTTCGAGGCCGAGCGCCGAGCGGTTGGCGAAGCTGCGCGCGGTCTCGCCTTCGGCGGCCTTGCCCTTGCGGTCGAGCCAGGTGATGAAATCGCGCAGCGCCGGATCGGTATGCACCGAATCCTGCTGCGGCGGCACCGGGGCCTTCTGCACGAGGCGGCCGATATAGAGCGGGCCGCCCGCTTTGGGGCCGGTGCCGGAAAGACCACGCCCGCCGAAGGGCTGCACGCCGACGACCGCGCCGATGATGTTGCGGTTGACGTAGACATTGCCGACCTTGATGCGGCTGACGACATGCGCGATCGTCTCGTCGAGGCGCGTGTGCAGGCCGAAGGTGAGGCCGTAGCCCGAGGCGTTGATGTCGTCGATCAGCTTGTCGAGATCGGCGCGGCGGAAGCGTATGACATGCAGCACGGGGCCGAAGACTTCGCGCTTCAGATCATGCAGAGTCTTCAGCTCGATGATGGTCGGCGCAACGAAGGTGCCGTTCTCGGTACCGGCCGGGAGCGGGAGCTGTTCGACCTTGTTGCCGAGGCCGCGCATGCGCTCGATATGCTGGTTGATGCCGTCGCGCGCTTCCGCCGTGATGACGGGACCGATATCGACGTTGAGGCTGTCCGTGCGGCCGAGCGTCAGTTCCTTGAGCGCGCCCTTCAGCATGGCGAGCGTGCGGTCGGCGACGTCGTCCTGCAGGCACAGCACGCGCAGCGCCGAGCAGCGCTGGCCGGCGCTGTCGAAGGCCGACGCGATGACGTCGCCGACGACCTGTTCGGCGAGTGCCGAGGAATCGACGATCATGCCGTTCTGCCCGCCCGTTTCGGCGATCAGCGGGATCGGCTTGCCGCCGGCCGAGAGCCGTTCTGCAAGCTGCGCCTGGATGAGGCGGGCGACTTCCGTCGAGCCGGTGAACATGACGCCGGCCGTCTTCGATGCGCCGACGAGGGCGGCGCCGACGCGGCCCGCGCCGGGCACGAACTGGAGTGCGCCGACCGGAACGCCGGCCTCGTGCAGGATCTTCACGCTCTCATGGGCGATGATCGGCGTTTCTTCCGCGGGCTTGGCCAGCACGCTGTTGCCGGCGACGAGTGCGGCGGCGACCTGTCCGGTGAAGATGGCGAGCGGGAAGTTCCACGGGCTGATGCAGACGACGGGCCCGAGCGGCAGATGCGAGGGACCGAGGGTGCGGCGGGCCTGTCCGGCATAGTAGCGCAGGAAGTCGACCGCCTCGCGCACTTCGCCGATGGCGTTGGCCGCCGACTTGCCGGCCTCGCGCATGATGATGCCCATCAGCGGCTCGATGCGGCCTTCCATGATGTCGGCCGCCCGGTCGAGGCAGGCAGCGCGCTCGGCGGGCGAAGTGGCGGCCCAGGCCGCGCCGTATTCGGCGGCCATGGCGACGATACGCTCGCCGTCCTCGGCGCGGATCTCGGTGACGCGGCCGACGGTGTCGCGGTGGTCGGCCGGATTGAGGACGTCGCTCGTCTCGCCTTCGGCCGAGCCGTCGGCAAGCAGCGGTGCGGCGTGCCATTCACGGGCGGCGGTGCCGGAAAGCCGGGAGGAAAGCTCGCCGAGCACCGTCTCATTGGAAAGATCGAGACCCGCGGAGTTTTTCCGAGCCTTGCCGAAGAGGTCGTCCGGAAGCGCGATCTGGTCGTGCTGCGCGCCGACGACCGGCATGGCGGCGACGATGTCGACCGGATCGGCGATCAGCGATTCCACCGAGACCTTCGGGTCGGAGATGCGGTTGACGAAGGAGGAGTTGGCGCCGTTTTCGAGGAGGCGGCGGACGAGGTAGGCCAGCAGCGTCTCGTGCGTGCCGACAGGGGCGTAGATGCGGCACGGTCGGTCGAGCTTGTCCTTGCCAACCACTTCGTCATAGAGCGGCTCGCCCATGCCGTGCAGGCACTGGAACTCGTACTTGCCAACGGCAAAATCCGGGCCGGCGAGCTGGTAGATCGTAGCGAGGCTCTGCGCATTATGCGTGGCGAACTGCGGGAAGACGGCATCCGTCGCGGCGAGCAGCTTGCGCGCGCAGGCGACATAGGCGACGTCCGTGTAGATCTTGCGCGTATAGACCGGGAAGCCTTCGAGGCCGTCGAGCTGGGCGCGCTTGATCTCGGCGTCCCAATAGGCGCCCTTGACGAGGCGCACCATCATGCGCCGGCCGGCACGACGGGCAAGGTCGATGATGTAGTCGAGCACGAAGGGGCATCGCTTGCCGTAGGCCTGCACGACGAAGCCGAGGCCGTTCCAGCCCTTGAGGTCCTCGTCGAGGGCGAGGCTTTCGAGGAGGTCGAGCGAAAGCTCCAGCCTGTCGGCTTCCTCTGCGTCGATGTTGAGGCCGATGTCGTAGCTCTTGGCGATGGCCGCGAGCGCCTTCACCTTCGGCAGAAGCTCGCTCATGACGCGTTCGGCCTGCGCGCGGACATAGCGCGGATGCAATGCCGAGAGCTTGATGGAAATGCCGGGGCCTTCATAGATGCCGCGCCCGGCCGAGGCCTTGCCGATGGCGTGGATGGCGGCTTCGTAGTCGCGGTAGTAGCGCTCGGCGTCGGCCGCGGTCGTGGCGGCCTCGCCCAGCATGTCGTAGGAATAGCGGAAGCCGCGGGCTTCCAGCGGCCTGGAGCGTTTCAGCGCCTCCTCGATCGTCTCGCCGGTGACGAACTGCTCGCCCATCATGCGCATCGCCATGTCGACGCCGCGGCGGATGACCGGCTCGCCGGCGCGCGCGATGAGGCGCGTCAGCGCCGCGGAAAGGCCGCGGTCGTTGACGGTCGAGGTGAGCTTGCCGGTGACGACGAGGCCCCAGGTCGCGGCGTTGACGAACATCGACTTGCCACCGCCGATATGGGAGGTCCAGTCGCCCTCGGCGATCTTGTCGCGGATCAGCGCATCGCGCGTGTCCGTGTCGGGAATGCGCAGAAGGGCTTCCGCAAGGCACATCAGCGCCACGCCCTCCTGGCTCGACAGAGAATATTCCTGCACCAAGCCCTCGACGCCCGTGCCCTTGTGCTTGGCGCGCAGCGCCTCGATCAGCGTGCGGGCGGTGCTGCGGATGTCATAGCGCTCGCGCTCGGAAACGCACGCGGCGGCGACGAGCGGCGGCAGGCATTCCGTCTCGGGGCGGCGGTAGGCAGAGGTGATCGCCTGGCGCAGCGCGCCCTGCGGGCGGATCGGCGGGGCGAAATGCGAGAAGGGGGCGGCGGTGTCGGCGGGCTTGTGCATCGGAGGACCTATGAGAAGCGGTTTGGTGTCGTAAAGGTCAGCGGATGAAGGCGACGGCAGGCGCGTTCCGCCTTGGGATGCCGCGGCGGAACAGGTCCGGCGCCATGCTAGCATCGAAGCGGTCGTCTTGCATCCGTCTCCCCCGGTCTCGTCGGAACGCGGCAGGATTTCGTTCCGGGAAAACTGGTGCGGACAATATCACGCGGCCGAAAAGCATATGGACTTCGTATCATTATGATTTAGGCTATATGGGTCTATTTTTAGCCATACGGAGGTCGATTTGCCTGATATCTCCCATATTGAAAGTTCATTGGACACCTTCGACCGGAAGATGCTCGAGGAACTGGCCGAAAACGGCCGCATCTCCGTGGCCGAGCTTGCCGAAAAGGTGGGGCTTTCCAAGACGCCGTGCCAGAACCGCTTCAAGCGGCTGATCGCGGACGGCTTCATCCAGGGCTTCAAGGCGATCCTTAATCCGTCGAAGATGAACCTCGACCATATCGCCTTCGCCGAGGTGAAACTGACCCACACGCACGAGGCCGCGCTGACCGGCTTCAACGCGGCGGTGAAGAAGATCAAGGAGGTGGAGGAGTGCCATATGATCGCCGGCCGCTTCGACTATCTCCTGAAGATCCGCACGCGCGACATCAAGAAGTACCGCCTCGTCCTCGGCGAGCGCATCTCCAACCTGCCCTATGTCGCCAGCACCTCGACGAACGTGGCGATGGAGACGGTCAAGGAGCGCGGCTGACGCGTATCGAGGAACAACGGGGGAATATTGCGGGTTGAGGGGGTCATCGCCAAGGAGGATTTCATGCCCGCAAAATCGAAAGCACAGCAGAAGGCCGCCGGCGCCGCCCTTGCCGCCAAGCGCGGCGACATGAAGCAGAGCGAGCTCAAGGGCGCCTCGAAGGGCATGGAGAAATCCATGTCCGAGAAGGAGCTGGAGGAGCTTGCCTCCACCAAGCGCAAGGGCAAGCCCGAGCACAAGTCCAAGTCGGATTGAGGCGTCGGATCGAGAACCGGCCGGAACCACGCGCCGGTCCCGGCGTTTCCTTTGCGTCATCCCCAATAAAGGAGAACCCCAATGGTTGCTGCAACAGACATTCGCGAACACATGGAAGTGCGCGCCGCCGACGGCCGCCATGTCGGCACCGTGGACCATCTCGACGGCGAAAGCCGTATCAAGCTCACGAAGAGCGATTCCACCGACGGCAAGCACCATATGATCCCGATCGAATGGGTCGATCATGTCGATGCGCATGTCCATCTCAACAAGAATGCCGATGACGTGCAGCGGCAATGGACGTCGCTGAACTGACTTCGAGAAGCCGCCTCAGGGCGGCTTTTTCGTGCGCGGCGGGAATGGAGCCCGCAGGTAAAATCTGCTATGGGTTCGGGCTGTGACGGTTCGGGAGGCCTGGATGGCGGTGGATGTGCGCGCATCGAAGGAGATTGGCGGGGCATCGGCGCCGAAGGCGCTGCGCGTCGGCTTCGTCCTGTCGAAGGGTTTCACCCTTTCCGCTTTCGCGCTGTTCGTCGATACGCTGCGGCTTGCCAGTGACAGCGAGGACCGTTCCCGGCGCGTCAACTGCGATTGGGACGTGCTTTCCAGCACGCGCAATTTCATCTCCTCTTCCAGCGGCATTCAGGTCGCGCCGACCGCGCCCTTCGCCGACCCCTCCTGTTTCGACTATATCGCCGTCGTCGGCGGGCTCCTCAGCGTGGAGGAGCCGATCGACAGCTATGCCAAGATCTATCTGCGCAAGGCGGCGAATGCCGGCGTCGGGCTCATCGGCCTGTGCACGGGCAGCTTCATCCTGGCCGAGGCGGGCCTGCTCAAGGGGCATACGGCCTGCGTGAGCTGGCTGCACCACCGCGATTTCCGCGCCCGCTATCCCGACATCGAGGCGACCTCGGAGCAGATCTTCCGCTTCGACGGCAAGGTCGCCACCTGTGCCGGCGGCAGCAGCGTCGCAGACCTTGCCGCCACGCTCGTTCGTCACCATGTCGGCGAAGCGGCCGAGCGCAATGCGCTGGAGATCCTGCAGATCCGGCACCGGCGCGATGCGACGGACCTCCAGCCGCGCAACCCGCTGGGCCTGGAGGCGCGCGACCGCCGGGTGCATCTCGCCATCATGATGATGGAACAGCATACGGAAGACCTCCTTTCCATCGACAGCATTGCCACCATGACCGGCGTTTCCCGCCGCCAGCTCGAACGGTTGTTCGAGGGTGACATGGGTGCCTCGCCGAGCACGATCTACATGCGTATCCGCATGGCGGCGGCCTTCAACATGGTGATCCGCACCAACAAGCCGCTGATCGAGATCGCGCTCGAAACCGGCTTCGAGAGCCTGTCGCATTTCACCCGCCGCTTCCGCGCGGCCTTCGGCGATACGCCCTCGCAGATTCGCCGCGACGGCCGGCGTCAGGCCGGCTGACGGAACCAAGATGCCCGTCCGCCCGTTGGTCTCCATTGCAGACAAGGAGACCGCAATGGCAAGCACCGACGTTCAATCCCAGATTTCAGCCCTGCGCGCCGAAATCGCCCAGCTTCAGAAGGATTTCGGCGACAAGGGAGCCGAAGCCTACGACACCATGCGCGAGCGTGCCGGCAATGCGATGGACGCGGCGCGTCCGGCGGTTCGTTCGGCCGGCCGCTATGTCCGCAACGAGGGCGCGGCGGTGGCCCAGGCGGCGCGCGAACACCCGGCCGCCGTTTCGACGGTCGTGCTGACTGCTGGCCTTGCCGGTATCGTTCTCGGCTACCTGCTCGGTTCCCTCGAAAGCGAACCGCCCCGCCGCCAGCGCTGGTTCTAAGTGCAGGAAAGCCCGGCATTGCCGGGCTTCTTCTTCCTGCCGTCATGGTTCAAGGCCGAGGATGACGGCGAGCGGGGTCACCGATGGCGCAGGCCGCAAAGATAGCCGACGAGGGCGGCGCCGGCGAGAGCGGCGAGCGGGTTGGCCTGGATGGTATGGCGCAAGTCCTCGCGCAGGGACTCCGCCTTAGCTGCGGCCAACTGGCCGGTGCCTTCTGCGATCAGTCCGGCGGATTCCTTCAACCGGCCGATTTCCGTCTTCAGCGCCTCGATCTGCTCGTTGATCGTCGCTTCCGCCTCGGCGCTGCGCGCTTCTTCCGAAATGGTGTCGCGACCTTCGACGACGCCGAGCGTGCGCTTGCCGGTGCTCTTTTCGTCAGCCATGGGCATGTCTCCTGAATTGAGGAAATGTCGGAAGGAGAACTTTTATCGCGCGACTTGGTTCCAGGGGATGATTCAAACTGTGATCTTTCCCGGGCGGGAGTCCGGTTGACTCTTTCGCATGATGTGAACAAATAGAGAACATATGCCATCAACCCGGGAGCCGCCACGCCGATGTCCGCCGCCGCAAATGCCGTTGTCGCCGATCTGCGCGACCGCATCCGGCAGTTCGACGGCCGCGCGGCGGGCGACCGGGCGGTGCTGCCCTTCGGCGTGCCGGAGATCGACGGGCGGCTTCCCGGCGGCGGCCTGGCGCTCGCCAGCCTGCACGAGATCTGCGGCGGCGGCGAGGATGCCGTCGAGGGCGCGGCGGCCATGCTCTTTGCCGCCGGCATCGCCGCGCGTACCAAGGGGCAGGTGCTCTGGTGCCTGACGCGGCCCGATCTCTTTGCCCCGGCGCTCGCGCAGGCGGGCCTTGCCCCCGGCCGGGTCATCTATGTGGAGGCGGTCGACGAGAAGAGCCTGCTCCTCTGTTTCGAGGAGGGGCTGCGCCATGGCGGGCTCGGCGCGGTGGTCGCGGAGGTCGCGCGCCTGTCGATGACGGCCTCGCGGCGCCTGCAGCTTGCCGCGGAAGCCGGCGGCACGCTCGCCATCGCGCTCCGCCGCTTTCGCCACAGGCGGGAGGCGGATGCCTTTGCGCTGCCGTCTGCCGCCGTGACGCGCTGGCGGGTTTCCCAGCGCCCGTCCGCGCCGCTCCCCGTGCCGGGCATCGGCCGGGCGCGCTGGCTTCTGGAACTCATGCGCTGCCGGGCGGGCGAGGCGGCGGAATTCGAAGTGGAGGCATCCGATGGCGAGGGTCGTATCGCTTTTTCTCCCCGGCTGGCCGATCGATCGCCTGCGGCGGGCCATGGGCGCCGCCGCGCCGCCGGCTGACAAGCGGCTCGTGCTCGTCGGCCGCGACGGCGCACGCCGCATCCTGACGGCGGTAAGCCGGCCGGCCGAACAGGCGGGGCTTCGCGTCGGCATGGCGCTCACCAAGGCCCATGCGCTGGTGCCCGACATCCTGACCCTGCCGGCTGATCCCGCCGCCGACGCGGCGGCGCTCGAACGTCTTGCGCTCTGGGCCCTGCAGCACTATGCGCCCATCGTCTCGCCCGATCCGCCGGACGGGCTCGTCATCGACACGACCGGCGCCGACCACCTGCATGGCGGCGAGGCGCGCATGCTGTCCGGCCTCGTCAACCGCCTCGGCGCCTCGGGCATTTTCGCGCGCGCGGCGATTGCCGATACCTGGGGCGCGGCCCATGCCGCCGCCCGGTTCCTCGCCGATCCGACCTCGATCCTTCCGACCGGCGCGGGGGCGAAGGCCGTCTCATCCCTGCCGATCCCGGGCCTTCGCCTTCCGCCGGAAACCGCAGCGGGCCTGCATGTGCTCGGCTTTTCCACCATCGGCGACGTACTCGCCGTGCCGCGCGCGCCGCTCGTCCAGCGCTTCGGCCCGCTCCTCGGCCGCCGGCTCGACCAGTTGCAGGGCGTGGTCTGCGAGCCTGTCGATCCGCTGCGCGATGCCGAACGGGTTTCTGCGCGAAGGGTCTTCGGCGAGCCGATCGGCGCGCCCGAAACCATCGCGCGCTATACGGTCGCCCTTATCGGCGATCTCTGCCGGGAGCTGGAGAAGCGCGGCCTCGGCGCCCGCCGCCTCGACCTTCTCTTCCACCGGGTCGACAATTCCCTGCAGGCCATCCGCATCGGCACGGCGCGCCCGGTGCGCGACGAAAAGCGGCTGGCGCGGCTCCTGTGCGACCGGATCGAGACCATCGAGCCGGGCTTCGGCATCGAGATCATGGAATTGTCGGCGACGCTCGCCGAACCGCTCGTCCTTGCGCAGGCCGCGACCTCGCTGATCGAGACGGAAGAGGCGGACCTTGCCGGCCTCGTCGACGTCATCGCCAACCGCATCGGCGCGCGCCGGCTCTACCGCATCGCGCCCGTCGAAAGCGACGTGCCGGAACGCTCCGTCCGCCGCATTGCCCCGCTGGCGCCGGATAACGGGGCGGCGTGGCCGGAAGGCTGGCCGCGCCCCGCCCGCCTGCTCGCCCGGCCGGAGGAGATCGAGGTCATGGCGCTCGTGCCCGACCATCCGCCGGCCTTCTTCACCTGGCGCGGCGTGCGGCGGCGGGTGACGCGCGCCGACGGGCCGGAGCGCATCTTCGGCGAATGGTGGAAGCGCGACGCCGAGCTTGCCGCCGTGCGCGACTATTTCCAGGTCGAGGACGAGGCGGGCGAGCGCTTCTGGCTCTTCCGCTCGGGCAGCGAGGCGGAGGCCCTGAGCGGCACCGGCCGCTGGTTCCTGCACGGGATTTTCGCATGAAGCCGCCGCGTTATGCCGAGCTCCAGGTCACCTCCCATTTCTCGTTCCTGCGCGGGGCGAGCAGTTGCGCGGAGTTTTTCGCGACCGCCAGGGAACTCGGCATCGATGCCCTCGCCGTCGCCGACCGCAACAGCCTTGCCGGCGTCGTGCAGGCTTTCCGGGCGGCAAGGGAAACGGGGGTGCGCCTCGTCGTCGGCTGCCGGCTGGACCTTCTCGACGGCATGTCTCTGCTCGTCTACCCGACCGACCGTGAGGCCTATGCCCGCCTCTGCCGCCTGCTGACCATCGGCAAGAAGAAGGCCGGCAAGGGCAAGTGCCATCTCAACTGGCAGGATGTGCTGGCATGGAACGAGGGCCTGCTGGCCGTGCTGGTGCCCGATGAGGCGGACGACACCGCGGCCTTCCACCTGCGCCGTCTCTCGGAAACCTTCCCCGGCCGCTGCTATCTCGCCCTCACGCTCCGCCGCCGGCCGAACGACCAGCTCCGCCTCCACGACCTCTCCGGCCTTGCCGCGCGATACCGCGTGCCCACGGTCGTCACCAACGACGTGCTCTACCACGAGCCCGCCCGGCGCATGCTGCAGGACGTCGTCACCTGCATTCGCCACGGCGTCACCATCGACGAGGCCGGCTTCCTGCGCGAGCGCCACGCCGATCGTTATCTCAAGCCGCCTCAGGAAATGCATCGTCTCTTCGAGCGCTACCCGCAAGCGCTCGCCCGCACGCTGGAGATCGTGGAGCGCTGCCGGTTCTCGCTGGACGAGTTGAAGTACCAGTATCCGGAGGAGCGCGAGTATGCCCATCTCACGCCGCAGGAGGCACTGGAGAAATATACGTGGGAAGGAGCGGCGGAGTGCTATCCGGAAGGCATACCGGATATCGTCCGCGGAAAGCTCAATGACGAGCTTCGCCTCATCGAGAAGATGAAATATGCGCCCTATTTCCTCACCGTCCGGTCGATCGTGCAATATGCCCGCTCCATCGACATCCTCTGCCAGGGGCGCGGCTCGGCGGCCAACAGCGCTGTCTGCTACGTCCTCGGCATCACCGCCATCCATCCCGAGGTGAACGGCCTCCTCTTCGAGCGCTTCGTCTCGGAGCAGCGCGGGGAGCCGCCCGATATCGACGTGGATTTCGAGCACGAACGCCGTGAGGAGGTGATCCAGTGGATCTACAAGACCTACGGCACGGACCGCTCGGCGCTGTGCGCCACCGTCATCCGCTATCGCTCGCGCGCGGCCATGCGTGATGTGGGACGGGCGCTCGGGATGCCGGAGGACGTGCTGAAATCGCTCTCCTCGCAGGTCTGGGGCTGGTCCAACGACATCCCGCAGAGCCATGCCGGTTCGGCCGGGCTGAATGTGGACGACCGGCGTATCAAATTGCTCTTCGAATTGGCCCGCCAACTGATCGACACGCCGCGCCACCTCTCGCAGCATCCGGGCGGCTTCGTGCTGACGCGCGACCGGCTGGACGACCTCGTGCCCATCGAGCCCGCCGCGATGGACGACCGGCAGGTGATCGAATGGGACAAGGACGATATCGAAGCCCTGAACTTCATGAAGGTCGACGTGCTGGCCCTCGGCATGCTCACCTGCATGCGCCGGGCCTTCGACTTCCTGAAGGAATATAAGGGGAAAACCTATGCGCTTTCCTCCATTCCGGAGGGGGAC
>CBIMFD010000101.1:0-10923 GCA_966243085.1 uncultured Shinella sp.
GTCGCCGTCTCGTTCCAGGCCCAGGCGAGGTCCACCTCGCCGCTCGCCATCGCCTGGCTGAGGTCGGTATTGTCGGTCCAGTAGAGCCGCACGTTCTTGTGGACCTGGCGCAGGAAATCGGACGCCTCCTTGAACTGTTCGTCCGTCATCGACGCCCAGTCCTTTAGGCCGATGGCAAGGCTTGCCAGCGCATAGGCGTCGTCGACATTGTCGCCGATCGACACCCGGTCCTTGAACTTCGGATCGGCGAAGGCCTTCAGCGATGCGATATCCTCGGGCTTGACCGTATCCGTGCGGTAGGTCAGCACCGTATTGCCCCACTCGAAGGGAATGAACCAGGTCGTGCCGTCCACCGAGGTCATCAGGTTCTTCATGTCCTTGAAGCTCGGCAGCACATCGTTCCAGTTGGCGAGCTTGGCGGTGTCGAGCGGCTCCAGGAGGCCGGCCTCACGCCATTTCACGACGCTCTGCGAACAGGGATGGGCGACATCCGCCTTGAAGCCCGAACGCAGCTTCTGGAAGGCCTCCTCCTCGTCGCCGAAGAAGGCGAAATCCGGCGAGCCGCCGTGCTTTTCCGTATAGGCGGGGTGGAAGGCGGGATCTTCGTAGCCGGACCAGTCGAACACCGTCAGCGTATCGGCGGCAAAGGCGGGAAGCGCGGTTCCGAGAGCAAGGGCGGCGGCGAAAACCGCTGTGATGGTATGTCTGGCCGTATCTGCGTTCTTCATGCCATTCTCCTTCCCCGTTTCGGGTTCCCTATTGTGATTGTGGTCCCTGCAATGTGAGATGCTTCGGGAAGACCGTGGCGACATGGGCGATCGCCGCCTCCAGCGCCTTCTCCCGCGTCGTGCCGTCGCCCATCATCAGGCGCAGCCACAGGCCTTCCAGCATGGCGCAGAGCGAAAGCGCCATCGGCTCGGGCTCGAAGGCATAGCCGCCCTCCGCCTTCAGCGCGGAGCAGAGCGAGATCACGGTCTCCTGGTACTTGACGTCCCGCGCGCCGCAGAGCGCCTGATAGGTCGGGCGAGACTTCGCCTCGCCCCAGAAGGCACACCAGGCGGCAAGCTTGCGCTTGGTGCAGATCTTCCGGTCGAAATCGGCATGAACGAGAGCCCACAGGCGGCCTGCCGTCTCCGGTCCCGCCTTCTCCAGCGCCGCGTTCCAGTGGTCCGCATATTCCTCGGCCATGAACTGCAGCGTGGCGATCAGCAGGTTTTCCTTGCTCTCGAAATGGAAGTTGACGATGCCGCGGGAAAGCCCTGCGCCGTCCGCGACATCGGCGAGCGTGGTGTCGGAATAACCGCGCTTGGCAAGGGAATCGATGGTCGCCTCGATGAGCTGCTGCCGCCGCGTTTCCTTGGAGGCCTTGCGCCCCCGCTTCTCGCCGTCGCCCGAGCCCTGTTCAGCCGTGCCTGCCCGCATCTTCACCGTCACCTTGCCCCTGGGGTTCTTCAAAAGCACGGTCATGGGCGCATTCCCTCGGCCGGCTTGCTGGCGCGCAGATGAGCCGGACAATGCTCTCCGCTGTCAAGGACCTTCTGCATGGCGGTCCAGGTACGGATGTTCTTCTCGACATAGGCCTTTCCGACGGCCGCCACCGCCTCGGCACGAAGCGGCCCCTTGAGGCGTTCCAGCTCGCCCCGCGCGACCTCGCGGTACCAGGCGTTGCGGCTCTCCACGCGCCCATCGGCAAAGCCCGCCGCCACCATGGCCGCTAGATAACGGGCGGGCGAGGCCATGCCGAAGCTGAGGCCCTCGGCGGCGACATAGTCCTTCATGTCCGCGCTCGGCTCGCCGTCATGGCCGATCAGCCAGTCGGATGCGGCAAAGGTGCCGCCCGGCTTCAGCACGCGGTAGAACTCGGCAAAGAGAGCCTCCTTGTCGGGCACATGGATCATTGCATCCTTGGAGAAGACGACGTCGAACTCGCCGTCGTCGAACGGCAGGCGCCCCGGAGGACTCGAAACGAAGCGGGCGGCGGAGGAAAGCCCCGCCGCCGCGGCGGCCGCCCTTGCCCTGTCGATCACCGGCTGCTCCACGTCGTAGCCGACGATCTCCGCCGGCGCATGGGTGCGGGCGATGTGCAGCGTGATGCCGCCGGCCCCGCAGCCGAAATCGAGGACGTGACGGCCGGCAAGATGGACGCCGGAAAGCACCCGGTCAACCTCCTGCGGCCCGCCCGGCGAAAGATAGCCCTCGCCCCAGAGCACGCCGAGGAACCGGATCGCCGCCTCGTCATATTCCGGCTCTGCCGCCGCCCTGTCCCCGCCCGATGCCGTCATGGCCTTCCCGCGTTCACGACGCGCCCGACCGGCGCGTTTTCATCGGTCGAAATTCTAGCGCATAATCAGGCGATTGCAAGATACTTGCTGAATGATCATTCAGAATATATGGACAACATTTTGCTTTTGATGCAGCTTTTAGAAACAAGGGAGACATCAAAAATGCAAAAGTACGATGCTCTGATCGTCGGCGGCGGCCATAACGGGCTGGTGACCGCCTGCTATCTCCAGCGTGCCGGCCTCAATGTCCTTGTCGTGGAAAAGAACGGTTGGGTCGGCGGCGCGGCGACGAGCCGCGAGTTGACGCCCGGCTTCCTCTATTCCAACTGTTCCTATGTCTGCTCCCTCTTCCGCCCGGAGATCATGCGGGACCTCGAACTGCCGAAGCACGGCCTCCAGGTCATCTCCTACGAGGGCGGTGCGGTCTTCACCCGCGACGGCGACTATCTCGCCTCCTACCGCGACCACGACAGCCACCGCCGCGAGTTCGCCCGCTATTCCAAGCGCGATGCCGAGGCCTACGAACGCTATGCCCGCGACGTGACGCGCCAGTGCCGCTTCATCCAGCCGCTCCTGATGCGCACCGCGCCGGACCCGTTCGGCTTCCGGCCGCGCGATATTTCGGAACTCCTCTACCTCGCGAGGAAGTTCGGCGAGTTCAGCCCGCACGAAATTGCCGAGACGCTTCGCTTCTGGACCATGTCGATCTCCGATTTCCTCGACGAGTATTTCGAGACGGACGTGATCAAGGCCTATCTGGCGCTCTCGGGCATCATCGGCACCGCGCTCGGCCCGATGTCGCCCGGCACGGCCTATGTGCTTCTCCACCACTATATGGGCGAGGTGGACGGATCGGTCGGCGCCTGGGGCTATGCGCGCGGCGGCATGGGCGCGGTGACGCAGGCCCTCTCCCGCTCGTTCCTTGCCTCCGGCGGAACGATCCGCACCGATGCGGAGGTCGCGAAGGTCCTCACCCGCGGCGGACGCGCCACCGGCGTCGTGCTGGCGAACGGCGACGAACTGCTCGCCGATCTCGTCGTCTCGAATGCCGACGTGAAACGCACTTTCCTCAAGCTCGTCGACGAGGACGCGCTTCCCGGCGAGTTCGTCCACCGTGTGAAGCATTTCAAGATGCGCGGCTCCTCCGGCAAGGTGAACATCGCGCTCGACAGCCTGCCGGAATTCCCGGCCCTCGGCGAAAACTCCACCTGCATTCGCGGCGACATGCATTTCACCGACAGCGTCGAGCGCATGGAGCGCGCCTATGACGACTGGAAGGCCGGGCGCTGGTCGGCCGACCCGTTCCTCGACATGATGATCCCCACCCTGCTCGACCCGACCATGACCTCGCCGGGCAAGCATTTCATGAGCTGCTTCGTGCAATACTGCCCGCCGAAGGTGGAAGGCCGCGACTGGACGGATGCCGACCGCGACGCCTTCGCCGAGACCGTCATCGGCCAGATATCCGACTATTCCCCCGGCTTCCGCGACCGTATCGTCCATATGGAAGTGCGCACGCCGCGCGAGATCGAGGCCGAGGTGGGTCTGACGGAAGGCAATATCTTCCAGGGCGAACTCACTTTCGACCAGCTTCTCTTCAACCGGCCGGTGCCGGGCTATGCGCAATACCGCAGCCCCATACACGGGCTTTACATGTGCGGTTCCTCCACGCATCCCGGCGGCGGGGTGATGGGCGCGCCCGGCCGCAACGCCGCCGCGGAGATCCTGCGCGACCTCAAGCGTTCCCCCGAACAGATGAGCAAAGCCCATGACGTCGTTTGATGCCATCGTGATCGGCGCCGGCCACAATGGCCTTGCCGCCGCAACCCGCCTCGCCAGGGGCGGCCGCAAGGTGCTGGTTCTGGAAGCCGCGAACGAGCCGGGCGGCGCGACCCGCGGCCGGGAATTTGCCCCCGGCTTCCGCTCGGCGGGCCTTGCCCATCTCGTCAACCGGCTGGATGCCGACGTCGCCCGCGACATCGGCCTCGACCTTGCCGGCGGCGAGACGCTGCTGCCGACCACCGTGCTCGACGGCTCCGGCAAGGCCGTCACGCTCCACGGCGCCTATGGCGAAAGCATCGATGGCGTCTCGGCCGAAGAGGCTGCCGCCTTCGCCGCGCTCCGCAAGAAGCTCGTCTTCCAGGCCGGCATCCTCAAGCGCTTCCTGCGCCGCCCGCCGCCGCAGATCGGCGCCATCTCGCTCGGCGACCTCTCCACCTTCGCCGGCGCCGGCCTCGGCCTTCTCCGCAAAGGTCGCGGCGAAGGGCGCGACTTCCTGCGCATGCTGCTGATGAACGTCGCCGACGTCGCCGACGAATATCTGACGGACGACCGCCTCAAAGGGCTCCTCGCCTTCGACGCCACGCTCGGCATCCATCTCGGCCCTCGCTCGCCGACCTCGCTGCTCGGCCTCTATTATCGCCTCACCGGCGAGGCCGCCGGCCGGACCGGCGGCCAGATCGTGCCGGCCGGCGGCATGGCCTCCGTCGCCCCAGCCTTCGTGCGCGCGGCGGAGAGGGCCGGCGTCACCATCCGCTGCGGCGCGCCCGTCGGCCGCATCCTCGCCGACCGCGGCAGGACGAGCGGCGTCGTCATGCGCGACGGCACGGAGATCGCGGCGCCCGTCGTCGTCTCCGCCATCCATCCGCAGACGACCTTCCTCCACCTCGTCGATCCGGCCGAAAGCGGCACCGGTTTCGTGCGCTCGGTGAAGAACGTGCGCAGCCACGGCAACGTCGCCAAGCTCGACCTTGCGCTGGACCGCCTGCCCGACTTTGCCGGCCTTGCCGCGGACGCGCGGAACGGCCGCATTGTGCTGGTGCGCTCCATGGAGCAGGTGGAAACCGCCTTCAACCCGGCGAAATACGGCGAGTTCTCGTCCGATCCGGTAATGGAGATCACGCTGCCGGGCCTTGCCGACCCGTCGCTCGCCCCGTCCGGCGGCTGCACGCTCTCGGCGCTCGTGCAATACGCCCCCTATCGCCTCAAGACGGGCTGGGAGGCGGGCAAGCCGGCCTTCCTGAAGATCGTCCTGGAGACGCTGGAACGCCATGCGCCCGGCATCGGCCGCTCGATCGTCGCAGCCGACCTGATGACGCCCGCGGACATCGAGACGGAGTACAACCTGCCCGGCGGCCACTGGCACCACGGCGAACTGCAGGCCGACCAGTTGCTCGTCAACCGGCCGACGGGCGCTGCCTCCGGCTATGCGACGCCCATCGAGGGGCTCTACCTCGCCAGCGCCGGGGCGCATCCCGGCGGCGGCATTTCCGGCCTGCCGGGCTGGAACGCCGCCCGCCACATCCTTTCGGGAGGCAAAGCATGAACGCCATGACGAAGTCCGCCGCGGATATCCGCCGCGCCGCCCGCGACCATATCCGCACCCCACGTCTCGAAACGCCGTTCCACGACCGGCTGATGGCGCTGAGCGAGGTCAACGACTGGTATAGCTGGGCCGGCTACAAGGCGCCGCATTCGCTCTTCGACGGCGAGCTCGAATATTTCGCCATCCGCTCCACCGCCGCGCTCTTCGACATCTCGCCCATGGTGAAATACCGCATCACCGGCCCGGATGCGGAACGCTACCTCAACCGCCTGACGCTGCGCGACGTGCGCAAGCTCGCCGTCGGCCGCGTGCAGTACACGGCCTGGTGCGACGACCACGGCCATGTGCTCGACGACGGCACGCTGTTCCGCCTCGGCGACGCGGATTTCCGCCTCTGCTGCCAGGAGCGGCACCTGCCCTGGCTCCTCGACAGCGCCTTCGGCTTTTCCGTCGATATCCGCGAGGAGACGCAGGAGATCGCCGGCCTCGCCCTCCAGGGCCCGACGAGCTACGCCGTGCTGCGCGACGCCGGCTTTGCCGGCGTGGAGACGCTGAAGCCCTTCGCCATCGGAGTATTCCAGCACGAGGGCGGCGAGGTCACCATCTCGCGCACCGGCTTTACCGGCGATCTCGGCTACGAACTCTTCGTGCCGCGCGCAAAGGCCCTGTCGCTGTGGGACCGGCTCTGGAGCGCGGGCGAACTCCACGCCATCCGCGCCATCGGCTACGGCGCGCTCAACCAGGCGCGCATCGAGGCGGGCTTCATCGTCGCCAACACGGATTTCGTCACCGCCGAGGGAGCGCTACGCGCCGACCGGGTGCGCATGCCCGACGAGATCGGCCTCGACTGGCTGGTCGATCCGGACAAGCCGAACTTCAACGGGCGCCGCGCCATTCTCGACGCGCGGCGGAATCAAAGTCTCAAGCACATCCTCGTCGGCCTTGAAATCGAAGGGAATATTCCCGCCGAGCACGCCATCGTCTATCATCGCAAGAAGCACGAGGCGGGCATCGTCACCGCCGGCATCTGGTCGCCGACGGCCAAGCGCAACATTGCCATCGCCAGCCTCGAACGGCCTTACGGGGCGAAGTTCACCGACGACCTCTGGGTGGAGATCTATGCGATGCGGGAACTGAAATACCAGAAGCTGATGAAGCGCGCGAAGATCGTGCCGCGCCCGTTCGTCAAGCTCGCGCGCCGCACGGCGACGCCGCCGGGCCTGAAATAGAAATGGACGAGGAGACCCGCCGCAACTGGCAGATCATCACGACGCCGCCCGGCGCCGAATGGTCCGGGCGGGCGCGCTATGCGGCGGCCATGTATTTCTGCCAGCGCGGCGAGATGGCGCCGGAAGTGCTGGAGGTCTATCGCATCTGTTCGCGGCTCGATGCGGAAGACCCCGTCACGGTGCTCCGGCGCTGGCAGGTCGGCGCGGACTGGATCGTCAGGCTGGAGGCTTGGCGATCCAGCTCGGGTCAGGGATGGCGCGGCGCATAGCTGCCGAACAGCCGGCTGAGCGCCTCCTTGCCCTCGCAGGCGATGTCGAACCGCCTGCCGAACAGCAGCCACTCCGAGCAGAGCCCCTTGATGACCCAGCGCAATTGCGCCGCCGCCGAGCGCGGCGTCCAGCAGGCGCAGAGCCTGCCTTGGTGCTGCGCCTTGGCGAAGGCCGCTTCCAGTGCCTGCATGTGCTCGTCGTCGATGTCGTTCTGCCGTTCGGAAATCGCGGCGAACTCGCCGCTGGTGTCGCAGCGCAGGAGGATCGACAGAATGCGCTGGCGGTGCTCGTCGGCGGCCAGCACGTCGAGCCATTCCCGGCCGACCCGCTCAAGGACGGCGAGCACATCCGCGTTCTCCGCCTCCAGCTCGCGGGCGATCAGCTCCTCCTGCGGCAGCGGTAGCGAATTGTAGAGCTCCAGCACGAGGTCCGCCCGGTTGGCGAAGTGCCAGTAGATGGCGCCGCGGGTGACCCCCGCGGCACGCGCCACATCCTCCATGGAAGCATGGGCGACGCCCTTTTCATAGAAGACCCGCTCGGCCGCCAGCAGGATCTGCTGGCGGGTTTCCTTGGCCTCCGCCTTGGTCCGGCGCATGGCGGCCTACTCCGCGGAGCCTGCCGCCGGAGCCGGCTCCTCCTTCTTTTTGCCGTAGCCGAACAGCTTCATCACGAAGACGAAGAAGATCGGCACGAAGAAGATGGCCAGTACCGTGGCGGTGATCATGCCGCCCATGACGCCGGTGCCGATGGCGCGCTGGCTGCCCGAGCTTGCGCCCGTGGCGATGGCGAGCGGCAGGACGCCGAGCGTGAAGGCGAGCGAGGTCATCAGGATCGGGCGGAAGCGCAGATGGCAGGCCTCGATGGTGGCATCGATCAACGACCATCCGTCCGCCATCAGTTCCTTGGCGAACTCGATGATCAGGATCGCGTTCTTCGCCGAAAGGCCGATGATCGCGATGAGACCCACCTTGAAGTAGACGTCGTTCGACATGTCGCGCAGCGTCACCGCGATGACCGCGCCGATAACGCCGAGCGGTACGACGAGGATGACCGCGAACGGGATCGACCAGCTCTCGTAGAGCGCGGCAAGGCACAGGAACACCAGGAGGCACGACAGGCCGATCAGGATCGGCGCCTGCGAGCCCGACTGGATTTCCTGCAGCGACTGGCCCGTCCACTCATAGCCGAAGCCCGGCGGAAGCTGGGCGGCGAGCCGCTCCATCTCCGTGATCGCGTCACCCGAGGAGAAGCCCGGCTTGGTGTCGCCGCTGATGCGGATCGACGGATAGCCGTTATAGCCCACGGTCTGCGTCGGCGCCTTCACCCATTCGGCGGTCGCAAAGGCCGAGATCGGCACCATGCCGCCCTTGGAGTTGCGGACGTTGAGGTTGAGGAGGTCGTCGACCTGCATGCGTTCGTTCTGGTCCGCCTGGACCGTCACGCGCTGCATGCGCCCCGCATTCGGGAAGTCGTTCACATAGGTGGAGCCGAGATTCGTCGAGATCGTCGAATTGATGTCGGCGAAGGTCACGCCGAACGCATTGGCCTTCTCGCGGTCGATGACGATGTTGACCTGGGCCGCATCCGGCATGCCGTCGAAGCGCACGCCCTGGACGACGTTGCTCTGGGCGGCCAGGCCGAGAAGCTGGTCGCGCGCGGCGGCGAGCGCCTCGGCGCCGAGGCCGGCACGGTCCTGCAGACGGAAGGAGAAGCCGCCCGTCGTGCCGAGGCCCTGAATCGGCGGCGGCGACAGCGCGAAGCTGATCGCATCCTTGATCTGGCTCATCGCCACGGTGGCCCGGCCGGCGATAGACTGGGCCGAATTGTCCGGCCCGCGCTCGGACCAGTCCTTCAGCGTCACGAAGGCGAGACCGGCATTCTGGCCCGCGCCGAAGAACGAGAAGCCGTTGATACCGACGATGGTGTCGACCGCCGGCTCCTGGCCGAAGATCTCTTCCGTCTTCGCGAGCACGTCGTCCGTGCGGTGGCCGGTCGCCTCCGAGGGAAGCTGCATCATGACTATGACGAAGCCCTGGTCTTCGTCCGGCAGGAACGAGGACGGCAGCTTTATGAACATGTAGCCGAGGCCCGCGAGGATCGCGAGATAGATGACCATGAAGCGGCCGGTGCGGCGCACGAGCCAGCCGATGCCGCCGCTATAGCCGCGCGACGTGCGGTCGAAGCTGCGGTTGAACCAGCCGAAGAAGCCGCGCTTGGCGTGATGATGCCCCTTCGGAACCTGCTTGAGGAAGCTGCCGGCGAGCGCCGGGGTCAGCGACAAAGCGAGGAAGGCCGAGAAGAGGATCGAGACCACCATCGTCAGCGAAAACTGCTGGTAGATGACGCCGACCGCGCCGGGGAAGAAGCCCATCGGGATGAACACCGAGGCGAGCACCAGCGTGATGCCGATGACGGCGCCGGTGATCTGCTTCATCGCCTTGCGGGTCGCCTCCTTCGGCGGCAGCCCCTCTTCCGACATGATGCGCTCGACGTTCTCCACGACGATGATCGCGTCGTCGACGAGAATGCCGATGGCGAGCACCATCGCGAACATGGTGAGCACGTTGATCGAGAAGCCCATGGCGAGCATGACGGCGCAGGTGCCGAGAAGCGCGACGGGAACGACGAGCGTCGGGATGATCGTATAGCGGATGTTCTGCAGGAACAGGAACATCACGAGGAACACGAGGCCGACGGCTTCGAGCAGCGTATGCACCACCTTCTCGATCGACACCTTCACGAACGGCGAGGTGTCGTAGGGGATCGAATATTCGAGGCCTGCCGGGAAGAACTGCGCAAGCTCGTCCATGCGCGCCTTGATCGCCGCGGAGGTCTCCATGGCATTGCCGGTCGGCGAAAGCTGCACGCCGATGGCGGCGGACGGCTGGCCGTTGAGGCGGGTGGAGAACGAGTAGTTCTCGCCGCCGACCTCGACGCGCGCGACATCACGCAGACGCACGGCCGAGCCGTCCGCATTGGCGCGCAGCACGATGGCGCCGAATTCCTCCGGTGTCGTGAGCTGGCCCTTGATGTTGACGGGCGCGGCGATCTGCTGGGTGATCGGGTTCGGCTGCGCACCGATGGAACCGGCGGCGATCTGCGCGTTCTGCGCCTGCACGGCGGCGGTGACGTCTGCGGCCGTGAGGTTGAGGCCCAGCATCTTGTCGGGATCGAGCCAGATGCGCATGGAGCGCTGGGTGGCGAAGAGCTGCGCACGGCCGACGCCGGGCACGCGCTGGATTTCCGACAGCACGTTGCGGTTCAGGTAGTCGCCGAGGCTGATGGCGTCCATCGACCCGTCGGTCGAGGTGAGCGCGACGATCAGCAGGAAGCCGGAGCCGGCCTCCTCGACCTGCACGCCCTGGCGGCGCACGGAATCGGGCAGACGCGGCTCAACGCGGCTGATGCGGTTCTGCACGTCGACCGAGGCCTGCGACGGATCGGTGCCCGGCGCGAAGGTGATGTTGATGTCGGCCGAGCCCGAGGCGCTGGAGGTCGACTCGAAATAGAGCATGCCGTCCACGCCGTTCAGCTCATCCTCGATGAGCTTGGTGACGCTCTGGTAAGTGTCCTGCGAGGACGCGCCGGAATAGGAGGTCGACACCGAAATCTGCGGCGGGGCGACGTCCGGATACTGCGCGACCGGCAGGAGCGGGATGGCGATGGCGCCGGCGATCATGATGAAGATCGCGACGACCCAGGCGAAGATCGGCCTGTCGATGAAGAAACTGGGCATCGTGCGGATCCTTACTTGGCCTGCTCGGTCTTGGCGGCATCGCCGCCTTCGGCCTTGCCGGCTTCGCCAGCCTTCGCGTCG
>CBIMFD010000102.1:0-10809 GCA_966243085.1 uncultured Shinella sp.
GGCCTGCGCCACCGCCATGCCGTAGCCCGGCACGATGATGACCTTGGAGGCGTTCGCCATCAGGAAGGCCGCGTCGTCGGCGGAGCCCTGCTTGACCGTGCGCTGGATGCCGTCGTCGCTGGCCGCCGCCGTCTCGCCGCCGAAGCCGCCGAGGATGACGGAGATGAACGAGCGGTTCATGCCCTTGCACATGATGTAGGAGAGGATCGCGCCCGAGGAGCCGACCAGCGCGCCGGTGATGATGAGCGCGAGGTTGCCGAGCGTGAAGCCGATGCCGGCCGCCGCCCACCCCGAATAGGAGTTGAGCATGGAGACGACGACGGGCATGTCCGCCCCGCCGATCGGCACGATGATCAGGACGCCGAGCGCGAGCGCCAGGGCGACGATCAGCCAGAAGGCCGTGTGGCTCTCAGTGGCCGCCAGCACGATGATGAGCACGACGACGGCGGCGAGCAGCGCGGCATTGATGGCGTGGCGCATCGGCAGGAGGATCGGCTTGCCGGACATGCGCCCGTCGAGCTTGAGGAAGGCGATGATCGAGCCCGTGAAGGTGATCGCACCGATCGCGACGCCGAGCGCCATCTCGACGAGCGCCTGACCATGGATGTCGCCGATCTCGCCGATCCCGAAGGAGACCGGCGAATAGAGCGCGGCTGCGGCCACCAGCACGGCGGCAAGGCCGACGAGCGAATGGAAGCCGGCGACGAGCTGCGGCATCGAGGTCATCGGGATGGAGCGGGCGATATAGGCGCCGACGCCACCGCCGATGGCAAGGCCGAGCACGATGAGCACGAGGCCGCCGAAGGAGGGTGTCGCCAGAAGCAGCGTCGTGCCGATGGCAATCCCCATGCCGACTATGCCGAGCGTGTTGCCGCGCCGGCTGGTCGTCGGGTGCGAAAGGCCCCTCAGCGCCATGATGAAGAGGACGCCGGAGACGAGGTAGAGGAAGGCTGCGAAGTTTGCGTTCATCGGGCCGGCCTCACTTGTCTTTTTTCTTGTACATCGCCAGCATGCGCTGGGTGACGAGGAAGCCGCCGAAGATGTTGACGGAGGCGAGGATCAGCGCGACGAAGCCGAAGCCGGTCGCAACGCCCGAAAGCGAGATGCCGACGGCAAGCAGCGCGCCCACGACGATGACCGACGAGATCGCGTTGGTGACGGCCATCAGCGGCGTGTGCAGCGCCGGCGTCACCGACCAGACGACGTAGTAGCCGACGAAGATCGACAGCACGAAGATCGCAAGGCGGAAGACGAAGGGATCGATCGCCCCACCCGAAACGCCGTGCGCCACGGCACCGGCCGCGTCCGGCACATATTCGGACGCCGTGCGGACGGCCTCGACGGCCCGGTCGAGTTCGGTGAGCGCCTTGTCCAGAAGTTCGTTCGCCATCACTTGCCCTCCCCTTCATGAGCGGCGCCGCCGAAGTTCGGATGCACGACCGACCCGCCATGGGTCAGCATCGTCGCCTTGACCAGTTCGTCCTCGGCATTGACCGAGACCGACTTCGTCTCCTTGTCGACCATGGTCTCGAGGAAGGTGAGAAGGTTCTTGGCGTAAAGCGCCGACGCCGAGGCCGCGATGCGGCCCGGCACGTTGAGATAGCCGATGACCTTCACGCCCTCGACCTCGACGACCTTGCCGGCTTCTGAGCCCTCGATATTGCCGCCGCGCTCGACCGCGAGGTCGACGACGACCGAGCCGGTCTTCATCGCGGAAAGCATCTGCCGCGTCACGAGGCGCGGGGCCGGGCGGCCGGGGATCAGCGCGGTGGTGATGACGATGTCCTGCTTGGCGATGTGGTCGGCGACGAGCGCCGCCTGTTTCGCCTGGTATTCCTTGGACATTTCCTTGGCATAGCCGCCGGCGGTCTCGGCCGCCTTGAACTCGTCGTCCTCGACGGCGACGAACTTGGCGCCGAGCGAGGCGACCTGCTCCTTGGCGGCGGGGCGCACGTCCGTCGCCGAGACGGCGGCGCCGAGGCGGCGCGCGGTGGCGATGGCCTGCAGGCCCGCAACGCCCGCTCCCATGACGAAAACCTTGGCAGCCGGCACGGTGCCGGCGGCGGTCATCATCATCGGCATGGCGCGGTCGAATTCGTGCGCGGCGTCGATGACGGCCTGGTAGCCGGCAAGGTTGGCCTGCGAGGAGAGTATGTCCATCGACTGGGCGCGCGTTATGCGCGGCATCAGTTCCATGGCGAAGGCGGTGAGCCCTGCCTTCGCCATCTCGGCGATGGCGGCCTCGTTGCCGTAGGGGTCCATGGTGGCGATGACGATGGCGCCGGGCTTGTAGGTCGCGATCTCGGCCGTCGTCGGCCGCCGCACCTTGAGCACGACGTCGGCAGCTTTCGCCTCTTCCGGCCCGACGATGCGGGCGCCGGCGGCCTCGTAGTCGGCATCGAGGATGCGCGAGGCAAGACCCGCGCCGGCCTCGACCAGCACATCGAGCCCCAAAGTCTTCATTTTCTTGACTGTTTCGACGGAACCGGCGACGCGGCCTTCAGCCGGATCGCTTTCCCGCGCGACAAAAACACACTGACTCAAACCGTGGTCCTCCCCCCGAGACTGGCCGTGTTGGATCACGGCGCCGGATGGCGCCGCGGCAAATCGTAGATGCAGCTTTTCAGATCAACGGAAGGCGAAGTAGCCGACGACGTTGAGGATGACGAAGAGCACGAACGCGCTGAAGAAGCCGGCGCTGGTGAAGAAACCGGCGGCCATGGCGATAAGCAGCGTCACGCAGAACATCGTGCCGAACTTGGCGGCGTTGACGAAGAAGCCATAGGTCTTCTCGTGCTCCGGGTAATCCATCGCCGCGCCCAGCTCGACGGGTCCGTTGTGATGTTCAGCCATAGTCACCTCTCCTAAGCAGCCGCACCCGTCAGCCGGAAAACTCCACCCGATGAGCGCAAATAAAGGCCAGGACCGAAACGGCCCGGCGATTCCCTCAAGCGCGAAAGCGCGCGTCTTTCAGGCCATACACAATGGATGCGCAAAGCGCAACGGCAGGAGGGCAGAGCTTTCGGACCCCCTATCGTTTCCGAAACAGAACAGGCCGGTTTCGCATGAAACCGGCCTGGCATGCGACATCGGGGCGCAAGGCTTATCCGGCGTAGGCGCCGCCGGAAATCTCGATCCGGCCATGGCCGGAATGGGCGCGCCGTGCGCTCGGGCGCACGGTAAGCGGGCTGAAAGGCATGTCCTCGCCGCGGGCAAACAGCATGCGCCGCTCGTAGGGTTCCGACTTGAAGAAGGGGAAGCGCGCATAGAGCGAGGTGCGCACGTCCTTGCAGCGCGTCGCCATCAGCATCAGGTCGATGATGAACTTGCCCTGCCGGCTCTTCGGCGAGGCGACGAAATCGCCGTCGAAGACGCGGCGGTAGAAGGCCGCATGCGCCGGCTTGACCATCTGGAGGACGCGGTCGGCGTCGAAATAGTCCGCCGCCATCGTCGCAAGGCGCAGCGTGAGATAGGGGATCGCCGGCATCTCGCTCCAGATTTCCGGATCGGCGGCAAGGCGGACCGGGTCGATCAGCGACATGCCCGCATCGAGAAACGCCTTGATCTCGTCCGGGAAGACCTTGCCCGATGAGGTGACGCGATGGTCCGGCGTCACATGGTGCAGGCGCACGGTCGAGATCAGCCTCTCCTCGTGATAGACGCCGAAGACATAGGCATTGCTGTCGAAATCGACCTCGTCGATGAGCAGGTGCGAATCTTCCGCGAGGTGCATGACGCTGCCGGCCTTGTAGGCCTTGTAGCGCACGCGCGCGACGTCTTCCATGTCCTCGCTCGTCTCGACCCGGCGGTATTCCACCCTGTCGAGCAGCCCGAGAAGTTTTTCGGAAAAGCGATTGTTCGCCGTTTCCCCGTTATCCATTGCCCCGCATCCCCGATTGAAAGCCGGCCGCATCCTGCCGCTGGTTCCATATTCCCCGATATAGGACAATTTGTGTAAAATACCATTCATTAACCTTAATACATGGTTAACGCTAATTTTGAATAAACTGATAAATCGGGTGGATTTATACAGCCGTTCAACAGAGAAGGAAGGGATCAGGCGACGCGGGCGCCCCGGCGGCGGGTTTCGCTGGCTTTGCGGGCGGCAAGGCCTTCGTAGCGGTCGCGCAGCGCGTCGGGCGACATGGGCGCGGCGAAGACATAGCCCTGGACGAGATCGGCGCACCGGTACTTGTTGATGAGCGCAAGCTGTTCCTGCGTCTCCACGCCCTCGATGACGATGCGCAGCCCCAGTTCCCGCGACAGGTTGACCGTGCCGCGCAGGAGCTTGAAGCGGCGCGCGTCCTCGCCGATGTTGCGCACGAAGGACCGGTCGATCTTGATGACGTCGAGCGGAAGCTGGTCGAGATAGCTGAGGCTGGAATAGCCCGTGCCGAAATCGTCGATCGCGATGGTGATCCCACGCGCACGCAGCTCCTGGAGAACCGCCTGCACCTTCACGGGCTCTTCCATGAGGCAGCTTTCGGTGACTTCGAGATGCAGCCGGTGCGGGGCCAGCCCCGCCGCCTCCAGCGCCTCGGAGACAAGGGCGACGATGCCGGTGCCGCGCAGGTCCTGTACCGAAAGGTTGACGGAAACGCCCATATGGGCCGGCCAGGTCGCACAGTCGGCGCAGGCCCGCAGGATCATGAAACGCGTGATCTCGGAGACGATGCCCATCTCCTCGGCGATCTGGATGAAGACGTTCGGCGCCACCGGCCCGCGCTCGGGATGCGTCCAGCGCGACAGGGCCTCGCAGCACTCGATGCGCGAGCCGTCCGGCACGAACATCGGCTGGTAGGCCACGGTCAGCGCATTTTCGGCAAGCGCCTGACGCAGGTCGTCCTTCAGCTTCTGGCGGTCCATGTAGCGCGCGTCCATCTCCTGCTCGAAGACGGTGACGCTGCCCTTGCCGCGCGATTTCGTCTCGAACAGCGCGAGATCGGCACGGATCTGCATCTCCTCCAGCCGGAACGCGTCGCTCGCCACCGTCACGCAGCCGGCGCTGAAGGAAACGAGGACCGTCATGCCGTCGAAGTCGTAGCTGCCGCGGAGCTGTTCGTGGAAGCGGCGCATCTGCAGTTCGAGGTCGCGCCGGTTCGCCTCGTTCGGGAAGAACAGGATGAACTCGTCGCCCATCAGGCGCCCGACCACCACCTTATCGCCGGCAAGCCGGCGCAGGCGTTCGGCGATCGCGCAGAGCAGCCGGTCGCCCGTGACATGCCCCTTCATGTCGTTGACATGCTTGAAGTCGTCGACGTCGACCACCATGAAGCCGACGAGGCCCGGCTTCTTGCGCTCGGCGAGCGCTTCCTGGAGGAGATCGGCGAAATAGGTACGGTTCGGCAGGCCCGTGAGGCTGTCGTAGCGCACCATGTGCAGGATCTTCTTTTCCGCCCTGACGCGTGCCGTCACGTCCTCGAAAATGAGAACGGCGCCGCCGTTCTCCCGCGGCGCGGCGGTGAATTCCAGATAAAGGTCATCCGTCACCTTCAGGAGCGCGCGCGAGCGCTCGCCCTTGAGCAGTTCGTCGAGCCGGCGCAGGATCGTCTTGCTCTGCTCTGCGTTGAAGAAGGTGTTGCGCACGCCGTAGCGCAGCACGACGTCGAGGTGGCAATCCTTCAGGCGCTCCTGGCTGCCGAGATGCAGGAGTTCGCAGGCCCGCCGGTTGGCGACGAGAATGCGCTGGTCCGCATCCAGCATGAAAAGGCCATGCGGCATGTTGTTGAGCGCGGTGTCGAAGCGGCCGGCGATGGTCGCGAGCTCGCGGGCGACGAGCACGTTCTCATAGAGGAAGGTGCGCACGCCGTTCGCCATCGTGCGCGTCGTCATCGCGAAGGGCAGGACGAGCGAGGCGAGCACCGCATGATAGAAATCCTGCAGGCCCAGAAAGCCGACCACGATGGGAAAGCACGCGGCGAAAACCATGTAGTTGACGGTGCGGGGCGAGCCGTAGTTGCGCCCGACGACCGAGACCATCGTGGCGAGCGTCACCGAAAGGCAGGCGATCTCGGCAAAGCTGTCGCGGCTGACCATCAGGCTGTAGCAGCAGGCCGTGCCGAGGGCGAGCGTCGTGCTGACCGCCCCGACATTGTACCAGTTCTCCCAGTAGCGAATGCCGGACATGCCGAGCGCGGCCTTGTCCGCGCGGTCGAAGCGCCGCATGGCCTGGGCGCGCAGCGACCAGATGAGGACGATGAGCGCACTCCAGGCAAGGAAGAAGGGATCGGCGGTCTTGGCGAAGACGAACGAGAACGTCACGACATGCGAAATCATGCCGACGAAAAGGGTCTGGCGATTCCCGTACAGCGAGCTGACGAACGACAAATAGACATCGGCCGGCAGCGTGTTCTGACCCTTATCCTTCATGGACTCGGCACTCCTATGGCGAGTGAGGGTTACCGGCCAAAATTTAATGAATGATTTCGGGAGATTACCCAATAAGAAGGGGTATTCGGGAGTCTATTGCACGCATGTTCAACTAGAGGAGGATACATTCAACCGAGTATTGCAGAAATTGCGGAACTTTCGACTATGCTCAACTTAACATAGATGAACGGCGCAATTTTATGTCTTTGCGGCGGCATAGTCTTGCTTTCCATCAAAGACGCAAGGCCTTCGCTGCAATCGGTGTTTGCAATGGCGTGGTTAATGCTTCCGATCCATTCCCATCCCCAGATCTGGCCTATCGGCCGGCCCGTCGTCATTTCGCCGGAAAGAGGGAATTGACTGCCGCCGGATTTGATATCAAATCCTTCTTTGGTATTTCTTTCCCGGAGCCCATCATGTCCAAACCCGTCGTCGCCATTCCCGCCGATATCCGGGAGATCGAAGGCAACGTCTGGCAGGCCACGCCCAACCAGTACGTGCGCGCCGCGGTCAAGGGCGCGGATGTCACCGTCTTCCTCGTTCCCGCGCTCGAAACCGACAACGATTTCGACGGCATCCTCGACCGGGTGGACGGGCTTCTCGTCAGCGGTTCGCGCACCAACGTGCACCCCTCGCTCTACGGCAAACAGGCGACGGAAGCGGAAGGCCCCTATGACACGGCGCGCGATGCGACCAGCCTGCCGCTCATCAAGCGGGCGCTCGAGCGCGGCATTCCGCTGCTCGCCATCTGCCGCGGCATCCAGGAGCTGAACGTCGCGCTCGGCGGCACGCTCGCCAACGAGATCCAGGAACAGCCCGGCATTTGGGATCACCGCAAGCCCGACACGCCCGTGCTCGACGTCGCCTACGGCATCCGCCAGAAGGTCACGGTCAAGGAGGGAAGCTGTCTGGCCGCAGCCATCGGCGCGGGCGAGGTGCAGGTCAATTCGCTGCACCGGCAGGCGATCTCCGAAATGGCGCCGCGCCTTGCCGTGGAGGCCGTCGCAGACGACGGCACGATCGAGGCGGTCTCCGTCATCGGCGCCAAGGCTTTCGCGGTCGGCGTCCAGTGGCATCCGGAATACTGGGTCGGCTCGGACCAGCCGTCCGACAGGCTCTTCGCCGCCTTCGGCGAGGCCGTGCGCGACTATGCCGCCGCGAAAGCCGGCGTCCTGCACCAGACGGCAGCCGAATAGGAATTTCAGTCGGCGGCCACCATCGTCACCATGGCATCGGCGGGTTCCACCGCCTCATAGGCCAGGCCGTCGCCGTCGACGACGGTGAGGATCGCCTCGCCCTGTGCGTCGGTCACAACGATCGTCCCGTCGCCGTTGTTCGTCCAGGTCCGCGCGGCCGAAAGACCGGGCCAGACGCTGTCGCAATCCTTGTCCGCGGTGAAAAGCGCGCTGCGGCTCGAAATGGCCTTGCCGCGTTCGGCAAGACAGGCCGTCTTCGCCATCACGTTGGAGATCGTATAGCTGTGGGTCGTCCCGTTCGCCGGAATGGAGCCGGAAACCATGGGATCGACCCCCTCGCCGCGAAGGCCCGCAAGCCCGAGGCCCCCCAGCGCCACGGCCCCCGCCAGGGCGGCGATCGTCAAGGTCTTCATGGGGGCTCCTTCATCTGCGACTCGATGCGAAAAGCATGCACCCGCAAACTTGCCGGAAGGTTAATGAAGCCTTTCCAGCGGCCCCTCCCTCAGCCGTCGGAATGCGGCTTCAGCGGCCCGGTGGACTGGCGGATGCGCATCTCCGGCTTGATGAGGTGGATGCCGTCCGGCTCGTGGCTGCCCGAGAGCTTATCGAGCAATGCCCTTGCGGCGCTGCGGCCGACCTCGGACTGACCGTTCCACACGGTGGTAAGGGCGGGCGTGGCGATCGCCGCTTCCTCCAGGTCGTCGTAGCCGGTGACGGAGACGTCGCGGCCCGGCACGAGCCCGGCGCGGGCGATGCCGTTCATCAGGCCGATGGCGACGAGGTCGTTCCAGCAGACGGCGGCCGTCGGCTTCTGCGGCAGCGAGAGGAAATGCACCGCCGCCTCGAAACCGCCCTGCTTGGTGCGGGGGCCGGGAATGCGCAGGCCCGGATCGACCTCGATATTGGCCTTGCGCAGCGCGTTGACATAGCCCTGGTAGCGGTCGCGGCCGGTCGAGGTCTGGTCCGTGCCGCCGACCATGGCGATCGTCCGGTGGCCGAGGCCGATCAGGTGGTTGGTGGCGAGCGAGATGCCGTAGCTGTCGTCGCCGCGGAAGATCGGCACGTCGAGCCCCTCGATGGAACGGGCGATCAGGATCGCCGGCATGCCGTTGTCCTCGGCGAGGCGGATATCCTCCGGGGGCGTGCCGATGGCCGGCGACATGATGACCCCGTCGCCGCCGAGCTGCAGCAGCGTCTCGACGAAATTGCGCTGCTTCTCCACCGAATCGTAGTGATTGGAAAGGATGAAGGTCTGCCGGTCGCGGTCGAGCTCGCTCTCGATGGCTTTGAGGATTTCCGCGTAGAACGGGTTCATGATGTCGTGCACGACGACGCCGATGATGCCCGAGCGCGAGGTGCGAAGGCTCGCCGCGCGGCGATTGTAGATATAGCCGAGCGCGCGCGCCTGTTCCTTGATCCGCTCGCGCGTGAAGGCGGCCACCAGCGGGCTGTCCCTGAGCGCGAGCGACACCGTCGCCGTGGAAACGCCGAGCGTTTCCGCGATGGTGGATAACTTGACCTTCTGTGCCACGATTCCTCCCGGTGAACGCGCAGCCTTTAAAACCGTTTATTTAAACAGTTTAAATTCCGTCGGCAACCGCCTTTTCGCCGGTTTCAGGCGTGGCGCCGTGCAGGTTCTCGTCCATGGTGCGCAAGAGCTTGAGGAGATTGCGCACCTCCTTCTCGCTGAGGCCTTCGGCGGCCTGCCGCTCGCTGAGGCGTCCGGCTTCGGCGATGCGGTCGATGGAGGCACGCCCGGCCTCGGTGAGGTGCACGACCGTCAGCCGGCCGTCGGTCTCGTCGGGCCGGCGCTCGACGAAGCCCTGCGCCTCCAGCCGACCGATGGTGCGCGTCATGGTCGGCGCCTTGACGCCGAGGCGGGCGGCGAGCGCGCCTGCGGTCATCCCGCCTTCCTCGGCAAGCGTGAGGATGACGCCGTCCTGGCCGGCATAAAGGCCGGTGGCGATGAGGTTGCGCGAAAGCACCGTGCGCATGGAGCGCGCCGCGTTGACGACGGCGGCGGCAAGGCCCGCGCCCGAGACGGCCTCGTGCGCCTTTTTCTTCTTGGCCTTCTTCCCGTCCTTGCCGTCCTTGTGCTTCTTTCCCATCGATCGCCTCGCTAGAACGCACTGCCCTTGCATCACGGGCCCGGCCCTGTATGACAGAGGACCAAGGCGGGCGGCAAGTCGGGATCGGAGAGAGCATGGCACATCCCAAGCTGCGATGGACCGAAAACGACCTCACCCTGCCGACGGCCGAACGGGCCGACTGGATCGCCGTCCTGCCGCTCGGCGCGCATGAGGGCCACGGCCCCCACCTGCCGCTGGAGACGGACACGCTGATCGCGGACGGCATCGCCGCGCGGCTGATGGCCGTGCTGCCGCCGCACCTTCCCGTCACCTTTCTTCCGGCCGAGCCGGTCGGCTATTCGCCGGAACATCTCGACGTGCCCGGCACGCGCTCGCTCGGCTATGCGGAGGCGATCGGGCGCTGGTTCGCAATTGCGGAAGACCTCCGCCGCTTCGGCATCCGCAAGCTCGTGCTGCTCAACGCCCATGGCGGCAACTCGCCGCTGATGACCATCCTCGCCACCGAGGCGCGGGTGCGTTTGAACATGCTCGTCGTTGCCACCGCCTGGACCCGCTTCGGCCAGCCCGAAGGCTGGATCGCGCCGGAGGACAAAGCCATCGACATCCACGGCGGCGATATCGAGACCTCGATGATGCTCGCCCTTCATCCCGATCTTGTGCGGATGGACAAGGCGGAGCGCTTCGGCTCGCGGCAGGCGGAATTCGCGGCGCGCTTCGCTTATCTGCGCGCCTACGGCCCGCACGCCTTCGGCTGGAAGATGAGCGATCTCAACCCGAAGGGCGTTTCGGGCGATGCCAGCGCCGCGACCGCGGAAAAGGGCGAACGACTGATCGCCCATGCGCTTCGCGGCCTCGTCGCCCTCCTCGAGGATGTCGCGGCCTTCGACGTGGAAACGCTTTGCTGACGGCATTTGCGCTGGCCCGTCCGATCTCCTATATCAGTCGCCAACCGGACGCCTTTACCGTCCCTGTTATCCGCTCGAGGTTCCCATGACCGAAACAGCCCTTCCCAAGCCCATTCCCGTCACCGTGCTCACCGGCTATCTCGGCGCCGGCAAGACGACGCTGCTCAACCGCATCCTCACCGGCAATCACGGCAAGAAATACGCCGTCATCGTCAACGAGTTCGGCGAGATCGGCATCGACAACGACCT
>CBIMFD010000103.1:0-10679 GCA_966243085.1 uncultured Shinella sp.
ACCTGCACCTTCTACGGCACCGCCAATTCCAACCAGATGCTGATGGAGATCATGGGCTTCCACATGCCCGGCGCCTCCTTCATCAATCCGGGCACGCCGCTGCGCGACGCGCTGACGAAGGAAGCGGCGAAACGCGCGCTCGCCATCACCGCCGGGGGCAACGAATTCACGCCCGCCGGCGAGATGATCGACGAGCGTTCCATCGTCAACGGCGTCGTCGGCCTGCACGCGACGGGCGGATCGACCAACCACACGCTGCACCTCGTCGCGATGGCGCGCGCCGCCGGCATCGTGCTGACGTGGAAGGACATTTCCGACCTTTCCGACATCGTGCCGCTGCTTGCCCGCGTCTATCCGAACGGTCTTGCCGACGTGAACCACTTCCACGCGGCCGGCGGCATGGGCTTCCTCATCAAGGAACTCCTGCGGGGCGGCCTGCTGCACGACGACGTGCGCACGGTCTACGGCCAGGGGCTGCAGGCCTATACGATCGAGCCGAAGCTCGGGGCGGGAGGAGCGGTGCATCGCGAGCCCGCACCGAAGGTCAGCCACGATCCGAAGATCCTCGCCAATATCGAGGCTCCGTTCCAGTCGACCGGAGGCCTGAAAATGCTGACGGGCAATATCGGCAAGGCCGTGATCAAGATCTCCGCCGTCAAGCCGGAACGTCATGTCATCGAAGCCCCGGCAAAAGTCTTCCACGACCAGCTCGAGCTCAACGCCGCCTTCAAGGCCGGCGAACTGACGGGCGACTTCATCGCCGTCGTGCGCTTCCAGGGCCCGAAGGCCAACGGCATGCCGGAGCTGCACAAGCTGACCACCGTGCTCGGCATCCTGCAGGACCGCGGCCAGAAGGTGGCGCTCCTCACCGACGGGCGCATGTCGGGCGCCTCCGGCAAGGTTCCGGCCGCCATCCACGTCACGCCCGAGGCGGTCGACAACGGCCCGATCGCTCGCATCCGCGACGGCGACACGATCCGCCTCGATGCGGTTGCGGGCACGATCGAGGTATTGGTGGACGAAGCGGAATTCTCTGCCCGCCCGCAGGCCCCCGCCGATCTTTCCGGCAACGAGTTCGGCATGGGCCGCGAGCTCTTCGCCCCCTTCCGCGCCATTGCGGGCCCGGCGGATCACGGGGCGAGCGTGTTGTTTGCCTGACGAGATGGGGCGATGCCCCTCATCCGGCCTGCCGGCCACCTTCTCCCCGCAAGCGGGAGAAGGGAACAGAAGGCTGAGCCTCTCTCCCTATTCAGCGTCTATATTCGGGAAGCTGAGCGGCATTCCCCTTCTCGCCGTTTACGGGGAGAAGGTCGCGGCAGCGGGATGAGGGGCGGATCCCTGCCCTCTCGCCTCAGCTATAGATATCCAGCGTCCGGCCCTGATGGTTGCGGTGCGTCGAGTAGACGAAGATGCGCTGCAGGTCCTTGTCGGAGAGCAGGCGCAGGAAACGCGCTTCGACGACGTCGTTCGGATAGATGCGCTGCGTCAGACAGCCGATCATGGGGATGCGGGCGCTGACGATGTCGAGGTAGAAATTGCGCGGAAGCTGGAACTTCGTCGTCATGGTGATGACGGCGCCGCTGCGCGAGAGCTTGGTGATGATGCCGCGGCGGGAGACGAGGTTGACGAGGCCGCCGCTCTCGGTGAACTCGATGCGGGCCTCGTTGCATGTATCCTCCATCGGGAAGCTCTTCTCCCGATCATACATGAAGGACTCTTCCTTGTTCAGGTAATTGCGGTTCGACGCTTGATCCTGAAAACGCATCTGGCTGGCACCCCGGCATGTTCACTTTCCGGGAAAAGCCTAATGGAACAACGCTTAACATCGGGTTGAGTGGCAGGACGAAATCCTGCCACCCGGCCGGCTTCATGCAGCGCGGTAGCTTTTTCCGGCGGCGTCGAAGAGATGCAGCTTCGCCCTGTCGGCCGTCAGACGCACCGTCTCGCCACGCCGGACGGGGAGGATCCCCGGGATCTTGGCGATGATCGGCTCGCCCGGCACGAGGCCGTCGATGTAAAGGAGCGTCACCTCGCCGAGCGCCTCGACGATCGAGATCGTGCCCTCGAAGAGGAAGTCGTCGCCCGTGGTGATCTCAAGGTCTTCGGGCCGCACGCCGAAGCTCGCCACCTTGCCGACCTCCGATGCGGCCGTCGCGATCCCGACGCCGCAGGTGCGCCCGCCAGTCAGTTCCAGCGCCGTCGTCTCGCCGGCCGCGGTGACCTTCGCCGGAATGACGTTCATGGCCGGCGAGCCGATGAAGCGGGCGACGAAGAGGTTCGCCGGACGCTCGTAGAGTTCCAGCGGCGCGCCGACCTGCTCGATATGGCCGGCCGAGAGGACGACGATGCGGTCGGCGAGCGTCATTGCCTCCACCTGGTCGTGCGTGACATAGATCATCGTCGTATCGGCCATCTGCTCGTTGAGCTTGGCGATCTCGATACGGGTGGCCACGCGCAGCGCCGCGTCGAGGTTCGACAAGGGCTCGTCGAAAAGAAAGACCTTGGGATTGCGGCAGATGGCGCGGCCGATGGCGACGCGCTGGCGCTGGCCGCCCGAGAGCGCCTTGGGCAGGCGGTCGAGATATTGCGTGAGCTGGAGGATATCGGCGGCCGAGCGCACGCGCCGGTCGATCTCCTCCTTGCTCTCGCCGGCGATCCGCATGCCGAAGGCCATGTTGTCGTAGACCGTCATGTGAGGGTAGAGCGCGTAGGACTGGAAGACCATGGCGATGCCGCGCTTGGAGGGCGGCACGTCGTTGACGCGCTCGCCGTCGATCGTCATCTCGCCGCCGGTGATCTCTTCAAGGCCCGCGATCATGCGCAGGAGGGTCGACTTGCCGCAGCCGGACGGGCCGACGAAGACGACGAACTCGCCTTGCTTGATATCGAGATCGATGCCGTGGATCACGTCCACCGCACCGTAGGACTTGCGGATATCCTTGAGCACCAGTCCTGTCATATCTCTCTCCCCATGTGTCGTTTGGCCGGCTACACGAAGCGGGCGAAGAACCCGCTCCAGGCCGGAAGTTCTATGGTCTCTTCATGCATAACGCTATCGAAGCCGTGGCCTTCCAGTGCTTCCAGCGTGCCGGCCGGCATGTCGGCAAGGCGCGCGACCGGGCTCATGTTGAAGGCGCAGAAGACTTTCTCGTTGCCGTGCGTGCGCACGAAGGAAAGGATCGCCCCTTCGGCGGAGTGGAATTCGATCTCGCCCTTGGCGAGGGCCGCGTGCTCCTTGCGGAAGGCGAGGAAACGGCGGTAGTGGGCGAGCACCGAGGCCTCGTCCCTGTCCTGCGCGCTGACGGCGCGCTCCAGGTGAACCCCGGGAACGGGAAGCCAGGGCTTGCCGAGGCTGAAGCCGCCGGATTGCTCGCCGGCATCCCACACCATCGGCGTGCGGCAGCCATCGCGACCCTTGAAATCCGGCCAGAACTGGATGCCGTAGGGATCCTGCAGGTCCTCGTAGGCAAGCTCGGCCTCCGGCAGGGCCAGTTCCTCGCCCTGGTAGATGCAGACGGAGCCGCGCAGCGACATCAGCAGGCTGGCGAGCAGCTTGGCATGCGCATCGTGGTCGGTGACGCCGAAGCCCCAGCGGCTGACATGGCGCATGACGTCATGGTTGGAGAAGGCCCAGCAGACCCAGCCCTCGGGCGCTGCCTTTTCCAGCGCGCGCTGCGTCTCGGCGACGAAGGCCGGCGTCAGCGGATCGGGCGCCAGGAACTCGAAGGCGTAGCACATGTGCATCTTGTCGCCGCCGGACGTGTACTCGCCGGCGATCTCCAGACCGCGCTGGCTGTCGCCCACCTCGCCGACCGCGGCGATCGCCGGGAATTCCTCCATGAGCGCACGGAAGCGCTTCAGGAAATCGAGGTTCTCCGGCTGGTTCTTGTCGTAGAGATGTTCCTGGTAATTGTAGGGGTTCACGGCGGGCGCCGTCTGCGCGTTGCGGCGCTCGGGCGGCAGCGACGGGTTGTCGCGCAGCTCCTTATCGTGGAAGTAGAAGTTGATCGTGTCGAGGCGGAAGCCGTCGACGCCGCGCTCCAGCCAGAAGCGGGCGACCGAGAGCAGCGCGTCCTGAACTTCGGGATTGTGGAGGTTGAGGTCCGGCTGCGAGGTCAGGAAGTTGTGCATGTAATATTGCAGGCGCGTCGGGTCCCATTGCCAGGCCGAGCCGCCGAAGATCGACAGCCAGTTGTTCGGCGGCGTGCCGTCCGGCTTGGAGTCGGCCCAGACGTACCAGTCGGCCTTGGGGTTCGTGCGGCGCGAGCGGCTTTCGACGAACCAGGGATGCTTGTCGGAGGTGTGCGAGAGCACGAGGTCGATCATCACGCGGATGTCGAGGCGATGCGCCTCGGCGATCAGCGCGTCGAAATCGGCAAGCTCGCCGAAGATCGGATCGACGTCGAGATAATCCGCGACGTCGTAGCCGAAATCCTTCATCGGCGAGGTGAAGAAGGGCGAGACCCAAATCGCATCCGCCCCGAGGGAGGCGACATGGTGAAGGCGCTCGGTGATGCCGCGCAAATCGCCGATCCCGTCGCCGTTGGTGTCCTGGTAGGAGCGCGGGTAGATCTGGTAGATCACCGCGCCGCGCCACCAGTCCTTGTCCGGCGTAAGAAGCGTTGAACCCGACGTCGTCATTCTCGTTTTCCTGTCTTGAAGTCCCGTCAGCCGCCCTTGACCGAGCCCGCCAGCAGGCCGCGCACGAGGTAGCGCTGCAGGCTGAAGAAGACGATGAGGGGGACGACGATGGTGATGAAGGCGGAGGCCGTGAGGATTTCCCAATTGCCGCCGCGCGAACCGAGAAGGTTCACGAGGCGCCCCGTCAGCACCAGTTCGTCATTGCCGGTGCCAAGGAAGACCATGGCGACGAGCAGGTCGTTCCACGTCCACAGGAACTGGAAGATGGCGAAGGAGGCGAGCGCCGGGAAGGAGAGCGGCAGGATGATCTTCACGAAGATATCGAAATCGGAGGCCCCGTCGACGCGCGCCGATTCCATGATCTCGCGCGGCAGGCCCGCCATGTAGTTGCGCAGAAGATAGATGGCGAGCGGCAGGCCGAAGCCCATATGGGCGAGCCAGATGCCGACATAGGTCTTGGCCGGCACGCCGAGGAAGGCGCCGACGCCGTTATAGAGCCTCAGCAGCGGGATCAGCGACATCTGCAAGGGCACGACGAGCAGCCCGACGACGACGGCGATCAGGATCGCCCGGCCGGGAAACGGCATCCAGGCGAGCGCATAGGCGCAGAAGGCGGCGACGAGGATCGGAATGATCGTCGAGGGGATCGCAACGGTCAGCGAGTTGATGAAGGAGGAGCCGATGCCGGCGGCGCTCAACACCTCGCGATAGTTGTCGAGCGTGAAGCGCGGCGGCACGGTGGCGGTGTAGAAGATGCGCTGGCCGCGCGTGCCTTCCATCTTCGTCGGCGAGACGATCTCGTAATCGCCGTCCTCCGAGACGGTCAGCGTCTGGCCATCACCGATATCGGCGGTTGTTCCGGCCTCGAAAGCCGCGGGCTGCATGGGACGGAAACCGAAGGCGGAGACCTTGGCGTTGCCCCGTTCGAGGAGATTGCCGGAAATGACGAACTTGCCGTCACGCTCGACCTGGTCTTCCGGCGAGGCGGCGCGGCCGGTCATGTTCTGCGCGGAGGTGGACAGCGCCGTCCACCAGCCGGAAACGGCAAGCTGGTCCTTGTCGCGCAGTGAGGAGATGAGGAGGCCGGCGGTCGGCAGCGTCCAGAGCGCGACGATAAGCAGGACGGAAAGATGGACGACGATGGCAAGCGGGGAACGGGACGACGCGATCATCTCAATGGCCCTCCATTTCCTTCGTGGCGTTGCGGATGTTCCAGATCATGATCGGCACGACGAGGATCATGATGACGACGGCGATCGATGCGCCGCGTCCGAAATCGCCCCCGCCGCGGAACATCCAGTCGAACATCAGGTTCGCCAGAACCTGCGTCTGCCACTGGCCGTTGGTCATGGCCAGCACGATGTCGAAGACCTTCAGGACCAGGATGGTGATCGTCGTCCAGACGACCGCGATCGTGCCCCAGATCTGCGGCACCATGATCTTGAAGAAGATCTGCACGCCGTTGGCGCCGTCGATGACGGCCGCCTCGATGGTCTCTTCCGGGATGCCGCGTAGCGCCGCCGACAGGATCACCATGGCAAAGCCCGTCTGGATCCAGATGAGGATGACCATGAGGAAGAAGTTGTTCCAGAAGGGAATGGTCATCCATGCTTCCGGCGTGCCGCCGAGGGCGACGACGACGGCATTGAGGATGCCGATCTGCTCGGACCCTTCCGGGCGGAAATCGTAGACGAACTTCCAGATGACGGCGGCGCCGACGAAGGAGATCGCCATCGGCATGAAGATCAGCGTCTTGGCGATATTGCCCCACCAGATTCGATCGGTGAGCGCGGCGATGACGAGGCCGAAGAAGGTGGAGAGCGCCGGCACCACGAGGAGCCAGAGGAAATTGTTGAAGATCGACTGGCGGAACTCACCGTCGCCCAGCATCCAGGAAAAATTGCTGAAGCCGACGAACTGCCGGCCGGAACGGTCGAGGAGGGAGAGCCGCAGGGATTCGAAGACGGGATAGACGAGGTAGATGGCCAGAGCGAAGAGCGCGGGCGCCATGAAGAGCCAGGGCCGAATTGCGTTGGTGATCCTGAGATTGCGCGACGCCTCGGCGCCCGCCAGTCCCTTGGAAGGAAACAGCCTGTCGAGCAGCCAGTTCGTTCCGAAGAAATAGGCGGCGCAGGCGAGAACGCCCCCGATCATCGTGAAGACGGCGAATAACAATTGCTGCACGACAGTCCCTCCCCAGGAATGCGTCTCCAGACATTCTTGTCACGGCCACGCCCCACGCTCACGCGGAGCGCCCGCATGGTCCGGCTGCACTTGGCATGCTTTGAGAAACCGGCCGGCGGACGCCGGCCGGTTCGCCAGAATGTTACTTGATGGCGTCCCAGGCCTTCTGGACGTCGGCAGCGACGTCGGCCGAGGACTTGCCGCCGACGAAGTCGACCATGCCGGTCCAGAACGCGCCCGCACCGATCTTGCCCGGCATCAGGTCGGAGCCGTCGAAGCGGAAGGTCGTGGAGTTGAGCAGGATCTCGCCCTGCTTCTTCATCGGCCCGTTCGCATAGGCTTCCTTGTTGGCGCTCTTGAACGGCGTCAGGAAGCTCGACTGCGCCATCCAGACCTCATGGGCGATCGGCGTCTTGAGGAACTCGATGAAGGCGCGCGCGGCCGGCGTGTCCTTGGTGATCATGGCGAGCGTGCCGGCGCCGAGGACCGGGTTGCCGAGATCCGGCTTGCTGGCATAGGGCGGCATGTAGAAGAAATCCGCATCCTGGCCGACCACCGTGCCTTCCGGGAAGAAGGACGGGATGAACGAGGCCTGGTGGTGCAGGTAGCACTTCGGCGGCGAGGCGAAGAGGCCCTTCGGGCTGTCGCGGAAATCGGTGGAAGTCACCGCCGCCGCGCCGCCGTCGACGAACTTGTCGTTCTTGGCGAACCAGCCGAACTCGTCGAGCGCGCCGATCACGGCCGCATCGGTGAAGGGGATCTCGTTCTTGACCCACTTGTCGTAGGTTTCGGGCGAAGCCGTGCGCAGCATCAGGTCCTCGACCCAGTCGGTCGCCGGCCAGCCGGTCGCGCCGCCGGAACCCAGACCAATGCACCAGGGCGTGCCGCCGTCGGCGACGATCTTCTCGGTCAGCGCCTTCAGGTCCTCCATGGTCTTCGGCACTTCGTAGCCGGCGTCCTCGAAGTTCTCCGGCACGTACCAGACGAGCGACTTCACGTCGATCTTGTAGGGGAAGGCGTAAAGCTCGTCCTTGCCGTCCTTGCCCTTGTAGGTGGAAAGGTCCACCCAGGACTGGCCGGCGGCATAGTTGTCGAGCAGCCATTGCTTGGTCTCGTCGCCGAGCGGGGTCAGGTAACCCTTGGAGGCAAGGTCGGCGATGAGGCCCGGCTGCGGCAGGATGGCGACGTCCGGCGGGCTGCCGGCCTGCGTGTCGATGACGATCTGCTGCTCGTAGTTTTCGGAAGAGGAATATTTCAGATCGACGCCCGTCGCCTCGACGAAATAGGCATAGACATTCTTGAAGAGGGCTTCGTCCTCCCCGCGCCAGGGGCCGAAGATCGTCAGCGACTGGCCCTTGAGGTCATGGCCCTTCTTGAAATCCTCGAAGCTCTGCCAGTTGAACCTGGCGTCTTCGCCCGGCTTGAACTTCAGATCGGCGGCAGCAGCGCCGCCAACCATCAGAAGCGCGAGCGCGGCGGTCATCAGCAATGTCTTTTTCACCGGATTGCCTCCCATAGCAAACCCGCCTCTCCCGGACGGGCATCCTCTAAAATAGCCCAAAATTCAAAGCGCTTTGGTTTTCCTTTCATCACACCTACCGCTCGGACTCGTCAAGTACCCCCAAATCATTTGCCGACGAAAACGCGGGGCCTAACGCAGCGCAGCGTAGTTTTGCGGCGCAAAAGGGCCAAATCCGCTTTTCCTGCGGAATTCGCTGATGTTAGATGCCGGAGCGCTTTGAAGGAAATGACAGGAACAGGGAACGGAAGATTCAAAGCGCTTCGACTGTTCCTAGAAAGCTAAGCATGTGAATCTCAAGCAGTTATCGCAATTGCTGGGCCTCTCGCAGACGACCGTCAGCAGGGCGCTGAACGGCTATCCCGAGGTCAATGCCGAAACGCGCCAGCGCGTGCTCGACGCGGTGCGCGAGACGGGATATCGCCCGAACCGCGCAGCGCAGCGCCTCGCGACCGGCCGGGCGGGCTCCATCGGCCTCGTCATGCCGACGGCGGACGGCATCGAATCCGACGTGCATTTCGGCGAGTTCCTTGCCGGCCTCGGCGACGAGGCGGTCAAGCACGACTTCCATTTCGTGATCAATCCGAGCCATCCGGACGAGGAGGTGGCGACCTGCCGGCGGCTGGTGGCGAGCGGCAATGTCGATGCGCTCTTCCTTGCCTATATGCGCGAGAAGGATCCGCGCATCGCCATGCTGAAATCGCTGAAGACGCCCTTCGTGGTGCACGGGCGCTCGATGGGCATGCCGACGGACTATCCCTATCTGGACATCGACAATACGGGCGCGTTCTACGATGCCGCGCGCCTGCTCGCACAGCTTGGTCACCGGCATTTCGCGCTCATCAACGGGCCGGACTATCTCACCTTCGCGATCCGCCGCCGCAAGGGCACGGAGCGGGCGCTCGCCGAGTACGGCCTGACGCTGCGCGAGGAGTGCGTGGAGCATTCGCAGATGACGGACGAGCATGGCTACCGGGCGATGGAGCGCTTCCTCCGGCTCGAAACGCCGCCGACGGCCGTCCTCTGTTCCAGTACGGTGCTGGCGCTCGGCGCGGTGCGGGCGATCAGCCAGGCCGGATTGACGCTCGGCTCGGACATCTCCCTCATCGCCCATGACGACGTGCTGCCGATGCTGAAGCCGGAGGATTTCCGCGTGCCGCTGACGACGACCCGCTCGTCGCTGCGCGCCGCCGGCCAGCGCATCGCCCGCCGGCTGATCGCCGGCATCCTCCAGCTTGAGACACTGCCGCAGCAGGAATTGTGGAAAGCCGACCTCATCGTGCGCGCCTCGACCGGACCGGCGCCGGCGGGGCGCTGACGCCCCTATCAGAACTTCGGCGGCGTCCTGCCGGCCTTGCGGTAGGCGGCGATCACCGTGTTGGCCATCAGCATGGCGATGGTCATGGGGCCGACGCCGCCGGGGACAGGGGTGATGACGCCGGCGACCTTGGCGCATTCCTCGAAGGCGACGTCGCCGACGAGGCGGGACTTGCCCTCGCCCTTTTCGGGCGCGGGAACGCGGTTGATGCCGACGTCGATGACGGTCGCGCCGGGCTTGACCCAGTCCGCCTTGACCATTTCCGGCCGGCCGACGGCAGCGACCAGGATATCGGCGGTGCGGCAGACGGCGGCGAGGTCCTTCGTGCGCGAATGGGCCGTCGTCACCGTCGCGTTGGCGGCGAGCAGCAGGGCCGACATCGGCTTGCCGAAGAGGTTGGAGCGGCCGATCACCACGGCGTTGAGGCCGGAAAGGTCCTCGCCATGCGTGCGCCGCACGAAGACCATGGCGCCGGCCGGCGTGCAGGAGACGAGGCCGCCGTCGAGATCGCCCGTCGCCACCTTGCCGGCATTGACGACATGCAGGCCGTCGACGTCCTTCTCCGGCCGGATCGACTGGATGATCGGCTCGGAATTCAGGTGCTTCGGCAGCGGGAGCTGGACGAGGATGCCGTGGATAGTCTCGTCGGCGTTCAGCGTCCCGACCAGACGGGCAAGCTCTTCCTGCGTCGTTTCCTCCGGCAGCGTGTGCTGGATGGAGTTGAAGCCGCATTCCTTGGCCATGCGGCTCTTGGAGGAGACATAGGCATGGCTTGCGGGATCGTTGCCGACGATGACGACGGCGAGGCCGGGCTTCACGCCGGCGTCCTTCTCCAGCAAGGCGGTGGCGGACTTCACGGCGTCAATCACGGAAGCGGCAACCTGCTTCCCATCGATAATGGTGGTCACGTTTGTCTCCCCGAATGAATTGCGGCCACTCTAGCGGCGGGCGAAATGGCGGAATGGCCTCCCAACGCCCTATGCTGTCCAAAACGGATAAATTCAAGCCTTGCGCCGC
>CBIMFD010000104.1:0-10678 GCA_966243085.1 uncultured Shinella sp.
CGAACTGCCGGTCCTTCTTGTCCTTGAAGCCGACATTGCCGGGATTGATGCGGTATTTCGCCAGCGCCTCGGCGCAGGCCGGATGGTCGGCGAGCAGCTTGTGGCCGATATAGTGGAAGTCGCCGACGAGCGGCACGTCCATGCCGAGGCGCAGCAGCCGCTCGCGGATCTTCGGCACCGCCGCCGCGCTCTCGTCGCGATCGACGGTGATGCGCACGATCTCGGACCCGGCGCGGAAGAGCGCCGCGACCTGCGCGACCGTCCCGTCGATATCCGCCGTATCCGTGTTGGTCATCGACTGGACGACGACCGGCGCGCCGCCGCCGACCAGCACGCCGCCGACGTCGACGCCGACGGACCGGCGCCGCGGCTTCGGTTCAAAATCGAAGGAAAAGGACATTTTGGAGCCTCTTGCTCGAAAAGCGGCCGCGCATGGCCTCGGGCGCGGTCTTTGCCCTCAGGTGGATCAGGAAATGTGGCTTGTCAACCGCAAGCACCGGCACGCGCGACGATTTGATCGCCGCGCGCGCCGAAGCCGTCAATGGCGCTCGCGCACATCGGCATGCACCGCATGGTGCGAGAGCAGCAGCACCACGATGAACAGCACCGGCAGCAGGGCGAAGACGAGCGCAAAGCCGATATGCTCGGCGACGAAGCCGATGACGGAGGGCGCGAAGAGCGAGCCCGAATAGCCCATCACCGTCGTCACGGAAAGCGCCACGCCCTGCGCGAAGCCAGGCAGGTTGCCGGCGGCGGAGAACGCGATCGGCACCATGTTGGAAATGCCCACCCCGCAGAGCGCGAAGCCCGCCATCGCGACATAGGCGTCCGGAGCCGTGCCGGCGATCACCATGCCCGCAATGGCCATGACGGTACAGAAGCGCAGCGTCTTTACCGCGCCGAAGCGGTCGCGCACATGGTCGCCGGCAAAGCGCATGACGGCCATGGTGAGCGAGAAGGTGCCGAAGGCGAAGCCAGAGAGGGCGACGGAGGCGCCGAGCTCGTTGCGCATGTAGAGCGCGCCCCAGTCGAGGATCGCGCCTTCCGGCACCATGCAGAAGAGCGCCATGAGACCGATCAGCCAGGGCAGCGGCGTCATCGGCAGGCGCGCCTTCTGGCGCTCCTCGCTCGGATGCGGCGCGTCGTGCAGCACGAAGGGCCAGGCGAGCGCAAGGCCGGCGGCACCGGCGACCGTGAGCAGGATCGCATGGCCCGTCACGCCCAGCGTCTCGATGAGGAAGCCACCGGTCGTGGCGCCGATGAAGGCGCCGAGGCTCCAGAAGGCATGGCACGACGACATGATCGCCCGCCGCATGGATTTCTCCACTTCGACGGCATTGCCGTTCATCGCCACGTCCATCGCGCCGAGCAGGCCGCCGAAAAGGAAGATGGCGATAACGCCAAGCGGCACGGTCGGCGCCAGAGAGAGCCACAGCATGGTCGACAGGAACAGGACCGCCGAACCCTTCAGCGTGCGTGTCGTGCCGAAGCGAGCGATCATCACGCCGGCGATCGGCATCAGGACGAGCGAGCCGATGCCGAAGCACATGATCATCAGGCCGAGGCCGGATTCGGAAAGCCCGAGGCGGCTGGCGAATTCCGGGATCCTCGGCGCCCAGGCGCCCGCGAACGTGCCGTTGAGCAGGAAAAGGCCGGAGACGGCGAGCCGTGCGGGCGGGAAATAGGTCCGGGCAGGGGAATTGCCGGCAAGGGCGTTTTCAGGCGTCGTCATGGGAGGTCCGTTCCGGGAAGTCATGCCGGCACCTTGTCGGCGCGCAGCGTTTCGATGCCGGCCGCCGTCAATGCGGCGGCCTCGGTTTCGTCCGCGTCCCCTTCGATGACGGCCTGCGCCAGACGGGCGAGCGGCACGACCGAATAGGGGGCGGCGGTGGATAGCTTGTCATTGGTCACGACGACCATGACGGCACGGCTGCGCGAAGCGACGAAGCGCTTGAACTCCGCCTCCTCGAAGCTCTCGGCGGTCACGCCCGCCTCCGGGTCGATGCCGCAGACGCCGAGGACGAGGAGGTCCGGCCTGAGCGCCTCGGCATCGCGCATCGCCTTAGCGCCGATTGCCGCGCCCGAGCGCGCATCGATGAGTCCGCCGAGCTGGATCGTCGCAAGGTCGTGCTCGAGGAGGGCGGCGGCGATGGCCGGCGCATTGGTCGCGACCGTCAGGCCGTGCCCCGCCGGCAGCGCCCGGGCAAGCGCAAGGTTCGTGCTGCCGGCATCGAGGAAGACGGTGGCGCCGGGCGGGATGAGCCCTGCCGCGCATCTGGCGAGCGCGGCCTTACGCGCGCCGCCGACCGCCATGCGCTCGTTCATGGTGGTCGAGGCCGCAGCGATGCGCAGCGCCCCGCCATAGACGCGGCGGCAGAGGCCGGAGGCGGCCATCTCGCGCAGGTCCCGGCGGATCGTGTCCTCCGACACGCCGAGTTCCTGCGCCAGCTCCGCCGCGATCACCCGCCCCGAAAGGTCGAGGCGCCCGCGGATGAGTGCCTGCCGCTCGCCGAGAAGAAGATCCTGTCCGGACACCGATTTCACCCGATCATGCACGATTGCGCGACAATGCGCATGAATCGGCATGAACGTCAATGAACAGGGGATCACGTTTGATTGCGGGCGATGACGGATTCTCGCCAAACAGAAACCCCGCCGTCTCCGGCGGGGCTCTGCAACTCAGCCATCCGGCTGCATGCCTCAGTCGCGATTGCCCATGAAGCGCAGCAGGAACAGGAACAGGTTGACGAAGTCGAGGTAGAGCGTCAGCGCGCCCATGATGGCCTTGCGGCCGGCCACGGCGACGTCGTCGGCTTCGAAATACATTTCCTTGATCTTCTGCGTATCCCAGGCGGTGAGGCCGGCGAAGACCAGAACGCCGATCGCGGAGATCGCGAAATCGAGCGCCGAGGACTGCAGGAACAGGTTGACGATCGAGGCGATGATCAGGCCGAAGAGGCCCATCACCAGGAACGAACCCATTGCCGACAGGTCCCGCTTCGTCGTGTAGCCGAACAGCGACAGTGCGCCGAAGGCGGCGGCGGAGACGAAGAAGGTCTGCGTGATGCTCGCGCCCGTATAGACGAGGAAGATCGAGGACAGCGACAGGCCCATCAGGCCGGCATAGACCCAGAAGGTCGCCTGCGCGGCGCCGACGCTCATCGCGTGGATGCGGAAGCTCAGGAAGAACACCAGCGCGAGCGGCGCCAGCATGACGACCCAGCGCAGCGGGCTCAGGTAGATCGCCTGGCCGAAGGCGGTGAGCTGCCCGTCGGCAATGGCGGCCTGCGAGGCGAAATAGGCCACGAAGCCGGTAATGGCGAGGCCGAGGGCCATTAGGTTGTAGACCCGGAGCATGTAGGCGCGCAGGCCCTCGTCGATGACGGCGCCGGCCTGAGCGCCGGCATTGGCCGTTCGGGTCTGGTAATTGCGGAGATCAGCCATGTTTTCCTCTCGTAAGCCCCCTGGAAGAGACGGTGTCGGGCTCCCGCCCGCTTCGGAAAAGAAGCGCTCGCGGGGTCCAGGCAGCCGCTGCGGGGCTCCAGCTTGCCTGATGTAAATATGCGCATGAATTGTGTTCCGTACAAGACCCGCAACCTCCCGGCAGGCCGGGAACGGCCGATTTTAAAGCTCGCGGAGCACCGGTGCGGCCTTCTGTCCCAGGATGCGCCATGTGCCGGCAAGGCCGATGCCGACCGTCAGCACCAGCGCGATGAGCACGGTCGTCACCGCCACGTCCGGCAGGAAGGCCGACGGCAGCTTCATGATGCGGCTCACCACGAACCACGCCGCCGCTCCGCCGGCAACGAGCGCGAACACCGCCGTCGCCAGCCCCAGCATCAGGTATTCGTAGCTGAAGGCGCGGATCAGCGTGGAGCGCGTCGCGCCCAGCGTCTTGAGGACGACCGCATCGTGCACCCGCGCCCGATTGCCGGCGGCGAGCGCCCCGGCAAGGACGAGGATCGAGGCGATAAGCGCGACGGCCGCCGCGGCTCTTATCGCCGTGGCAAGCTGGCCGACCAGCTCGTCGATGACGTCGAGCGCGTCCTTGACGCGCACGCTGGTGACGGTCGGATAGGCGTTGGTCACGGCCTTCAGCGTGGCGGCCTCCTCGGCCGCCGTCGCGCCGGGGTCGATCACCGTGGCGAGCCAGGCGTGCGGCGCGCCGGCAAACGTGTTCGGCGAAAAGACCATGACGAAGTTGATCGACAGCGATTCCCATTCGACGGTGCGGAAATTGGCGATGCGCGCGGTGATGTTGCGCCCGAGCACGTTGACCGTCACGGTATCGCCGAGCTTGAGGCCGAGTTCCTTGCCTTCCTCCGCCGAGAAGGAGACGAGCGGCTCGCCGGAATAGTCGGCCGCCCACCACGCCCCCTCGGAAAGCGTCGAATTCTCTGGCACATTTCTGGCATAGGTGATCCCGCGGTCGCCGCGCAGCACCCATTGGCCTTCCGGCGGCACCGTGACCTTGGCGACGTCGACGCCGTTGAGCTCCATGACGCGGCCGCGCAGCATCGGCACCTCGACGACCTTGCCTTCCGGCAGGTTCGCCTTCAGCACGGAGCGGAACCCGTCGAGCTCGCTGCCCTGGATGTCGACGAAGAAGAAGTTCGGTGCGCGCTCCGGCAGGCTGCCGGTGAGCTCGCGGCGCAGGTTCCCGTCGATCAGCGTCAGCGTGACGAGAAGCGCAAGGCCGAGGCCGAGCGAGAGCACGACGGAGGAGGTCAGCGCGCCCGGCCGGTGGATGTTGCCGACCGCAAGCCTCAGCGCCGGAGAATTCACCCGCGGGCTGCGCCGCGCAAGTGCGGTGATCAGCCAGGCAACGGCGCGCAGCACGACGAAGGAGAAGGCGATGGCCCCGAGGAAGACGAGAGCGATCCTGCGGTCGTAGGCGGTGAGGACGGCAAGCCCCGCCAGCGCCGCCAGCAGCAGTCCCGCGCCCAAAAGATAGGGCCAGCCCGGCAGGCCGCGCGCTTCAAAACCCTGCTCGCGGAAGAGTGCGGTGGCCGGCACCGCGCGGGCATGGCCGAGCGGCAGGACGGCGAAGGCGAGCGCGGTCAGGAGGCCGAAGACGGCGGCAAGCACAAGGGCGGAGGGATAGAGCGCCGCCTCGGCCGGCACCGGCAGGATGCCTTCGAGGAAGCGCATCGCCACCATCGGCATCAGCGCACCGGCGACGAGGCCGATGAGGATGCCGGCCGCCGCGATCAGCGCGATCTGCGCGAGATAGACGAGCGCCACCAGCGAGGCGGGCGCCCCGAGGCACTTGAAGGTGGCGATCACCGAGCGCTTGGAATCGAGATAGGCCCGCACGGCATTGGCGACGCCGACGCCCCCGACGATCAGCGCCGTCAGGCCGACGAGCGTGAGGAATTGCGAGAAGCGGGTGATGTTGGCGGTCAACGACGGCGCGGCGGCGTCCGCGGTGCGGATCGACCAGCCGGCCGAAGGGAAGGCCTTGCCCGCCGCCGCGCGGATGCCGGCAAGCGGCAGGGCGGGATCGGCAAGGCGGATGCGATAGGCGTTCTTGACGAGGCTGCCGGTCTGCACAAGCCCGGTCGCCCGAAGCGCCTCCTCCGAGAGAAGAAGACGCGGGGCGAAGCCGAAACCTTCCGAGACGGCATCCGGCTCGCGCAGCAGCGTCGCCGTCACCTTCAGCCGCGCCGTGCCGAGCAGGATCTCGTCGCCGACGGCAAGGCCGAGCCGGTCGAGCAGGAGCGGCGCGACGACCGCGCCATAGGCGTCGCCGGTTTTGGCGAAGAGCTCGGCCACCGGCTTCTGCGGCGCGGTCTCCAGCGTGCCGTAGAGGGGATAGAGCCCGTCGACGCCGCGCGCCTCAACCAGCGCCTGGTCGGAGCCGTCGGCAAGCCGCGCCATGGAGCGCAGGCCCGTCGAGAGCGAAACGTCGCCGAGGCTCTCGAAATACGCCATCTCCTCGGGCGTCGCGAAGCGGTTGGTCAGCTCGAAGCGCACGTCGCCGGCAAGCAGCGTCTGGCCCTGCGTTCCGATCGCCTGGGTGATGGCGGCGGAAACGGAATTGACCCCGGCGATGGCCGCCGTGCCGAGCGCGATGCAGGCAAGGAAGATATAGAAGCCCCTGAGGCCGCCGCGCATTTCGCGCAGCGCGAGCCGAAGGGCGAGCGGCAATTGCCGGACGATCCCGCCCCGCCTCACGCCGGCACCGCCTCGCCGGCGGCAGCCGGGAGCGGCGCGGCATCCGAGACGATCTCGCCGGAGCGCATGGCGACCTGCCGGCTGCAGCGGGCGGCAAGCGCCGGGTCGTGCGTCACCAGCACCAGCGTCGTGCCGCGCTCGGCCTGCTTGGCAAAGAGAAGGTCGGCGATCTGCCGTCCCGTCTCGGTGTCGAGATTGCCGGTCGGCTCGTCGGCAATCAGGAGCTTCGGCACCGGCGCAAGCGCCCGGGCAATGGCGACGCGCTGCTGCTCGCCGCCGGAAAGCTGGCCGGGATAGTGCGACAGGCGCTCGCCGAGCCCGACGGCGACGAGCTCGCGCCGGGCGATATCGAAGGCGTCCTTCACGTTGGCAAGTTCCAGCGGCACCGCGACATTCTCCAGCGCCGTCATGTTGGGGATGAGATGGAAGGACTGGAAGACGATGCCGATGTTGCGGCCGCGGAAATCGGCCACCTCGTCCTCGCTCATGCCGTGCAGGCCTGCGCCGTCGATATGGATTTCACCGCCGTCCAGCCGTTCGAGGCCGGCGAGCACCATGAGCAGCGTCGACTTGCCCGAGCCGGACGGGCCGACGATGCCGACCGATTCGCCCGCATCGATCGCAAGGTCGATCCCCTTCAGCACATGGACGGAGGCGGCGGCCTGCCCGAGGGTGAGATCGGCCTTCCTGAGATCGATGATGCTTTTGGCCAAGGAATTTCGCCCTATATGTAACGGAACAACTGGAATGCCAGCAATCTAGGAACAGCCTCATGTCGTTTAAAGCGGCGCTCGGATTTTTCGCCTCCCTCACGATCACAGCTTTGTTATCCATTGGCTCCGTCCGGGCCGAACCGCTGAAGCTCGTCGGCTTCGGCGACAGCCTGATGGCCGGCTACCAGCTTCCCGCCACTGACGCCTTTCCAGCCAAGCTCGAAAAGGCGCTGCGCGACAAGGGCTATGCGGTCGAGATCGCCAACGCGGGCGTTTCGGGCGATACGACCTCCGGCGGCCTTGCAAGGCTCGACTGGTCGATCCCCGACGGGACCGAGGGCGTCATCCTGGAACTTGGCGCCAACGACGCGCTGCGCGGCATTGCGCCGGAAGAGACCGAGAAGAACCTTGATGCCATGCTGACGCGCCTCAGGGAACGCGGCATTCCCGTCCTCCTCGCCGGCATGCTGGCCCCGCCGAACATGGGTGCGGACTATGCTGCCCGCTTCAACGGCATCTATGCCCGCCTTGCGCAAAAGCATGGCGTCCCGCTCTATCCTTTCTTCCTCGACGGCGTCGTCACCCATGCCGACCTGCAGCTCGAGGACGGCATGCATCCGAATACCAAGGGGGTCGACGCCATGGTGGCCGCGATGCTCCAGCCTGTGGAAACATTCATCAAGTCGATACAGGCGGGGGAGTAGTTCTCGCGGGTGCGAAATAAGGGTTGCTTAAAAGGCCGTCGCGTGATTCGCTGACGGTACATTCCAGCAGGGAGAAGGCGCCATGCCGAGACTTTTCGTCGCCCTCGAAGTGCCGCGGAACGCGGCGATGAGCCTCTCGCTCCTGAGAGGCGGCCTTCCCGGAGCCCGCTGGATCGACGTCGAGAATTTCCACATCACGCTGCGCTTCATCGGCGATATCGACGGGCGCACCGCCGACGAAGTGGTCGACAGGCTCGACCGCATCGAGCGCCCCGAATTCCAGCTCGCGCTTTCCGGCATGGGCTCCTTCGGCTCGAAGAAGCCGCACGCGGTCTTCGCCGGCGTCACTCCGGCCCCGGAAATGTATGCGCTCCAGGCGGAGATCGAGCGCATCTGCCAGCGCCTCGGCCTGCCCGCCGACCCGCGCAAATTCACCCCCCACGTCACCCTCGCCCGCCTGCGCAACGCCCGCACCGAGGACGTCGCCCACTACCTTTCCGGCCGCGGCAACTTCCACACCGCGCCCTTCACGGTGAACCGCTTCGTGCTGATGTCCTCCAAGGAATCCGTCGGCGGCGGCCCTTATCTCACCGAAGAGGTCTTTCCGCTCTACGAGGCCGGGGGCGGCTGGAACGGTGCGGACCTGCACGACCATCTCGCCTGATCCGCATAGTCGTCATCGGCCGGCCGATGCGGCCGTGAACACCGCCAGTTGAGCGGCGAAAGCACGCCTGTAGGCGGGCCGGGCCTCGCCGCGGGCGATATAGGCGGCAAGGTTCGGATATTCCTCCACCAGGCCCGATCCTTCCAGCCTGCGCAGCACCGTCACCATGAGGATATCGGCGGCGCTGAACACGCCGTCGAGCCAGTCGGCACCGCCCAGCCGGGCGGAAAGCTCGCACAGCCGCCGGCGGATGCGGTTGTCGATGAGCGGCAGGCGCTGCGCGAACCACGCTTCCTTGCCCTCGATGTATCGCGCAGCCTCGCGCTCGACGATCGGCGGTTCGATCGTGTTGAGGGCCGTGAACATCCAGTTGACCGCCCGCGCCCGGGCATTCGCATCATCCGGCAAAAGGCCCGCATGACGCTCGGCGATATGAAACAGGATCGCCCCCGATTCGAAGAGAACGAAATCGCCTTCCTCATAGGTCGGAATCTGGCCGAAGGGGTGGATCGCAAGATGCGCAGGCTCCTTCATCGCCTTGAACGAAAGGAGGCGGACGTCGTAAGGCTGGCCGACTTCTTCCAGAGCCCAGCGCACGCGCATGTCCCGCGCGAGCCCCCTGCCCTGGTCGGGCGAATTCTCGAAAGCGGTAATGGTGATCGTCATCGTCTTCTCCTTGCCCATCTGTCTTGAAGACGGTCGACGGGGCGCGCTCCCGACATCGTCTTTCCCGAGATAGTCTGCGCCATAGTCCCCCTTGCCCCTTGCCATCCCCCCTCCCGATGGGCATCTGTGAGCCGGAACTGAAACCTGCCGGGGCGTGACTTGTCGCAAGCACCCATGATCTTGAGCGGCCGCGGGGTCACCGCGGTCCTCGGGCCCACCAATACGGGCAAGACCCACTACGCAATCGAACGCATGGTGGCACACGAGACGGGCATTATCGGCCTGCCTCTGCGCCTGCTGGCGCGCGAGGTCTATACGCGCCTCGTCGAAAGGGTCGGCCAGCACAATGTCGCCCTCGTCACCGGCGAGGAGAAGATCACGCCGCATATGGCGCGCTTCTCTGTCTGCACCGTGGAGGCGATGCCCCGCGAGACGCGCGCCGCCTTCGTCGCCATCGACGAGGTGCAGCTTGCCGGCGACCTGGAACGCGGCCACATCTTCACCGACCGGGTGCTGCACCTCAGAGGCCGGGACGAGACGCTGCTGCTCGGCGCGGCGACGATGAAGCCGATCCTCGAACAGTTGCTGCCGGGCATTCACGTCATCGAGCGCCCGCGCCTGTCGCAGCTCTTCTATTCCGGCTCGAAGAAGATCACGCGCCTGCCGCAGCGAACCGCCATCGTCGCCTTCTCGGCCGACGAGGTCTATGCCATCGCCGAGCTCATCCGCCGCCAGCGCGGCGGGGCGGCGGTCGTCCTCGGCGCGCTCTCGCCCCGCACCCGCAATGCGCAGGTCGCGCTCTATCAGGAAGGCGACGTCGAATATCTCGTCGCCACCGACGCGATCGGCATGGGCCTCAACCTCGACGTCGACCACGTCGCCTTCGCGCAGGACCGCAAGTTCGACGGTTATCAGTTCCGCAACCTCAATCCCGCCGAGCTCGCCCAGATCGCCGGCCGCGCCGGCCGGCACCTGCGCGACGGCACCTTCGGCGTGACGGGCCGCGTCGATCCCTTCGACGACGAACTGGTCAAGCGCATCGAGACCCACCAGTTCGATCCGGTCAAGGTGCTGCAATGGCGCACCACCCGCTTCGACTATTCCTCGCTGCAGTCGCTGCGCCAATCGCTCGACGCCCCGCCGCCCATCGGGGGGCTGACACGCGCCCTGCCGGCCGTCGACCAGCAGGCGCTGGAGCATCTTTCGCGCTATCCCGACGTGCGGGACCTCGCCACCACGCCCGAGCACGTCGAAAAGCTCTGGGAGGCCTGCGCGCTGCCCGACTACCGCCGCATCACGCCGGCCCAGCACGCCGACCTTATTTCGACGCTCTATGCGGACCTCGTGAAGCGCGGCACGGTCAACGAGGACTTCCTGGCCGACCAGGTGCGCCGCGCCGACCGCACGGATGGCGAGATCGACACGCTTTCGGCACGAATCGCACAGATAAGGACCTGGACCTATGTGTCGAATCGACCCGGATGGCTTGCCGATCCGACACACTGGCAGGAAAAGACGCGGGAAATCGAAGACCGATTGTCCGATGCGCTACATGAACGGTTGACGAAACGCTTTGTTGATCGCAGGACATCTGTGCTCATGAAGCGCCTGAGAGAGAATGCGATGCTGGAAGCTGAAATCAGTGTGAATGGCGATGTCTTCGTAGAAGGACATCATGTCGGGCAGTTGGCCGGGTTCCGGTTCACGCTGGCCTCCGGCACGGAAGGACCCGATGCGAAGGCCGTGCAGGCGGC
>CBIMFD010000105.1:0-10627 GCA_966243085.1 uncultured Shinella sp.
TGGCCATAGGCCGAATAGTAAAGAACCAGAACTTTCGCCATCGTCGTCTCCTGTCTGCAAAGGTCTTTCCGCTTGATCGCGGCGTCGGCTTGGATGTAGCACTTTGAAGACCCGTCGACCCAGAAGCCCTAAGGTCGACAGACTGTTCACCCGCCATTGACAATGCCGCCCGTTCCGGCCGGCATTCCTGCACGAACATCAGAGAACGCCATGAGCTCCAGCACCATCGCCACCGCCGCCATGCTCGCCATCGGCGACGAGCTTCTTTCCGGACGCACCAAGGACAAGAACATCGGCCAGCTCGCCGACATGCTCTTCCTCGCCGGCATCGACCTCAAGGAGGTGCGCATCGTCGGCGACGAGGAGGACGCCATCGTCGAGGCGCTGAATGCGCTTCGGGCGCGCTACACCTATGTCTTTACCTCCGGCGGCATCGGCCCGACCCATGACGACATCACGGCGGATGCCGTCTCGAAGGCCTTCGGCGTGCCCTGCCTGCACGATCCGCTGGCCATGGAACTGCTCGGCGCCATGTATGCGCGGCGCGGCGTGGAGTTCAACGAGGCGCGCAAGCGCATGGCCCGCATGCCCGAAGGCGCCACCCATATCGAGAATGCCGTCTCGACGGCACCGGGCTTCCAGATCGGCAATGTCTACGTCATGGCCGGCGTGCCGCAGGTCTTCACGGCCATGCTGGGCACCGTGGTGCCGAAGCTCGAAGGCGGCAGGCCCATGCTCTCGCGTTCCGTCGCCTCCCCCTTCGGCGAAGGCGATATCGGCAGCGCGCTTGCGCAGATCCAGAAGGATCACCCCGAGACCAGCATCGGCTCCTATCCGCGCTTTTCGGAAAACCGCTTCTCCACCGAAATCGTCATCCGCAGCCGCGAGGAAGCCCCGGCAGAAGCGGCCGAGCGTGATATACTCGCGATGATTGCCGACATCGCCGCGGCCAAGGCCACCTCTTCTTGATCCGGATCAAGGTTTTGGCGGTGCGGCAGGCGCAGGTTTCGTTTGAACCACACAGGAGGCAGACATGACCTACAAGACCATCGTGGCGGTGCTGAGCGCCGCAGAGGATGCCGGCAAGGTGACGGACCATGCGCTGGCGCTCGCGCGCCGCACGGGCGGCCATGTCATCGGCATCCATGCCGAAGCCCCGGTCGTGGTGACGCTGATCGCGCCCATGGAATATCCGGATCCAAATGCGGTGCTCGACCTGCAGGAGCGCGCCCAGCGCCAGTCGCGCGAGGCGGAGGCGGCCTTCCGCTCGCGCTGCGAGCGAGACGACATCTCCTATGAATGGCGCCTCTTCACCGGCGCCGCCGGCTACGCCTCAGCGGGCGTCATCGAGAGCGCCCGCGGCGCCGACCTCGTGATCGCCGGCCAGTTCGACCCGGATTTCGACGGCCCGGCCCGCGAGGACATCGAGGACCTGCTCTATGAGAGCGGTCGCCCGGTCTACCTCATCTCCAACGCCCCGGCCGGGCCGGAGCCGATCCGCAAGGTGCTGCTCGCCTGGAACGGCTCGCGCGAATCGGCGCGCGCCGCCTTCGACGCCCTGCCCTTCCTGACGGCGGCCGAGAGCGTCGAGATATTCACGGTCGATCCGCCGGACGATTCCAACCAGTCGCGCGATTTCTGCGGCGCCGAGCTTGCCGCCTCGCTTGCGCGCCATGGCGTCACCGTCACGGTCGCCTCCGCCGCCTCGCAGGGCCATTCGGTGGCAGAGGCGCTGAACCGGCGCGCCGGCGAGATCGGCGCGGACCTCGTCGTCATGGGCGCCTACAGCCATTCGCGGCTGCGCCAGCGCCTCTTCGGCGGTGTGACGAGCGCGATGATGCGCAGCGCCCGCGTGCCCACGCTGATGTCGCGCTAAGGAGCCAATGGCCTGTGGATCGGCGGGCCCTGATGGCCGGACGGCGATTTCCTTGGCGGGCAAACTGCATTAGAGAGGGGGAATCTTCATTTTCCGCCTATCAGGAGCCCGTCATGTCGCTGCCCGACAAAGCCTTCCCCGTATCCTGGGACCAGTTCCACCGCGACGCGCGCGCGCTTGCCTGGCGGCTGGCGGACGGCGGGCGCGAATGGCGGGCGATCGTCTGCATCACCCGCGGCGGGCTCGTGCCGGCCGCCATCGTCTCGCGCGAACTCAATATCCGCCTCATCGAGACGGTCTGCGTCGCCTCCTACCACGACTATGTCTCGCAGGGCGAAATGCATGTCCTGAAGGGCATCGCGCCGGAGCTTACCCAGGAAGGCGGCGAAGGCATTCTCATCGTCGACGACCTGACGGACACCGGCAAGACGGCCGCCGAAGTGCGCGCCATGCTGCCCAAGGCGCATTTCGCCGCCGTCTACGCCAAGCCGAAGGGGCGCCCGCTCGTCGATACCTTCATCACCGAGGTCAGCCAGGACACCTGGATCTACTTTCCCTGGGACATGGGCTTCACCTACCAGGAGCCGATCGCCAAGGGCACGCGCGGCTAGGCACCTCCCCTCCGTTTCGCAAACGTGATTCGAGCCGGCGGATGGCCTCGTCCGCCGGCTTCGTCTTTCCGTCTTTCCCATTGGCAGCCGTCGGTAGCAAGGCGCGTTCCGCCGCCGGCCCCGGCGCTTCGACGCAGCGCGGGAAGAATCACTTTATCCACGGATCACAACTCGCCGCGGATGGCTATTCCCGGAAGTCGGGGGATGGAAAAACCCTCTCTTTTCACCCGTGATTTTTCCCGCTTTTCCACAGTCGCCTGCCGCGCGAACCCGCCTTTCGGCACGAAGCTGCTGATTTTTCAGGGCTTGGACGATGTCCCCAGTTTCCACAGCCGGAAGGCACAAGATATAGGGTTCAAACTTCAGTCACAAACCAGCCCTTGACGGGAATCGGCCAGATGAGGTTAATGAAACCTAGTTGCGGCGGCGACTGGACCGTGTTGTTACGAGGTCGGTTCTCATCACGAAATCGCGTTTATGCGCATGTGGCCGGGTGGATGATCCGCTCGCCGCACGGGTGCCTTCGCGCCCGGTTTCCGGATGTGCCGCAGCGATGGCCGGGTCTGGAAAAAAGAACCTGTTGATACTATATTTAGTATTTGCAGCCAAACTCAGCGCAAGATACAGGATGCTCGAGATCGATCGGGCTTCCCGCAAGGACTGGACGATTTGGGCTGGCTGCAAGAGGATTGCGGCCGGACGGGGATAATTGCGCCCTGCTTTCGGAGCAGGATGCGGCAGCAGAGGACAACGGAAGATGCGCATAGAACGTCGTTTCACCAAACCCGGCCAGTCGGCCTATGCGGAGATCGAATTCCGCAAGGCCGTCAGCGAGATCAAGAACCCGGACGGTTCCATCGTCTTCCGGCTCGCCGATATCGATGTGCCCGCACAGTTCTCCCAGGTCGCCGCCGACATCCTCGCGCAGAAATATTTCCGCAAGGCCGGCGTGCCCGCGCGCCTGAAGAAGTTCGAGGAGAACGACGTCCCTTCCTTCCTGTGGCGCTCCGTGCCCGACACCGAAGCCCTCAAGGCGCTCCCCGAGGGTGAGCGCTACGGCTCGGAAACCGACGCCCGCCAGGTCTTCGACCGTCTCGCCGGCACCTGGACCTACTGGGGCTGGAAGGGCAAGTATTTCGCTTCCGAGGAAGACGCTGCCGCCTTCAAGGACGAACTTGCCTACATGCTCGCCACGCAGCGCGTCGCCCCGAACTCGCCGCAGTGGTTCAACACGGGCCTGCACTGGGCCTACGGCATCGACGGCCCCGGCCAGGGCCATTTCTATGTCGATCCCTTCACCGGCAAGCTGACCAAGTCCAAGTCCGCCTACGAGCATCCCCAGCCGCACGCCTGCTTCATCCAGTCCGTCGAGGACGACCTCGTCAACGAGAACGGCATCATGGACCTGTGGGTGCGTGAAGCGCGCCTCTTCAAGTACGGCTCCGGCACCGGCTCCAACTTCTCGCACCTGCGCGGCGAAGGCGAAAAGCTTTCGGGCGGCGGCCGCTCCTCCGGCCTCATGAGCTTCCTGAAGATCGGCGACCGCGCCGCCGGCGCCATCAAGTCGGGCGGCACGACGCGCCGCGCCGCCAAGATGGTCGTGGTCGACATCGACCATCCGGACATCGAGGAATACATCAACTGGAAGGTCAAGGAAGAGCAGAAGGTGGCGGCCCTCGTCACCGGCTCGAAGATCGTCGCCGGCCACCTCAAGGCCATCATGAAGGCCTGCGTCAATTGCTCGGCCGAAGGCGACCGCTGCTACGACCCCACCGAGAACCCGGCCCTCAAGCGGGAGATCCGCGCCGCCAAGAAGAACCAGGTTCCGGAAAGCTACATCAAGCGCGTCATCCAGTTCGCCAGGCAGGGCTACAAGGACATCGAGTTCAAGACCTACGACACGGACTGGGATTCGGAAGCCTACCTCACCGTCTCCGGCCAGAACTCCAACAACTCCGTCTCGCTGAAGGACGATTTCCTGCGCGCCGTCGAGAATGACGGGGAATGGAACCTCACCGCCCGCAAGGACGGCAAGGTGATGAAGACGCTGAAGGCGCGGGACCTGTGGGAATCGATCTCCTACGCCGCCTGGGCCTCGGCCGATCCGGGCCTGCACTTCAACACGACGATGAACGACTGGCACACCTGCCCGGCGGCCGGCCCGATCCGCGCATCGAACCCGTGCTCGGAATACATGTTCCTCGACGACACGGCCTGCAACCTCGCCTCGCTGAACCTTCTCCAGTTCAAGGACGCGGCGACGAAGAAGATCAACATCGCCGATTACGAACACGCCGTGCGCCTGTGGACCATCGTGCTCGAAGTCTCCGTGATGATGGCGCAGTTCCCCTCGCGCCAGATCGCCGAGCTCTCCTACGAATACCGCACGCTCGGCCTCGGCTATGCCAATATTGGCGGCCTGCTGATGTCGTCCGGTATTCCCTATGACTCGACGGAAGGCCGTGCCATCGCCGGCGCGCTGACCGCGATCATGACAGGCGTCTCCTATGCCACCTCGGCCGAAATGGCGAGCGAGCTCGGCCCGTTCCCGAACTTTGCGCCGAACCGCGACAACATGCTGCGCGTCATGCGCAACCATCGCCGCGCCGCCTATGGCGAAAATGCGGGCTATGAAGCGCTCTCGGTCAACCCGGTCGCCCTCGTCCATGCCGATTGCTCGGATCCGGCGCTTGTCGCCCATGCCGTCGCCGCCTGGGACAAGGCCGTGGAACTCGGCGAAAAGCACGGCTACCGCAACGCCCAGACGACCGTGATCGCGCCGACCGGCACGATCGGCCTCGTCATGGACTGCGACACGACCGGCATCGAGCCCGACTTCGCGCTCGTCAAGTTCAAGAAGCTCGCCGGCGGCGGCTACTTCAAGATCATCAACCGTGCCGTTCCCGAAGCCCTGCGCACGCTCGGCTATTCGGAAAGCCAGATCGCCGAGATCGAGGCCTATGCCGTCGGCCACGGCAACATGAACCAGGCCCCGGGCGTCAATCCCGGCTCGCTGAGGGCCAAGGGGTTCACCGACGAGAAGATCGAGGCCGTCAATGCCGGCCTCAAGTCCGCCTTCGACATCAAGTTCGCCTTCAACCAGTGGACGCTCGGCGCGGACTTCCTGAAGGACGTGCTGAAGGTCTCCGACGAGCAGCTTTCCGACATGTCCTTCAACCTCCTGGAGCATGTCGGCTTCTCGAAGAAGGAGATCGAGGCCGCCAACATCCACGTCTGCGGCGCGATGACGCTGGAAGGTGCGCCCTTCCTCAAGACCGAGCACCTGCCGGTCTTCGATTGCGCCAATCCGTGCGGCAAGATCGGCAAGCGCTACCTCTCGGTCGAAAGCCACATCCGCATGATGGCGGCCGCCCAGCCGTTCATCTCGGGCGCCATCTCCAAGACGATCAACATGCCGAACGAGGCGACCGTCGAGGACTGCAAGAACGCCTACATGCTCTCCTGGAAGCTCGCGCTGAAGGCCAACGCCCTCTACCGCGACGGCTCCAAGCTCTCCCAGCCGCTCAATTCCGCGCTGATCGAGGACGAGGACGACGAGGACGATGCCGTCGAGGCGCTGGCCGCAGCCCCCGCTGCCGCCCAGGCCGTGCAGGTCACGGAAAAGATCGTCGAACGGATCGTCGAGCGTCTGGTCCGCGAGCGTGAAAAACTGCCGAACCGCCGCCAGGGCTACACCCAGAAGGCCGTCATCGGCGGACACAAGGTCTACCTGCGCACCGGTGAATTCGGCGACGGCCGCCTCGGCGAGATCTTCATCGACATGCACAAGGAAGGCGCCGCCTTCCGCGCGATGATGAACAACTTCGCCATCGCCATCTCGCTGGGCCTCCAGTACGGCGTGCCGCTCGAGGAATATGTGGAGGCCTTCACCTTCACCAAGTTCGAGCCGGCCGGCATGGTCCAGGGCAACGACGCGGTCAAGAACGCGACGTCGATCCTCGACTACGTCTTCCGGGAACTGGCGATCTCCTATCTCGGCCGCCACGACCTTGCCCATATCGATACGTCCGACTTCTCCAACACGGCGATCGGCAAGGGCATCAAGGAAGGCAAGACGAACCTGATATCGACCGGCTGGACGCGCGGCCACAAGCCGACGCTCATCCAGGGCGGCCAGGCCGGCGAGCGCCAGCTTTCCGAGCCGAAGGGTTCGGCCACCGCCGCTCCCGCCAAGGCTTCGTCCGCAGGCAACGTCACCACCTTCGCCGGCAGCGCCGTGCGCAAGCTGGAGCCGGCGATCGCCGCCGCCGGTTCCGAGATCGTCGCCTTCAAGCGCGACTACGAGGAGCGCGCCGCCGACCTTGCGGAAGAGATCGCGGACGACAGCGCCGAGGAAGCCACCGAAAGCGTGACCGCCCTCTTCTCCGACAAGGCCGCCGCCGATGCCGCATCGGCCAAGGCCGAGGCCAAGAAGTTGGAAAACGAACGCCGCATGCGCTCCATCGCACAGGGCTACACCGGCAACATGTGCTCGGAGTGCCAGAATTTCACGATGGTCCGCAACGGCACCTGCGAGAAGTGCGACACCTGCGGCGCCACGAGCGGCTGCAGCTAAGACAGCAACAGCACATGAACGACAAGGATACCCCGGCAACTCCGCCGGGGTATTTTTTTTGATCTGCAGAGTCGGTCTTTCGGCGCCTCGGACCGCTCTCTCCCACCTTGTCATTGCAGCGCGGCGAGGCGCGGGGTACATGCAGGCTTCCTTTGCGGAAACGCCATGCCCTCCCATCCCGTCGTGCAGAAGGAACAGTCGATGCCGACAGTACAGCGCCGGGGCCTTGCCGACCTCGCCTACCGCGTTCTCGTCCTGCCGGGCGCCATCGCCTATCTCTTCGCCGTCAGCATCGTGGTGCTGGCCGCCGACCGGTTCTGGCTGGTCGATCTCCTCACCTTCGCCTGGCCCTACATCGTTGCCGCGGGGATTTTCGTGCTCATCGCGGCCTTAGCGACGCGGCGGCGGAAGGCGATCCTCACCGCCGCGGCAGGCCTTGCGGTCGCGGCTGTTCCGGCCATGGACGTCCAGACGGCCCGCATCTCGGCGGCCGGCAGCGGGCTGAAGGTGCTGACGGCCAATCTCTATATCGACAACCAGCGGCCGCCGGCCGATTTCATCGGCCTCCTCAGCCGGGAAAAGCCCGATATCGTCGTCCTGGAGGAAACAACGCCGGCCTGGGAAGCGGCGATTTCCGCCTCCGGCCTCTTCCCCTATGAAAGCAGCCATGACGTGGTGATGCGCGACGCCATCAAGGTCTATTCGACGCTGCCGATCCGCGCCGAGACGGCGCTGAAGCGCGCCTTCACCGAGGAGAAGGCCTACAAGCAGCCCTTGAGACTGGAGCTCGACCTCAGGGGCGAGCCGCTCTTCCTCTATGCCTTCCACCCCGAGACGCCGCGAAAGCTCTGGCAATGGCGCGACCGCAACGCCTATCTCTCAGCCGCCGCCGACGCCGTGAAGGGCGATCTCGAAAACGCGCCCGTCATCGTCGCCGGCGACTGGAACACGCCGAGCTGGTCGCCTTTCTTCCGCGGCTTCCTCAAGCAGGCAGGACTCGCCTCCACCGCCGGCGGCTGGCTGCAGCCGGTGACGCGCTTCAGCATGAAGCTGGACCAGATCGCCTATATCGGCGCCTCAATCGACCATATCGCCGTCTCGCCGGATATTTCGCTGCGCGCCCGGCGCGTCGGGCCTGCCTTCGGCTCCAACCACCTGCCGGTGATCGCCGAGCTGACCCTGCCGGAAAGCTGACCCTCGCCCCTGCCGAAAAACACTCTATCTTTAAGGCCGACCAGACAGGAGGCGACGATGCCGAAAGACAAGGACAGCCCGAAGGCTTCGCTGGAGAAGGAACAGGCCAAGCATCGCCAAAAATCGGAAAAGGCCGAGCAGGACGATTACCTGGAGGAAGCGCTGGAGGAGACTTTTCCGGCAAGCGACCCCATCGCTCCGGGCGAAGTGAAGGATCATTCAAAGTGAAACGGCGTCCTGCGCTTTCACCCCTTCGGCGCCGATCGACGAGACGATGAGCGCCTCCTTCCTCTTCACCGGCCCGCAGGATGCGCCCTTTACCCTGCTTCTCGCCCATGGCAGCGGTGCGCCGATGGATTCGCCCGCCATGAATGCGGCGGCCACGGCGCTTGCGGCGGAAGGCCTGCGCGTCGCGCGCTTCGAGTTCTCCTACATGGCGGCGCGGCGTAGCGAGGGCAGCCGCAGGCCGCCACCGAAAGCCGAGACGCTGATTCCGGAATTCGAGGCGGCCGTTGCCGCGCTGGACGCAAAGGGGCCGCTCGTTATCGGCGGCAAGTCGATGGGCGGGCGCGTCGCCAGCATGGCGGCGGACCGGCTGCATGGCGAGGGCCACGCCGCCGGCCTCCTCTGCCTCGGCTATCCGTTCCATCCGCCGGAAAAGCCGGCGCAACTGCGCACCGCCCACCTGATGGAGCTGAAGACGCCGGCGCTCATCTGCCAGGGCACGCGCGATCCGTTCGGAACGGCGGACGAGGTGCCGGGCTACGGCCTGCCGGAACGCATCGAGATCCTCTGGCTCGAGGACGGCGACCACGACCTGAAGCCGCGCAAGAGCATCTCCGGCTTTTCCGCCGCCGACCATCTCGTCACCATGGCGAGGGCCGTGAAGGCCTGGGCGGAAACGCTCCGGCCATCTTCCCGCACTTAATCAGGGCCTTGCCGGCCTGATTCCGAATCCCTCAATAACAGACTGAAAGGAAACGCTCTTTCTCTCTCCGGCGGAAGGGAACGTTAACTCGGATGTGGAAATATTAGCGTGAAACAAGATACGTCCGGACAGGCAGCGATGGCCCACAGTTTTTCCTATACCCATTACGATCTCGAACGGCAGCGCGGCGGAACGGTCGTCGAAATCACCCTCTCGGCGATCGCGAATGTGCGGCTGATGACGAATACGAATTTCGACCTCTTCAAGAACGCCCGCCAGCACAAGTTCCTCGGCGGGGTCGCCAAGCAGTCGCCGATCCGGTTGAAAATCCCCGAGAACGGCCATTGGCATGTGGTGGTCGACATGGAGGGCCATCCGGGCAAGGCGCAGTCCTCGATCAAGGTCGTGCCGCCCGCTCCGCAAAAGCCCGCGCAGAATTTCAACGCAGCCTCCAGATAGGCTATTCCCGCTCCCGCCGCAGCTTCGCCCACCAGTCGAGCCGCTTTCGCAGTTCTCGCTCGAAACCGCGCTCCGGCGGATCGTAGAAGGTCCGGCGGCCCATCTTCTCCGGGAAATAATCCTGGCCGGAAAATGCGTCCGGCTCGTCGTGGTCGTAGCGATAGCCTTCGCCGTAGCCCTCGCCCTTCATCAGCTTCGTCGGCGCGTTGAGGATGTGCTTGGGCGGCAGCAGCGAGCCGTTCTCCTTCGCCGCGCGCATCGCCGACTTGTAGGCGGTGTAGACGGCGTTGGATTTCGGCGCCGTCGCGATATAGACGCAGGCCTGCGCCAGCGCCAGCTCGCCCTCCGGCGAGCCGAGGAAATCGTAAGCATCCTTGGCGGCGTTGCAGACGACGAGCGCCTGCGGATCGGCAAGTCCGATATCCTCCACCGCCATGCGGACCATGCGCCGGCAGAGGAACAACGGGTCCTCGCCGGCATCCAGCATGCGGGTGAGATAGTAGAGCGCCGCATCGGGATCGGAGCCGCGCACGGCCTTGTGCAGGGCGGAGATGAGATTGTAGTGGCCGTCCTGCGACTTGTCGTAGACCGGCGCGCGGCGCTGGACGATGCGAAAGAGATCGTCCTGTCCGAAAGTCTCGCCAGCGCGGGCGGCGCGCCAGATTTCCTCGGCCAGCGTCAGCACCGCCCGTCCGTCGCCGTCGGCCATGCGCAGCAGCGAGGCGCGCGCCTCCCCGTCGAGCGGCAGAGGCCGCTCCTCGATCGCCTCTGCGCGCTTCAGCAATTCTTCGAGGCTCTGCTCGTCATGCGGCTTGAAGGTCAGCACGCGGGCGCGGGACAAGAGAGCGGCATTGAGCTCGAAGGACGGGTTCTCCGTCGTCGCACCGACAAGCACGATCGTGCCGTCCTCCATGACCGGCAGGAAACTGTCCTGCTGGGCGCGGTTGAAGCGGTGGATCTCGTCGACGAAGAGCAGCGTCTGG
>CBIMFD010000106.1:0-10573 GCA_966243085.1 uncultured Shinella sp.
TCCTTGCCGACGGCGAAGGCCACCTCGTCGATGACGCGCTCGGCGCCGACCATGCCCTGCGGGCCGCCGAAGCCGCGGAAGGCCGTGTTCGACACCGTGTTGGTGTAGAGCGGCGCGGATTTCGCATGCACATGCGGATAGAAATAGGCGTTGTCGCAATGGAAGAGCGCACGATCGCCGACCGGACCGGAAAGGTCGGCGGAAAAGCCGGCGCGCAGCGCGAACGTATAGTCGACGGCGAGGATGCGGCCCTCGTCGTCGAAGCCGACCTCGTAGTCGATGGCGAAATCGTGCCGCTTGCCGGTCGCGGCCATGTCCTCGTCGCGGTCGAGGCGGATCTTCACGGCGCGCTTCAGCTTGCGGGCGGCGATGGCCGCGATGGCGGCGCACTGGTTGGCCTGGGTCTCCTTGCCGCCGAAGCCGCCGCCCATGCGGCGCACTTCTACGGTGACGGAATGGCTCGCCACGCCGAGCGCATGGGCGATCATGTGCTGCGTCTCGCTCGGCCCCTGGGTCGAGCAATAGACGATCACGTCGTCGTCCTCGCCGGGAACGGCAAGCGAGATCTGCCCTTCGAGATAGAAATGGTCCTGCCCGCCGAGCCGCATGCGGCCCTTCACGCGCCGCGGGGCGCTTGCAAGGGCGGAGGCCGCATTGCCGCGCTTCAGCGTCAGCGGGGTCACCACCTGGCGATGGGTCTCGACGTCGAGGTCCCAGATGTCGATTTCGGCCGGCAGCTCCTCATATTCGATCTTCGCGAGCCGCGCGGCCCGGCGGGCCTCCTCGCGCGTCTCGGCGATGACGCAGAAGATCGGCTGGCCGTGGAACTCGACCTTTCCGTCGGCAAGCACCGGATCGTCGTCCATGCCGGAGGGCGAGATGTCGTTGACGCCCGGCACGTCCTCGTGCGTCAGCACGCCGACGACGCCCGGGGCGGCGCGCACCGCCGAAAGGTCGATGGATTTCAGGATGCCGTGCGCGACGGTGGAAAGGCCGAGGCCCGCATGCAGCGTGCCCGCCGGCTCGGTGATGTCGTCGATATAGACGGCCGTTCCGGCGACATGCTTGTGGGCGGAATCATGGCGTGCGTTGGAATGGACGCCGCCGGCGATCTTTTCGGCCTTGAGGTCGGGTGTGTGCTTGTTCATGGCTTACGCAGCCTCGTATCTGGACACCTGCACGGGCGCGCCGCCGGATGTCGTTTCCATATAGAACCTGAGGAGAAGGTTCCGCGCCACCAGCGCCCGGTATTCGGCCGTCGCGCGCATGTCGGTGAGCGGCGCATAGTCCTCGGCGTACTTCTCCATGGCCGCCTCCACCGTCGCCTCGTTCCAGAGCTGGCCGATGAGCGCCTTCTCGACGGCGGAGGCGCGCTTGGGCGTCGCCGCCATGCCGCCATAGGCGATCGTGATCGCGGCGACCGTGCCGTCGGCGGCAAGCGACAGGCGGAAGGCGCCGAGCGTTGCCGTGATGTCCTCGTCGCGCCGCTTGGTCACCTTGTAGACGGCGAACTTTTCCGAGGCCGCCGGCACCGGCACATGCACGGCCTCGACGAATTCGCCGGGCTGGCGGTCCTGCTTGCCGTAGGCGATGAAGAAGTCCTCAAGCGAAATGGTGCGCCTCTCGGCCCCCTTGCGCAAGGTGAGCGTCGAGCCCAGCGCAATCAGCGCCGGCGGCGTGTCGCCGATGGGCGAGCCGTTGGCGATGTTGCCGCCGATCGTGCCCATGTTGCGCACCTGCTGGCCGCCGATGCGGGTGATCAGCGGGCCGAGCGCCGGGATATGGCGCGAAAGCGTCTCGAGCGCCTCGGTATAGGTGACGCCGGCGCCGATGGTGATCGTGCCGTCCTTCACCGAAAGGGTTTTCAGCTCGTCGAGCCCGGCGATGAAGACCACCGGGGAGATGTCGCGCATCTGCTTCGTCACCCAGAGGCCGACGTCGGTGGAGCCGGCGACGACCGTGGCCGTCGGGCTTGCCTCCAGCACGGCGGCGAAATCGTCGAGGCTCGCCGGCACGACGAAGTGGTTCTTCCCCTCGCCGATCTCGACGCGGGCGCCGTCGCGCAGGGCCGCAAGGCGGGCGATCATGTCCGCGCGCTCGGCGATGAGCGGATCCTTGTCCGTGCCGGCATAGCCGGAGATGGCGCGGGCGGCGCGCAGGATCGGCTCGTAGCCGGTGCAGCGACAGAGATTGCCCTGCAGCGCGGTCTCGATGTCCTGGTCGCTCGGCGTCGGGTTCTCCATCCACAGCGCATAGAGCGACATGACGAAGCCCGGCGTGCAGAAGCCGCATTGCGAGCCGTGATAGTCCACCAGGGCCTGCTGGACGGGATGGAGCTTCTCCTCGCTGCCGGCCAGATGCTCGACCGTCACCACATGACAGCCGTCGAGCGAGCCGAGGAAGCGGATGCAGGCGTTGACGCCCTCATAGACGAGGCCGCCCGAGGGCGTCAGCCGGCCGACCAGCACCGTGCAGGCGCCGCAGTCGCCTTCCGCGCAGCCTTCCTTGGTGCCCTTGAGGAAACGGGAAAGGCGCAGCCAGTCGAGCAGCGTCTGGTCGGGCGCAACGTCGCTCAGCGCGACGTCGCGGCCATTGAGGATGAAACGCAATTGCGAGCGGATCGACACGGCCGCCATGGCTTAACTCCCGCGGTAGGTGGAATAGCTGAAGGGCGATACCAGCAAGGGAACATGGTAATGCGCGCCCTCGTCGGCAAGGCCGAAGCGGATCGGGATGATGTCGAGGAACATCGGGCCGTCGCCCGTCCTGCCGAGATAGTCGCCGGCATGGAAGCGCAGTTCGTAGTTCCCGGCCTTCATCGTCTCGCCCGAGAGCAACGGGGCATCGCAGCGCCCGTCGTCGTTCGTCTGCGTGGTCTTGATGTGGTGGAACGTGTCGCCCTCGACGCGGTAAAGGTCGATGCGCAGGCCTTCGGCGGGCTTGCCGCGCGCGGTGTCCAGCACATGGGTCGTGAGCCGGCCGGCTCCTTGCGAATGAGACTGCATGTTTTCCTCCCGAGCATGGCGCTCCTCACTCCACTATCCATCAGGCCCTTTCCCCTGAAAAGCGGTATGATCGTTCGAGACTTTCAAAATTTCCGTAGGGAATGGAACGCACCGTTTTCGGGTTAGACATTGCTGCCGAAAAACGTTTGGAGGAGCGTTCCATGCGATATTGCCGCGACATGTACGGATACGGTCAGACGCCGCCCGCAGCGAAGTGGCCGGGCGATGCGCGCATCGCCGTGCAGTTCGTGCTGAACTACGAAGAGGGCGGGGAGAACTGCGTGCTGCATGGCGACGCGGCATCCGAGGCCTTCCTGTCCGAGATCGTCGGCGCCGCCCAATGGCCGGGCCAACGCCACTGGAACATGGAATCGATCTACGAATACGGCGCACGCGCCGGCTTCTGGCGCCTCCACCGGCTGCTGACGGAAAAGGCCGTGCCGGTCACGGTCTACGGCGTTGCGACCGCGCTCAGGCGCTCACCGGCGCAGGTCACCGCCATGCAGGCCGCAGGCTGGGAAATCGCCTCGCACGGCCTCAAATGGGTCGAGCACAAGGACATGCCGCCGGAAGAGGAGCGCGCGGCCATCGCCGAGGCGATCCGCCTGCACACGCTCGTCACCGGCGAGCGGCCGCGCGGCTGGTATACGGGCCGCTGTTCCGTCAACACCGTCGACCTCGTGACGGAGGCGGGCGGCTTCGACTACATCTCCGACACCTATTCCGACGACCTGCCCTACTGGTACGAGCATGGCGGTAGGCAGCAACTCATCATCCCCTATACGCTCGACGCCAACGACATGCGTTTTGCGACGCCCCAGGGCTTCAACAGCGGCGACCAGTTCTTCAGCTACCTGAAGGACTCGTTCGATGCGCTCTACGCGGAGGGCGCCAAGGGCAGCCCGAAGATGATGAGCATCGGCCTGCATTGCCGCCTGATCGGCCGGCCGGGCCGCGTCATGGCGCTCGCCCGCTTCATCGACTATGTGCAGAGCCATGAGCAGGTCTGGATCGCACGGCGCGTCGACATCGCCGAGCACTGGGCGAAGGCGCATCCGCCGCAGCCCGCCGCCGAGCGACCCTCGCAGATGTCGGAAGACGCGTTCGTGGAGCGTTTCGGCGGCATTTTCGAGCACTCCGACTGGATCGCGCGCCGCGCCTTCGCCGACGAGCTTTCGCCGGCCAACGACACGGCGACCGGCCTTGCCGCCGCGCTTACCTTCCAGTTCCGCGCGGCGAGCGACGAGGAGCGCCTCGGCGTGCTCGTCGCCCACCCGGACCTTGCCGGAAAGCTCGCCGCGGCCAAGCGCCTGACGGCAAGCTCGACGGAAGAGCAGGCCTCCGCCGGGCTCGACGCGCTGACGGACGAGGAGCGCACGCGCTTTACCGACCTCAACGGCCGCTACGTGGAGAAATTCGGCTTCCCCTTCATCATCGCCGTGCGGGACAACACGAAGGCGAGCATCCTCGCCGCCTTCGAAAAGCGCATCGGCAACGACCGGGAAACCGAGCTTGCAACCGCCTGCCGGCAGGTGGAGCGCATCGCGCTCCTCCGGCTCAAGGCCATCCTGCCGGACTGAGGACGGCGCCATGTCGGCCGGTGCGCTGCCCGCCTTCGCGCGCGGAACGATCAACCTTGCCGCGGCAAGCCTCGGGGCAAGGGGCCTTTTCGCGACGGACGAGTTCTTCGGGCCGCTGTCGCGCATGCTGGCGGACGAGCCCGCCGTCTTCCATCCCGGCCGCTACGACGAGCACGGCAAATGGATGGACGGCTGGGAAACGCGCCGGCGGCGCGGCCCCGGCCACGACCACGCGGTCGTTGCGCTCGCGACAATCGGCCATATCCGCGGCTTCGACGTGGACACGGCCTTCTTCACCGGCAATTACCCGACGGCCTGCGCCATCGAGGGCTGCCATGCGCCGGATGGGCCAAACGATGCGACCGCCTGGACGGAGCTGCTGTCGCCGAGCCCGCTCGGCCCGAGCGCCCAGCATTTCTTCGACTGCGCCGCGGGAGGGCTCTACAGCCATGTGCGGCTGCGGATCTTTCCCGACGGCGGGGTGGCGCGGCTGCGCGTCTACGGCGTGCCCGCGCTCGACCGGAAGGGCCGCGAGAACGAAGCCTTCGACCTTGCCTCCGCGCTCAGCGGCGGGCAGGTGATCGCGCTTTCGAACGGACATTACGGCCACCAGCGCTTGCTCGCTCCCGGCCGCGGCGTCAATATGGGTGACGGCTGGGAGACCAGCCGCCGCCGCGAGCCCGGCCACGAATGGATCGTGGTCAAGCTCGCCGCACGTGCGGCGGTGGAAAGTATCGTCGTCGATACCGCCCATTTCAAGGGCAACTACCCGGATGCCTGCTCCGTGCAGGCCGCCGACCTGACGGGCACGACAGGGGACCTCCCCACCCTTGTCACCGCCGCGTCGATGTTCTGGCAGGAGATCCTGCCCGAGCAGAAACTGACCGCCGACCGTATCCACACGTTCGACGGCCATCTCGTGAGAAGGGCGGGTGCGGTGACGCATGTCCGCCTGAACATCCATCCGGACGGCGGCGTCAGCCGTCTGCGTGTTTTTGGCCGGCTGGCCGAGGGAGGAAAGACATGAAGACAATCGAGATCAAGCCCCTGACCCGGGAGGCCTTCGCGCCCTTCGGTCAGGTCATCGAGCAGGAGGGGGCGGCTAATTTCCCGATCAACGCGGGCAAATGCGTGCGCTACCACGACCTTGCCTATATCGAGACGACCGGCGACAAGGCCCGGCCGATGATCAGCCTCCTGCGCGGCGAGCCCTATCCGCTGCCGCTGGAACTCAACATGGTGGAGCGCCACCCGCTCGGCAGCCAGGCCTTCATCCCGCTCGGCGACAGCACGTTCCTCGTCGTCGTCGCCGAGGAGACGGAGAACGGCCCATCCGAGCCGATCGCCTTCCGCACCGCGCCGGGCCAGGGCGTCAATATCGGCCGAAACGTCTGGCACGGCATCCTGACGCCGCTCGACGCGGTCTCGGATTTCGCCGTGGTAGACCGCGGCGGCGAGGGCGTGAACCTGGAAGAGCATTTCTATTCGGAAAGCTTCCTGATCCGCTGATCCGCCACCGGGGACAGCGGATTTCGCCGGCCCGCCTCCACGGGCCGGCCTTTTGTCACCCGGAAACGAAAAGGGCCGCGCTCATGGCGCGGCCCTTTCCTTTGACTGGATGTCTTCCTATTCCGCGAAGAAGGCGAAGCGGATGATGAAGAGCACGGCGACGAGTGCCGTTGCCGGATGGATGTCCTTCCACTTGCCGGTGAAGAGCTTCAGGACGACATAGGTCACGAAGCCGAAGGCAAGGCCGTTGGCGATCGAGTAGGTGAAGGGCATGGCGAGCGCGGTGAGCGCGGCCGGTGCTGCCTCCGTCAGGTCTTCCCACTCGACTTCCGTCAGTTCGCGCATCATCAGGCCTGCGACATAGAGCAGGGCCGGCGCCGTCGCATAGCTCGGCACCGAGGCGGCGAGCGGCGAGATGAAGAGCGCGGCGAGGAACAGGACGGCGACGGTAAAGGCCGTAAGGCCCGTGCGGCCGCCCGCCTGGACGCCCGAGGCGCTCTCGACATAGGCCGTGGTGCTGCTGGTGCCCATCAGCGAGCCGGCGACGATCGCCGCACTGTCGGCGAGAAGAGCGCGACCGAGGCGGCTCTGCTTGCCTTCCTGGATGAGGCCGGCGCGCTTGGCGACGCCGATCAGCGTGCCGGTGGCGTCGAAGACTTCGACGAGTACGAAGACGAGGATGACGTGCAGCAGGCCGCCATGCAGGGCGCCGACGAGGTCGAGCTGCAGGAAGGTCGGCAGGATCGACGGCGGGGCCGAGACGATGCCGCGGAACTCACTGACGCCGAGCACCCAGGAAAGAACCGTGACGACGAGGATGCCGATGAGGATCGAGCCCTTGACGCGCATGGCGTCAAGCACGGCGATGATGAAGAAACCGAGGATCGCCAGCAGCGGGCCGGTCTGCTTGAGATCGCCAAGGCCGACGAGCGTTGCCGGATTGTCGACGACGATGCCGGAGCTCTTCAGGGCGATGATGCCGAGGAAGAGGCCGATACCGGCGGCGATGGCGCTGCGCAGCGAATGCGGGATGCCCGCGATCAGCCAGGAGCGCACGCCCGTCACCGTCAGGATGACGAAGATGGTGCCGGAGATGAAGACCGCGCCGAGCGCCTGCTGCCAGGTGAAGCCGAGAGCGGCGACCACCGTGAAGGCGAAGAAGGCGTTGAGGCCCATGCCCGGCGCCATGCCGATCGGCCAGTTGGCCACGAGACCCATGACCAGGGAACCGAGCGCCGCGGCAAGACAGGTCGCGACGAAGACGGCGTCTCGGTCCATGCCCGTCGTCGACAGGATGTCCGGGTTGACGAAGATGATATAGGACATCGTGAGGAAGGTCGTCAGACCCGCGATCACCTCGGTACGTACCGACGTGCCGTGCTCACTCAGCTTGAAAAGCCGTTCAAACATGTTTTCTCCCCCTGGCGGACGCCGTCCGGCGCCGCCGTGCGACAGTTCCGGGCTTGTGCTCCTCCAGCAGCCCGTTCGCGGATCTTCCGCGCCCGTGCACAGCGGTCCACACAAGCGGGCCACTGTGATCACAGTTCCGTCATATTGCTTTTTCCGCCGCGCACGCGCCAGCCGGCGATTTCCCCGAATTTTCGCGAAACTCTTTCATGGCGGACCGGGCGAGCGCAGGCCTATTCGCAGACGTCGACCCATTCGCCGGTGACGAGCGCGGCAAGGCGCTGCGGGGAAAGCCGGACCGCCGCGTTCGTCGCCCCGGCCGCGGGCACGACCTCCTCGAACGCCTGAAGCGACACGTCGCAATAGACCGGCAACGGCGACGGCAGGCCGAAGGGGCAGACCCCGCCGACCGGGTGGGACGTCACGGCCAGCACCTGTTCGGCATCGAGCATGCGCGGCTTTGCGGCGAAGCGATCCTTGAATTTCCGGTTGCTGAGCCGTGCCGTGCCGGCGGCGACCAGCAGCACGATCTCCTCGCCGACGCGCAGGCAGATCGTCTTGGCGATCTGCTCCGGCGCCACCCCGTGCGCCTCGGCCGCAAGCGCGACCGTCGCCGAGCTCTGCTCGGTGACGAGGACGGCGATATCGGGAGCGTTTTCGGTGAAGAAGGTGCGGACGGATTGAAGAGACATGCCGTTTCATAGCCAATCGGGGACCGGGACTCAATCCGTCCCGAAGACGTCGCGCGTATAGACCTTCTCCCGGACGTCCCCCAGCTCCGGCGCCGCGCGGTTGGTAAGGATGATATCGGCGCGCCGCTTGAAGGCGGAAAGATCGCGCACGACTTCCGAGCGGAAGAACTCGTCCCCTGCATAATCCGGCTCGTAGATGATGACCGGGATGCCCTTCGCCTTGATGCGCTTCATGATGCCCTGGATCGAGGAGGCGCGGAAATTGTCTGAACCCTTCTTCATGGCAAGGCGATAGACGCCGACCACATCCGGGCTGCGCGCGAGGACATCTGCTGCAAGGAAGTCCTTGCGCGTCGTGTTGGCGTCGACGATGGCACGGATGAGGTTCTGCGGCACCGTGCTGAAATTGGCGAGGAGCTGCCGCGTGTCCTTCGGCAGGCAATAGCCGCCATAGCCGAAGGAGGGATTGTTGTAGTGCTTGCCGATGCGCGGATCGAGCCCGACGCCTTCGATCACCTGCCGCGTGTCGAGACCATGCGCCATCGCATAGGAATCGAGCTCGTTGAAATAGGCGACGCGCATGGCAAGGTAGGTATTGGCGAAGAGCTTGACGGCCTCCGCCTCGCCGGAGCCGGTGAAGAGCACCGGGATATCCGCCCTGACGGCGCCCTGCCGGAGGAGGGCGGCGAACTGGCGCGCTTCGGGACTGTCCGCACCGACGATGATGCGCGACGGGTAGAGGTTGTCGTGAAGCGCCTTGCCTTCGCGCAGGAACTCCGGCGAGAAGATGATGCGCTCGTCGCCGCGCGCCTCACGCAGCGCCTGCGCATAGCCGACGGGGATCGTCGATTTTATCACGATGGTCGCCCGCATATTGACCCTGCGGACATCGTCGACGACCGTCTCCACGCTGCTCGTGTCGAAGGAGTTGGTTACGGCGCCGTAATTGGTGGGGGTCGCGACGACAACGAAGTCGGCGTTGGAAAAGGCTTCCGTGCTGTCCGCCGTGGCTCTCAGCCGTAGCGGTTTCGTCGCGAGATAGTCCTCGATATCCGCGTCGATGACGGGAGAGATCTTATTGTTGAGGTCGTCCACCCTCTGCTGCGTGATGTCGTAGGCGATGACGTCGTTGTACTGGGCGAGCAGGACCGCGTTGGAGAGACCGACATAGCCGATGCCGGCGACCGTGACATTCACCATGGACGATGCCCTTCAAGCCTGCCGGGAGCGGTTGGCGTTCCCCTTCGTCCAGGATCGTCTATCCGATCTTTTTTGAAGCCGGATGACAGCGCCCATTGTTGACGGGCGGAAAGAACGCTGGACGAAAGCGGCCCGGACGCGCTTTAACGTGCCACCGCAGCATGCCTGCAGAACCTCGTTGCCGATCGGAAACCGATGCCAATCCACGAACTTGCCGCGCTGGGCGCCGCGACCTGCTGGGCCATGACGGGGCTGATCTCCGCGGGCCCGGCGGGCCATCTCGGCGCACTTGCCTTCAGCCGGGTGCGCCAGGTCTTCGTCACCTGTCTTCTGGCGCTCTACGTGGTCTTCACCGGCGCATGGCGCGATCTCGACATGGCGAGCGCCGGCCCGCTGCTGCTCTCCGGCCTCATCGGCATCTTCATCGGCGATACGCTGCTCTTCGCATGCCTCAACCGGCTCGGCCCGCGCCGCTCCGGCATCCTCTTCGCCCTCAACGCGCCGATTGCCGCCGTGCTCGGCTGGCTGGCGCTCGGCGAAACCCTGTCGGCCGTCGCGGTGGCGGGGATTGCGCTCACCGCCGTCGGCGTGTTCCTCGCCATCGTGTTCGGCAAGCGCCGCGCGCAGATGCATCAATGGGAAGCGATCAAGGGGCCGCTCTGGGTCGGCGTTCTCTTCGGCATCGGCGCGGCGACCAGCCAGGCCGTCGGCTCAATCGTCGCCCGCCCGGTCATGGCCGGCGGCATCGATCCCTTCCTCGCCTCGATGCTGCGCGTCGGCATTGCCGCCGGCTGCCTCAGCATCCTCATCCAGTTGCCGATCCCGTCCGTGAAGCCGAAGGGCCCGCTGACGCTCAAGGTCGCGGCGGTGACCGCGCTCACCGGCGTCCTTGCTCTTGCCATCGGCATGACGCTGCTGCTCTTTGCGCTTTCCGGCGGAAAGGTCGGCATCGTCTCGACCCTTTCGGCCACCTCGCCGGCCATGATCCTGCCGATGCTGTGGCTGAAGACCGGCGAGCGACCCGCCGGCGGCGCCTGGGCCGGCGCCGCCCTCGTCATCGTCGGCATGGCGTTGATCTTCATCCGCTGAAAAGCGCCGGCGCCGCCGCCTAGAGCTTGGCCTTCGTCGAGCGCGGCGTCGACAGGAGGATGCTGGTCTCGCTGCCGGTGATGCCGGGCAC
>CBIMFD010000107.1:0-10531 GCA_966243085.1 uncultured Shinella sp.
GTGCGCGCGGTTTTGCGTTGAAGGACCAGGCTTCTTGCAACTCGGTTGCATGCGCATGGAGAGTGGCATGGAAAATTTGGGCGGCCGGACGGTGAAGCGGATTGCGCTCTGGGGCATTCCGCTCGCGCTCTTCGTGATGGGGCTGAAGCTCGTGGCCTGGCGGGTGACGGGCTCGGTGGCGCTTCTGTCCGACGGGCTGGAATCGAGCGTCAACGTCGTGGCGGCCATCGCCGCCTTCGCGGCGATCAGCTATGCGGCAAAGCCTGCCGACAAGACGCATCCCTTCGGCCATCACAAGGCGGAATATCTCTCGGCGGTCCTTGAGGGCGTCCTCATCGTCGTGGCGGCGCTCCTGATCGTCATGGAGGCGCTGCCGGCAGTGCTTGCGCCCAATCCCATCGAGGCGCCTGTGCTCGGCCTTGCCATCAATTTCGCCGCCGGCGTCATCAATGCCGGCTGGGCATTGGTGCTCATCCGCGCCGGGCGGCGCTACCGCTCGCCGGCTCTTTCGGCTGACGGGCAGCATGTCCTGTCGGACGTCGTCACCTCGGTCGGCGTGCTCGTCGGCCTGGTGCTGGCGATCGCCACGGGCTATCCGGTGCTCGATCCGCTGCTGGCGATCCTCGTCGCCCTCAACATCCTCTACCAGGGCTGGAAGGTGATCACCCATTCGGTCGACGGCCTCATGGACCATGCGGTCGAAGCGGGGGAGGCCGATGCGATCAAGGCGGCGATCGCGGCGAGCGGGGCCGGCTCGCTCGGCGTGCATGATCTGAAGACGCGTCGGGCCGGGGCGGCGACCTTTGTGGACTTCCATCTCGTCGTGCCGGCGGCCATGCCCGTCGGCGAGGCGCATGACATCTGCGACCGGCTGGAGGATGCTATCAGGGCCGTGCAGCCGGGCGCGCAGATCGCCATCCATGTCGAGCCGGAGACTGAGAAGGCGCATGGCATCCGGGTGAAGATCGAAAGGGTATGACGATGAGCAAGACGGACGTATCGGGATTGTCGCAGTTGGGGCAGGCGGTGGAGCTACCCTCCAGCCCGGAGGCCGCCGTGCTGGAAAAGGTGCCGAGCAGCCATGCCGGCACGGATTTCGTGGTGCGCTTCACGGCGCCGGAATTCACCTCGCTCTGCCCCATGACCGGCCAGCCGGACTTCGCGCATATCGTGATCGATTACGTTCCGGACGGCTGGCTGGTCGAATCGAAGTCGCTGAAGCTCTATCTTCATTCCTTCCGCAATCACGGCGCCTTCCACGAGGATTGCACGATCGACATCGCCAAGCGGCTCGTCGATCTGCTGCAGCCGAAATGGCTGCGGATCGGCGCCTACTGGTATCCGCGCGGCGGCATTCCCATCGACGTGTTCTGGCAGACGGGTGAGGCGCCGCAGGGCGTGTGGATTCCCGATCAGGGCGTGCAGCCCTACCGCGGGCGCGGCTAGCGGGACGCGTTTACCCTGTTTTCCGGTGGTGCGGGGAAGGCCTATCGCCGGCAATCGGTTTTGTTGCATTGTCTTGGCCGGTGAGTCGCATTATCTGACAGCGACAGGACTATTGACGAGCAATCCGGAGACTTTGGATGAGCGACGAGGACGACAAGAAGACGGAACTGCCCCTGGGCAAGGAAACGGAGGCGAACCTTTTCAAGTCGCGTTCGATCTTCATCTACGGGCCGATCACGCAGGAACTGGCGCAGAAGGTCTGCTCGCAGCTCGTGGCGCTCGCCGCCGCCAGCGACGAGGACATCCGCATCTACGTCAGTTCCCCGGGCGGACATGTCGAATCGGGCGATTCGATCCATGACATGGTCAAGTTCATCAAGCCGAAGGTCTGGATGATCGGCACGGGCTGGGTCGCCTCCGCCGGTGCGCTGATCTATGTCGCCGTGCCCAAGGAGCAGCGTCTTTGCCTGCCCAACACCCGCTTCCTGCTGCACCAACCGTCGGGCGGCACCCGCGGCATGGCGTCGGACATCGAGATTCAGGCGCGCGAGATCATCAAGATGAACGAGCGTCTGAACAAGATCTACGCCGACGCCACCGGCCAGCCGATCGAGAAGATCGCCAAGGACACGGATCGCGACTACTGGCTCTCTGCCGAAGAAGCCATGGGCTACGGCCTCGTTTCGCGCATCGTGACCTCGCAGGCGGATATCTGAGGCGCGATTTGCCCCTCATCCCCCTGCCGGGACCTTCTCCCCGCAAGCGGGAGAAGGGGCAGAACGGCGAGCCCATCGTTCCTCTTCCCGCTTGCGGGGAGAGGATGCCGGCAGGCAGGTGAGGGGCCGCTTCGGTAAAAATCTCGCGCCCTGCTTGCCCTTTCGGCTTTCCCCGGCTATAGACGCGTCATGTTGAAGACCAGCGTACACATCATCGGACGCATTTCCCGTGGCAGCATTGCTGTCGCCGAGCGTTCGCGCGGCTTCTCCTCGCTTCTTCTTCTCGGCCTTACGCGCGGTTGCCGGGTTCGCTGAGGAGCGCCCGGCGGCCGATCAGCCCGCCCGGCAATAGCTCCTCGTTTCACCCCATGCATTAATTCCGGTTCTGGCCGCCCACGGTCAGCATTCGCCGTCGCAAAATGCGCCCGCTTGCGCTAAGACGCTTTCGCGAATGCCGGGACGACGAAGAGAAGACGCGATGATTCTGAAGACCCATACTCCCAAGCAGGGCATGCCCGAGGCGGCCAACAAGTATCAGCCCTATCCGACGATCAACATTGCGGACCGCACCTGGCCTGGCAAGACGATCACCGAGGCGCCGATCTGGTGTTCGGTGGACCTTCGCGACGGCAACCAGTCGCTGATCAACCCGATGGGCCACGACCGCAAGGCCCGCATGTTCCAGCTCCTCATCGACATGGGCTTCAAGGAGATCGAGATCGGCTTCCCCTCGGCTTCGCAGACCGATTTCGACTTTGCCCGCTGGTGCGTGGAAGAGGGCAACGTGCCCGACGACGTCTCCCTGCAGGTGCTGGTCCAATGCCGGCCGGAGCTGATCACCCGCACCTTCGAGGCGCTGGAAGGCGCGCGTAACCCGATCATTCACTTCTACAATTCCACCAGCGAATTGCAGCGCCGCGTCGTGTTCGCCAAGGACGTCGCCGGCATCAAGCAGATCGCAACGGACGCGGCCAAGATGATCACCGACATGGCCGCGAAGGCCGGCGGCGGCTACCGCTTTGAATATTCGCCGGAGAGCTTTACCGGCACGGAGCTGGAAGTAGCGCTGGAAATCTGCAACGCGGTCGTCGAGATCGTGAAGCCGACCGCCGACAACAAGCTGATCCTCAACCTGCCGTCCACCGTCGAGATGGCGACGCCGAACATCTATGCCGACCAGATCGAATGGATGTGCCGCAACATCGACAACCGTGAGAACGTCATCATCTCGCTGCATCCGCATAACGACCGCGGCACCGGCATCGCCGCGACGGAACTGGCGCTGATGGCCGGCGCGGACCGTGTCGAAGGCACGCTCTTCGGCAACGGCGAGCGCACCGGCAATGTCGACGTCGTCACGCTGGCGCTCAACATGTACACGCAGGGCATCGACCCCAGGCTCGACTGCTCGGACATCGAGCGCATCAAGTCGGTCTACGAATATTCCAACGAGATGGCCATTCCGGAGCGCCACCCCTATGTCGGCGAGCTGGTCTATACCGCCTTCTCCGGCTCGCACCAGGACGCCATCAACAAGGGCATGAAGGCCATCAAGAAGGCCAACAAGCCGCTCTGGGAAGTGCCCTATCTGCCGATCGACCCGCAGGATGTCGGCCGCTCCTACGAGGCGATCATCCGCATCAACTCGCAGTCCGGCAAGGGCGGCATCGCCTATATCCTGCAGGAGGACTACGGCATCAACCTGCCGCGCAACCTGCAGGTGGAGTTCCGCGAGGAGATCCAGCGCATCACCGACGAGGAGGGCGTCGAGCTGCCCTCCAAGCGCATCTACGAGAGCTTCATGGAGCGCTACGTCACGCAGCCGGGCACGCGCATCCGCTTCGTCGATCACCACACCTATCCCGAGACCGGGCAGAAGGGCCTCAGGATCGTTGCGGCGGACATCACCGACGGCGGAGAGAACAAGCGCATCGAGGGCAAGGGCACAGGGCCGATCGACGGCTTCATCAATGCGCTGTCCATCTATCTCGGCATTCCGATGTCGGTGGCCGACTATTCCGAGCATTCGCTGCAGCATGGCTCGAATGCGGCCGCCATTGCCTATGTCGAGGTGGAATATCCGGGCGGCAGGCTGTTCGGCGTCGGCATCAACACCAATATCGTGACGGCCTCGCTCGAAGCGATCGTCTCGGCCGCCAACCGGGTGCTGGCGACCCGCCGCTGACCGGCCGGAAATCGAAACGGTAGAAGCCCGGCAGCTCCGCTGCCGGGTTTTTCTTTTGAGAGATGTCGGACTGGAGAAGGCTGGTTCGTCTTCTACGTATAGGCTCACGAAACCACTCTCGAAAGGACGATACAATGGCCAAGAACACCATCTGCGTTTGGTACGACAACGACGCCGAGGCGGCCGCCCGCTTCTATGCCGAGACCTTTCCCGACAGCTCCGTGGATGCGGTCATCCGCGCACCCGGGGACTACCCGTCGGGCAAGGAGGGGAACGTCCTGGTCGTCGAGTTCACGGTCGCGGGCATTCCGTGCGTCGGCCTCAACGGCGGCACGGCCTTCCGGCAGACGGAAGCCTTCTCCTTCCAGATTTCGACGGAAGACCAGGAGGAGACCGACCGCTACTGGAACGCGATCGTCGGAAACGGCGGACAGGAGAGCGAATGCGGCTGGTGCAAGGACCGCTGGAGCGTCTCCTGGCAGATCACGCCGCGCGTGCTGCTGGAGGCGCTCAAGGTCGGCGGTGCGGAGGCGAAGCGTGCGTTCGACGTCATGATGACGATGAAGAAGATCGACGTCGCGGCGATCGAGGCGGCGCGGCGGGGTTAGATGTTCGCCGACACCGTCTCGGCGATGCGTTCGAGGTCCGGATCGGCCGAAGGGCCGACGACCACGTAGGAGGCCTTGCCCTTCTGCCAGGTGACGAGGCCGATGTCGTTGCGCATGCTTTCGGCAAGCTGCGTGGTGCCTTCCACCGGCTCGCTCTGCAGGAAACAGATGGCGAAGACCTCGTTTTCCGCATCGCGATAGAGGAGTTGCGCGGTCGGCTTGCCGCCGGCCACCAGCAGGCGCGCGCCCTCGAAGGTCAGCTTCTGGGCGGAAAGATCGGGCAGGGTGAACGGCACGCCAGTGCTGGCCGAGAGCCAGTCCTCGATATGCGTTCCCTCGCTTGCCGGCACTTCCACGAGATGGCGCGCCTGGCGCGAATAGATGCGATGGTATTCCGCCACGTCGTCGAGCCAGGTACGGGCCGGGGCGAACTGGTTGGATGCGGCCTTGAAGGAGGTCTGCTTCTGCTCGGAGATCAGATAGCCGGCGGCTCCGCCCGCAAGGAAGATCACCAGCGAGGCGGCAAGCGCCTGCGGCCAGAAGGCGCTGCGGCGGTTTACGGGGATTTCGGCGGCGGGAACCGCGGCGAAGCCGAGCTTCGACGGGTCGTCCTCGTTCCGGCCGGCTTCCTTGATGTTGCGCACGAGGTCGAGCGGGATCGGATCCTGCAGCATCCTGTCGAAGGCGCGCGCGCCGAACTCGCTGCCGAGCTTGAGCTTTTCGTAGACGACGCGCGCTGCATCGTCGCCCGCGAGGATGGCGTTGATTTCTTCCACTTCCGCTTCCGGCAATTGGCCGTCGAGATAGGCCGACAACCGTACTTCGAGCGGGAGACCCTGTGTGCTTTCCACGTCAGGCCCTCCTTTCCGTTTGTTCGGAGATCATGGTCGCGAGCCGGATGCGCGCCGCCGAAAGCCGGCTCATCACGGTGCCGATCGGTATGCCGAGGATATCGGCCGCGTCGCGGTAGCTGTGGCCTTCCACGTTCACCAGGAGGAAGACGCTGGAAAGGCCTTCCGGCATGGTCATGATTAACTTGTGCAACTGTTTGGCATAGACCGCCTTGTCGGCCGATGCCTCGATACGCAGATTGTCCTGCTCGGCAACATCTACGGTTCCGGACCCTGTGCGGACCTTTCGCTTGCGGATCTCGTCCACCCAGAGATTGCGCGTCATGGCATAAACCCAGCTCTCCAGCCGGCCTTCCCCGTTCCACAGATGGCTCCGCGTGATGGCCCGCTCGCATGCCTCCTGCACGAGGTCGTCCGCATCGCTGCCGTTGCGCGTCAACGTCATGGCGAAACGGCGCAACTTCGGCAGCAGATTGACCAATTCTCGCCGGAACTCATTCGATTCTGCCGTCGGACGCATTGCTTTTCCAAGGAAACGTTCGGGATCAAAACTCTATTCGCCCCCGGCCGGGCAGCGACCGTCTGATATGAAACATTCTTCCCGCGAACTGCAAGCGTGAACGGCATCGGGGAGCGCAGTTTCCCGCGCTCCCTTCTGAGATCGGTGCGAAGGCGCTCAATAGGTGGTGCGTTCGCCGCCCAGCGACTGGAGAAGCGCGCGATAGGCCCAGGTGTTCTCGCCGCCGCGGTCTCGGATCTCGACGAGCTGGACGCGGGCACCCTCGATGTCGCCCTGCTCGATCAGGGCCTGGCCCATATAGGAGCGGGCGAGGATGTAGTTCTCGTCCTTCCGGAGCGCGCGCTTGTAGTAGGTCATGCCCAGCGCCATGTTGCCGAGCTTGCGGGTGTTGTAGCCCATGTAGTTGAGGATGCGCGGGTCTTCCTGGTCGTAGGCGGCACGCAGCGCCCTCAGCGCGTTCCCGTACTGGCCGGCGTAGGCGAATTCGCGGGCGGCCGCATAGAGCTTGTCGTCGATCAGGCGCTCGCTCCTCTTTTCTTCTTCCGTCTTCGTTCCGTCGGTCTTCGTGCCGTCGGCCGGCTTCAGGTCCTCCGGCGCGACGCATTCCTTCTTCTCGTCGCTCCAGATCTTGCCGTCCGTGCAGGTCGTGGTGGTTTCCGTCGCGACCGGCGGGGTGGTCGTGTCGGAATCGGCCGCGCGCGCGGCCGAAAGCGCCGTCAGCGACACGGCGGCGCAGAATGAAAGCAGCATGGTGTGGCGAAGCGTGATCATGGTCTTCCTCCTGGGTCGAGCCGGCCGGAAAGTATGACGATTGAAAAGGGTGTTTTATTCCCGATCCGGCTAGAAATGCGTCGTCTCGGCCAGCGAAAGGCCGAGCCCGTCCGGCGTCAGGGCGAAGCGCTCGCGCGTTATGTTCCAGCTTCCCGGCGCGCCGGAAATGGAAAAGAGATTGTAGCCGGCCGGCGGCTTGTGACCGCCCGGCCCCTGCGAGGCCGAGGCGATGCCGACGACCGGCACGGGCTTCGTCTGCCCGGCCAGCCAGTGCACCGTGTCGAGATGGGTGTGTCCGTGCAGGACGAGTTCGGCGCCGCCCGTCGAGATGGTCGCGGCGAAGCGGCGGATGCCGATCATGCGCTTGTGGAAGGCGGTCGCGCCGCGGATCGGGGGATGATGGATGAGGACGACGCGGAAGAGCCCGGCTTCCCCGGCCGCGCGCAGCATGTTGACCGTTTCGCGCGCCTGCCGGCTGCTGAAATAGCCGGAGGCGGAGAACGGCGGGGTGGCGACGGCCGTCGAACAGCCGACGATGGCGACCGGGCCGCGCACCCGCAGATAGGGAAAGACATGCAGGTCCTCCTGCCATTCCTCCGGCGCCGCGTCTCCGCGCATGTAGGGATACCAGGCGCGCGTCGCCTTCTCGTAGGCGCCGCGCACATAGGCGTCGTGGTTGCCCGGAACGAGCGAGACGTCGTGTGGCGGGCCGGCCTCCGGCAGCCAGCGCTTGACCGCGGCGATCTCCAGCGAGGAGGCGAGATTCACGAGGTCGCCGGTGATGGCGAGATGGTCGGGCGCCTGCCGCTCGATATCGTCCAGAACCACGTCGAGCGTGTTGGTGAAGAGGTGCCGGCGGCGGTTGCGGTGCCAGTTGACGAAGCCGGTGATGCGCTTGGAAAACAGCTCCAGGAAGGTGAGGGCGGGCAGGGGCCCGAGGTGGACGTCCGAGATATGGGCAAGTCTGAACATACCCCTCCTTAAAGCATGAGGGGCGTCAGGGAAACGCGAGGCGTGGATATTCCCGGCCTTTGGCGCGTGAAGGCTTGATTTGGCCGGCAGGTTCCGGCGAAGTGCCGGCATGGAACACGACACCCCGCCGGAAATGCCGACCCGCAGCCCGCTGGAGCGACTGGTGACGCGTGTGCTGCATGGCTATTTCGCGCTGTCGCGCGGCATGACGATGGGCGTGCGCGCGGCCTGCTTCGACGAGGCCGGCCGCGTCTTCCTCGTGCGGCACAGCTACGTGCCCGGCTGGTATCTGCCGGGCGGCGGCATCGAGCGCGGCGAGACGGCGCTAGAAGCGCTCGCCAAGGAAATGCGGGAGGAGGGAAACCTCGTCCTCGGCACGCCGCCGCAACTCGTGCATGCCTATTTCAACAGCCGGATCAGCAGGCGCGACCATGTGCTCTTCTACCGCTGCGACGGCGTCACGCAGACGGCGCCGCGCCTTCGGGACCGGGAGATCGTCGAGGCCGGCTTCTTTGCGCTCGACGCGCTGCCGGCGGACGCGACCGCCGCCACCCGCCGGCGGCTCGACGAGCTTGCCGGGCGGGCTCCATTCACCGACGTCTGGTAGGTCAGGCGGCTTTCAGCCGTTCCCGGCCGTGTGGCGAGGCAAGGCCGATCTCCGGGCCGACCGGCACCACGCCCGTCGGGTTGATCGTGGCGTGGCTGCGATAATAGTGCTCCTTGATGTGGCGCATGTTCACCGTCTCGGCGACGCCCGGCACCTGGTAGAGGTCGCGCAGGTAGCCGTAGAGGTTCGGATAATCGGCGATGCGGCGGATGTTGCACTTGAAATGGCCGACATAGACCGGATCGAAGCGCACCAGCGTCGTGAAGAGCCGCCAGTCGGCCTCGGTGATGCGCTCGCCGGTGAGGTAACGCCGGCGCGACAGCCGGTCCTCCAGGCTGTCCAGCATGGCGAAGAGCTTCGTGACGTTCTCTTCATAGGCTTCCTGGGTCGTCGCGAAACCGGCCTTGTAGACGCCGTTGTTGACCGTGTCGTAGATCGTCCCGTTCAGCGCATCGATCTCGGCACGCAGGTCTTCCGGGTAGAAATCCTCGCGAGAGCCGGTGATGTGGTCGAAGGCGGAGTTGAACATGCGGATGATCTCGGCCGATTCGTTGTTGACCAGCCGGTTCTCCTTCTTGTCCCACAGGACCGGCACGGTGACGCGGCCCGAATAGTGCGGATCGGCCTTGAGGTAGACTTCGTAGAGCGTGGAGGCGCCGAACAGCGGATCGAGCGTGCCGCCGTTCTCGCCCTTGAATTCCCAGCCCTTCGACAGCATCAGCGGATCGACGACGGAGACGGTGATCAGGTCCTCCAGCTTCTTCAGCTTGCGGAAGATCAGCGTGCGGTGCGCCCAGGGACAGGCGAGCGAGACATAGAGATGGTAGCGGCCGGCCTCGGCGGCAAAGCCGCCTTCGCCGCTCGGGCCCGGCGCGCCGTCCGGGGTGATCCAGTTGCGGAACTGCGAGACGGAGCGCTGGAAATGGCCCTTCGTCGCCTTCGTATCGTACCAGACGTCGTGCCAGACGCCGTCAACGAGCATGCCCATGGTTGTCTCCTTTGCCGTCAGCGCGGCCTGAACTTGCGTCCATAGATAGCGCATGGGGCATTGTTGGATAGGCGCTTTTTGGTGAACGGTGCGTTTTGCTCTTTGACAGAAGGAAAATTTCTGCTATCCGCGCTGGTCAGGACCGGCACTTGCGCCGGCAAGGAAGACGATCTTCATGTTCTACACGGGAACCCCACGACGACGCTGATGCTCACGCTGCGCCCCCTTTGGCGGCGGCGCGATAACCCGCATCCACAGCTTCGTATCCGGTTCCCCGATCCATGAACATGCTCAAGCACGATATCGTCTACCTGACGGAAGATACCTCCCACGACGCCGCCATCGAACTCATCAACGAGGAAGCCTTCGGCCCCGGCCGGCATGTGCGCGCCGCCGCCCGCATCCGCGAGCAGGGCCCGCACGACCTGTCGCTTTCCTTCGTCTGCACGGACGACGGCGAGACCATCGCCTCGGTGCGCATGACGCCGGTGATGGCGGGTGGCGTGAAGGCGCATCTCCTCGGCCCGCTCGCCGTGCGGCCCTCGCACAAGAACCGGGGCATCGGCCGCGAACTCCTGCGCATCGCCTGCGCCGCCGCCAAGCGAAAGGGCTCGGAAGCCGTCGTGCTCGTCGGCGACCCGCCCTATTACGGCCTGCTCGGCTTCGAGAAGGTCGCCTGGAACGCGCTTTCGTTCCCCGGCCCGGTCGATCCGGCGCGGGTGCTCGTCATGCCCTTTGCGGAGGATACGCACGAGCGGCTGAAGGGCGTGATCGCCTGGCGGGACGATGCAATCTGACGGGCGGTAATTCCGCTTTCGAGATGTGGCTTTGCCCCTCACCCTAACCCTCTCCCCGCAAGCGGGGAGA
>CBIMFD010000108.1:0-10494 GCA_966243085.1 uncultured Shinella sp.
TCCTGCCGGACGATCCCGCCGGCGACGAACGGCCGCAGCGCCTCGCGAAAGGCATAAAGCGGGCTGGTGCCGATGTCGCCGTAGACGACGCCGATCGAGCCGAGAAGCAGCACAAGGAACTTGCGCAGTTCGGGTTTGTCGCCGGCAGCGGCGTGCAACGATGTCATGGAAAGGTTCCCTGCGATCTGCTTGGTGAGCGGGAATATGGTGCAAAGCACAATCGCTTGCAATGCGGTCTGGTTCCGGCGCTTCACAGCCAGCTTGAAAATATATCGTATCACGATATAATAGTGATATTGGATGGAGACCCGATGCCATGTCCGAAAATCTGGAAAGCCTGAAAGCCGAGCTTCTCGAACTGGAACGCCAACTCCAGCTCGCCGCGCGCCCGCCAGCGCACGGACCGGAGGTCGCCGCTACGCCGCCCTCAGGGCAGATGGCGGCGTTGAAGAGCAAGCTCGACGAGCGGCTGGCCAGCCTCGACAGCAGCGCCTGGCAACTTCTCCTCCTCGAATGGCGCTATGATTTCGCGCTGCTCTTCGACCACGCGCGCCAGTGGATGAGCCAGGTGGATTCCACGTTCAACACGGAACCCGCGGGGCAGGCTCCTTCGCAAGGCTCGGTGCTCAGGCGCTGAAGACCGCGGCGGCAGGGCCGCCGCGGCAGCGTCGGTTCAGCCGGCCTTGCCGGCTTCCGCCTTTTTCGGCCCGAGATAGGGCTTACGCTCGTTTTCCTGCGTATTCGCCGCATGGCGAAGCCGCAACAGATCCTTGCGTGCCAGAAGGCCTTGCAGGCGTCCGGTCTCGGGATCGACGATCGGGATGCGGCCGACATCGGCGTTGAGCATCAGGTCGGCGACATAGCCGATCGAATCGTCGGGATGAGCGACGGGAACGGACGTGTCGGAAACGTGGTCGTCGAGGGTCTGCTTGTCCGGCGCCGGGTCCTGCTGCCAGCGCAGCGCATCGCCGCGCGAGACGAGGCCCTTGACCAACCCGTTCGCATCGACGACCGGGTAGACGCGATGCGTGCGCGCCGTCTCGGCGAAGAAGGCGGAGGCCGCCTCGACGGTCATGTCGGCCGGCAGCGTGTCGACCTGGCTGATCATGATGTCGCGCGCCCGCGTATATTCAAAGGGGTCGATGCCGTATTCGCGCGTGATGTGCTGACCGCGCCGGGCGATCTTTTCCGTAAGAATCGACCGGCGCAGGAGAAGAACGGTCACGGCATAGGCCGACACCGTCGCCGCCAGGAGCGGCATGAGGATCGAGACGTCCCCGGTCAGTTCCATCGCGAAGAACGTGCCGGTCAACGGCGCGCGCATCGTGCCGCCCATCATGGCGGCCATGCCGAGCAGCGCCCAGAAGCCCGGATCACCGGGCAGCGCGAGACCGATCAGCCAGCCGAGCGCCCCGCCGAAGATCAGGAGCGGCGCGAGCACGCCCCCCGAAGTGCCGGAGGAGAGCGAAACGAGCCAGACGGTGGCCTTGACGACAAGGATCGTCAGCACCGCCTGGGGCAGCAACCGGTTGTTCAGGAGGCCATCGATGATGTCGTAGCCGACGCCCAGTACACGCGGCTCGATCAGGCCGCCGAGGCCGACGATCGCGCCGCCGATGGCCGGCCACCACATCCAGTGGATGGGCAGCGCCTCGAAGGCGTCCTCGATCTTGTAGAGCAGCGCGGTGAAGAGGCCGGACTGCAGGCCGGTGACGATACCCATCAGCGCGCAAAGGCCGATGATCCACCAGGGCAGGTCCATGTTGAACTGCTTCGGGAAAAGGGCGCCGCCGCCGAACAGGAACGGGCGCCAGCAGGCCGACACGCAGGCGGCGACGGCAACGGGAATAAAGCTGCGCGGCTTCCATTCAAACAGCAGCAATTCGACGGCGAGCATCACGGCGGCGATCGGCGAGCTGAAGATGGCCGTCATGCCGGCGGATGCTCCGGCGACCAGCAGCGTCTTGCGTTCGGCCGAGCTGAGGCGGAAATACTGGGCGAACAGCGAGCCGATGGCCCCGCCCGTCATGATGATCGGGCCTTCTGCGCCGTAGGGGCCGCCGGTGCCGATGGAGATGGCCGAGGAAAGCGGCTTCAGCACCGCGACCTTCGGCGACATGCGGCTGCCGCCGATGAGGATCGCCTCGATGGCCTCGGGAATCCCGTGGCCGCGGATCTTCTCCGACCCGTAGCGGGCCATCAGGCCGATCAGGAGGCCGCCGATGGCAGGCACCGCGACCATCCACAGTGAGCGGGGTGCTTCGCCGGGCGTGGCCGGGCCGATGCTGAAATGCCCGAACCAGGCGAGATTGGTGACGAGCGCGATCAGGTCCAGCAGCAGCCGGGCGGAGAATGCGCCGGCGGTGCCGATGATCGCGGCCATGCCGATCAGCGCGAGGACGCGTCTGTCCGTCGTGAAGTCTCCGGCCTCTCGGCGGGCAAGGCCGCCTGTGAAGTCGTGCGCCCGGTGAGGGCCTTTCTGTTGCGCCATGGTGCGTCCTGTCGCTTGCGTTCTGGTGGAGGCCGCAAATATATCGTACTGCGATATAAATCAACAGGCGCCGTGCGGATGCGACGGAAGCCGGCCGGTCTACACGTTTGCGGCGCAATGAGGTAAGGCTGGTTGCGCGCGTCACGGAAAGCAGGGATGGGGGAATGCCGAAAGAAAAACTGACCGATGCCGATTACGAAGACTTGTCCAACCTGCGCTACACGCTGCGGCGCTTCATGGATTTCAGCACCTCGGCGGCCCATGGCGAGGGGCTGCCGCCGCAGCAGCATCAGGCCCTGCTGGCGATCCGCGGCTACAGGGAAAGCGAAGCCATGACGGTGGGCAAGCTCGCCGAGCGCTTGCTGATCGTTCCCCATTCGGCGACGGAACTGGTCGGCCGGCTTGTCGCGGCCGGCTATGTGCGCCGCCGCACCGACCCTTCCGACCGTCGCCGCCAGACGCTGGAACTGACCGACAAGGCCGACGACGTGCTCGAACGGCTGACCGCCATCCACCTTACCGAGATCCGCGAAATGGCCCCTCGCCTCATCGACATCCTGATGCGGCTGCAGGAGGCCCGCGAAGCGAACGCTTGAGGCCCCGACGTTGCCGAAGGCGGACCTCGACCTCATATAGTGACGAGTTTCATAGCAACCGGAGCCCGCCCGTGAAAAATCCCTACGAGGTTCTTGGCGTCGCCGCGAGCGCCTCCGCGGCCGAAATCCAGAGCGCCTACCGCAAGCTCGCCAAGAAGCTGCACCCCGATCTCAATCCGGGTGACACGTCGGCGGAGGAGAAGTTCAAGGAGGTCGCCGCCGCCTACGACCTTCTTGGCGACACCGACAAGCGCAAGCGCTTCGACGCCGGCGAGATCGACGCGTCGGGTGCCGAGCGTCCGCCGCGCCAGAACTACTACCGCGACTATGCCGGAGCCGAAACGAGCCATCCCTACGCGGATGCGTCGGGCTTTGCCGATTTCATGGACAGCGACGACATCTTCGCCGACCTCCTGCGCCGCAGCCGGCAGGCGCAGGCAAACCGGCGCGGGCAGGACATGCACTACAGGCTGACGATCGACTTCTCGGAATCGGTCGCCGGCGCGAGCAAGCGCATCACCCTGCCGGACGGCGGCACGCTGGACGTGAAGATCCCGGCCGGGCTCCTCAGCGGCCAGACGCTGCGGCTGAAGGGCAAGGGCGCGCCGGGCGCGGGAACCGGCGGGCCGGGCGATGCGCTGATCGAGGTGGAGGTCATGCCCGATCCGCGCTTTACGCGTGAGGGCGACGATATCACGATCGAGCTGCCGGTTTCCTTGAGCGAGGCGGTGCTTGGCGGGCGCATCCGCGTGCCGACCGCGACGGGTGCCGTGAGCATGGCGGTGCCGAAGGGCTCCAACACGGGCACGGTGCTCAGGCTGAAGGGCAAGGGCGCGCCTCGGCGTGGCGGCGGCTTCGGCGACCAGTTCGTGAAGCTGAAGGTCGTGCTGCCCAGCCCGCCGGATCCCGAGCTGGAGGCCTTCGTCGCCGGCTGGGCGAAGGACAAGGCATTCGACCCGCGCAGGGAGGGCTGATCATGACGATGGACGAGCAGGAATTCCTGAAGACCTCCGGGCTCAAAGTGCAGATGCTGGAACTGTGGATCGAACAGGAATGGCTGATGCCGCAGCGAACGCCGTCCGGGCTCTTCTTCGAGGAGATCGATGTCGCGCGCGTAAGGTTGATCCGCGAGCTGCAATCGGGGATCGGCGCGAACGACGCGGGGATCGACGTGATCCTGCATCTGATGGACCAGTTGCACGGCATGCGCCGCGCCATGGCGGAGCTGCGCCGCGACATGGCAAAGAAGGGTTGAGTTCGACAGGCGAACGATATACCTCACCCGGGCGGCGCCCGTCCGGGCCTGCCGCCATCCGGCTTTTCGCAGGGCGTGCGATTTCATGCTACGAAAACTCTATGCCTGGACGCTGTCGCTCGCCGGACGCAGGGCGGCGGAGGGCTGGCTTGCCCTCATAGCCTTCGTCGAAAGCTCGATTTTCCTCGTCCCGGCTGATGTGCTCTTCCTTCCCATGGCGCTTGCCCGGCCGGAGCGGATCTATCGCTACGCGCTCGTCGCGGCGGCCGCGTCCGTGGCGGGCGGCATCGCCGGCTGGCTGCTCGGCTTCTATGCCTATGAAAGCATCGCCAAGCCGGTCCTCGCCTTCTACGGCAAGCTGGATACGTTCGAGCAGTTGAAGTCGCATGTGGGGGAGGAGCAGCTCAACCTGCTGCTCGTCACTTCCGGCCTTGCGCATCTGCCGCCGATCAAGGTGGTGACGATCCTTGCCGGCGTCGTGCATGTGAAGCTCTGGCATTTCGTGACGTCCGCCGTCATCGCCCGTGGCCTGCGCTTCTATCTTCTCGCCTTCCTGCTGAAGCGCTACGGCGTGACGATCCAGGCTTTCGTCGAAAGGCGTCTCGGGCTCACTCTCGGCGCCGTCGCGGCCGTCATCATCGGGTTCTACGCGGCCTGGCGCCTGCTCGCGGGCTGACGCTTCCCCTCCCCTTCTCAGCTTCCGGCCTAACTGCCGGATCGCACGATCCTGCTTGAAATTAGTTTGCATGTCATCTATTTAGTTGATGTACAAACAATCGAGCCTCGGGCAATATGACCTCCGACATCGACGATACCTTTTCGGTCAGCCGTTTCGGCGCGCTCGTCAGCCTTGCCGCCCGGCAATGGCGGCGCGCGGTGGATGCGCGCCTTCAGGCCTTCGGGCTGACGGAGGCGACATGGCTGCCGCTTCTGCGGCTTGCGCAGGCCGGAAAGCCCATGCGGCAGAAGGACCTTGCCGCCGTTCTCACACTCGATACCTCCTCCATGGTCCGCATCCTCGGCAATCTCGACGCCGCCGGCCTCATCGAGCAGCGGCCGGACGAGGACGACCGCCGCGCCAAGGCGATCAGCGTCACCTCCGCGGGGCTGGCGCTGGTGCGGCAGGTGGAGAGCGTTTCCGAGGATGTCGAGCGCGAGGTGCTGGAAGACCTGCCCACGGGCGATGCCGGCGCGGCGCGGCGTGTCCTCGCGGAGGTCTGCCGCCGCCTGATGGCAGTAAACGAGAGCGACAGGAGATCATGACCATCGTTTCGAGCCATGACGGCCAGCGGGCCGGAACCGTGCCCGCGCCCGTCCGCACGCCGCTCTGGCTATTGGCGCTCATCACGCTCAGCGGAACGCTGGCGATGCACATCTTCGTGCCGGCCCTTCCCGTTGCCGCCAAGGCTCTCGGTGCGACGACGCATGCCACGCAGCTCACGCTCAGCACCTATATCGCCGGCCTTGCCATCGGCCAGCTCGTCTACGGCCCGATTTCCGACCGCTATGGCCGCCGTCCGGTGCTGGTCGCCGGCATGGTGCTCTATACGGCGGCAAGCGCCGCCTGTTTCTTCGCGCCGACCATCGGTATCCTCATCGTTGCCCGCCTCTTCCAGGCACTCGGGGGATGTGCGGGTCTCGTGCTCGGCCGGGCGATCGTGCGCGACGGAGCCACGGGCGCCGGGGCCGCCCGCAAGCTCTCGCTGATGAACCTGATGACGATGGCCGGCCCCGGCCTTGCGCCGCTGCTCGGCAGCGCGCTTTCCGAAACGACGGGCTGGCGCTCCATTTTCGTCGCGCTCACCGTGCTCGGCCTCGTCAACCTCGTGCTGATCCACGGCCTGCTCAAGGATGGACCGTCGCAATCCGGCAACGACGTGCGTCAGGTGGCGCGCAACTATCTCGCGCTCCTGCGCTCCCGCCCCTTCCTCGGCTACACGATCGGCGGCGGCTGCGCGACGACCGCGCTCTATGCCTATATCGGCGCGGCACCCTTCATTTTCGTCGATCAGTTGCACCGCCCGGCCTACGAGGTCGGCGCGTATCTGGCGATCAACGTCGCCGGCATCTGGTTTGGCAGCCTTGCAGCCAGCCGCGCCGTCAGCCGCATGCCGACGACTCGGGTGATGGTCACAGGCAATATCGTAAGCTGTGTCGCGGCCGCCCTTTTCCTCGCCGCCGCCCTCGCCGGCCCACCGAATGCGGCCTTCGCGGTCGTCCCCATGCTGTTCTTCAGCTTCGGCGCGGGCTTCGCCTCCCCTGCCGCGCTGACGGAGGCGCTCGGCGTCAATCCAAGGGCGGCCGGTTCCGCTTCCGGGCTCTACGGGGCGGCGCAGATGGCGATCGGCGCGGCCTGTACGGCGCTCGGCGGGCTCGGCGGCAACCCTATGCTGGCGGCAGGCAGCGTCCTTCTCGGTGCCGGCATCCTGGCGCAGGCATGCTTTTGGCTCGCCGGCCGGAGCCGCGCCTGACCAGGGCGCTATATGCGCCTTTGCTTGCGAAGGGAATGAATTCAAAGAGGGATTGTCTTTACCCGCACTCTCGTGATTGAATTTCAGAAGAGAACGATCACGTCGAAACGGGGAGCTATCATGAAGAGCGAAAACATCACCATGCGCATGCGTCCGCTGCTGGCGGGGGCGGCCTTCTCGCTGCTGCTGGTTTCCGGCGGCATGGCGCCGGCCTTTGCGGAAACGCCGGCCGACACGCTGGTCGAGGCCTGGGCCATCGACGACACGATCACGCTGGACCCGGCCGAATCCTTCGAGCTGTCGCCGGCCGAGTTCATCGGCAATGCCTACGACATGCTGGTGCGCCTCGACATCAACGACACCACCAAGGTCAAGGGCGGCATCGCCGATAGCTGGACCGTTTCCGACGACGGCCTGACCTATACGTTCAAGCTGAAGCCCGGCATCAAGTTCGCTTCCGGCAACCCGATCACCGCCGAGGACGTCGCCTGGTCCTTCGAGCGGGTCGTCAAGCTCGACAAGAGCCCCGCCTTCATCCTCACGCAGTTCGGCCTGACGGGCGACAATGTCGCCGAGAAGGCCAAGGCCGTGGACGACACCACCTTCGTCTTCACCGTCGACAAGGCCTATGCGCCGAGCTTCGTGCTCAACTGTCTCACCGCCACGGTGGGCGCCGTGCTCGACAAGAAGCTGGTGATGGAGCATGCGGTCGCCACCACGCCGAACGACGAATACAAATACGATACCGATTTCGGCTATGCGTGGATGAAGACCAATTATGCCGGTTCCGGCCCGTTCAAGATCCGCGATTGGCGTGCCAACGAAATCGTGGTTCTGGAGCGCAACGACAATTACTACGGCGAAAAGCCCGCGCTTGCCCGCGTCATCTACCGTCACGTCAAGGAAAGCGCGACCCAGCGGCTGATGCTGGAAGCCGGCGACGTCGATGTCGCGCGCAACCTGGAGCCAGGCGACCTGGAGGCGGTTTCCAAGAACCCGGACCTCACCACGACGAGCGCTGCCAAGGGTACGGTCTACTACATCAGCCTCAACCAGAAGAACGAGAACCTGGCCAAGCCCGAAGTGCGCGAAGCCTTCAAGTACCTCGTCGACTACGACGCGATCGGTGCCACCCTGCTCAAGGGCGTCGGCGAGATCCGCCAGACCTATCAGGCCAAGGGCGTGCTCGGCGCGCTGGAGTCCAATCCCTACACGTTCGACGTCGCCAAGGCGAAGGAGCTTCTGGAAAAGGCGGGCCTCAAGGACGGCTTCTCCGTGACCTTCGACGTGCGCAACACGCAGCCCGTGACCGGGATTGCCGAATCCTTCCAGCAGACGGCCGCCCAGGCAGGCGTCAAGATCGAGATCATCCCCGGCGACGGCAAGCAGACGCTCACCAAGTACCGCGCCCGCAACCACGACCTCTATATCGGCCAGTGGGGCATGGACTACTGGGATCCGAACTCGAATGCGGAAGCCTTCACCTCGAACCCGGACAACGGCGACGACGCGTCCCTCAAGACGCTCGCCTGGCGCAATGCCTGGGACATTCCGGAGCTGACGGAGCAGGTCAAGGCCGCTCTCCTCGAGCGCGACTCCGAAAAGCGCGCCGAGCTTTACAAGAAGCTCCAGCAGGAAGCGCTCGAAACCAGCCCCTTCGTCATGCTCTATCAGCAGATCGAAGTGGCGGGCGTTCGCGGCAACGTCAAGGGCTACAAACTGGGGCCGAGCTTCGATTCGAACCCGCTCGCGCCCATTTCCAAGGACTGACCTGAAGGATCCGCTCCTTGAGCATGAGTGAAACGCAAGGGCCGGCAGGGCGCGCGAACCGGCGCGCCCGGGCAAGGCTGAAGGCGGTGGCCGGCTTCCTGCTGGTCGTCGCCACCACCTATCTCGGCCTCGTCGCCGTCACCTTCTTCATCGGCCGCGTCGTGCCGATCGATCCGGTGCTGGCGATCGTCGGCGACCGGGCACCTGCCCATGTCGTGGAACGCGTGCGGCAGGAAATGGGGCTGGACCTGCCCTATTACCAACAGTTCTGGCTTTATCTGAAAGGCGTGCTGCAGGGGAATTTCGGCACGTCCGTCCTCACCACCAACCCGGTGATGACCGATATCCGCCGCGTCTTCCCTGCAACCATGGAGCTTGCCACGGTCGGCACGGTCATCGGCGCGGCGATCGGCATTCCGCTCGGCGTTCTGGCGGCGGTCAGGCGCGGCAGCGTCGCCGACCAGGTGGTGCGCGTCGTCGGCCTCATCGGCTATTCGGTGCCGATCTTCTGGCTCGGGCTTCTCGCCCTTCTCGTCTTCTATGCCCGCCTCGGCTGGACTTCCGGCCCCGGCCGCATCGACGTGGTGTTCGAATACACCTTCACACCGATTACAGGCTTCTATCTCCTCGACGCGATCCTCGCGCGTGACTGGGCCGTATTCCGCGACGTCTTCTCGCACATCATCCTGCCGGCCTCGCTGCTCGGCTATTTCTCCATGGCCTATGTCAGCCGCATGACGCGCTCCTTCATGCTGAACGAACTGGGGCAGGAATATATCGTCGCCGCGCGCGCCAAGGGGCTTTCGGAAACCCGCATCATCTGGGGCCATGCGCTGCGTAATGCCGCCGTGCCGCTCGTCACGGTGATCGCGCTTTCCTATGCCGGCCTGCTGGAGGGCTCGGTGCTGACGGAGACGGTCTTCGCCTGGCCCGGCCTCGGCCTCTACATCACCAATTCCCTGCAAAACGCCGACATGAACGCGGTGCTCGGCGGCACCATCGTCATCGGTTCCGTCTTCATCGCCATCAACCTTCTTTCCGACGTGCTCTACCGCATGCTCGACCCGAGGACGAGGACACGATGAGCGAAGCCGCAATGACCCGCCGCGAATGGCTCCTCACCGACCGGCCGCAATCGCGCCTGCAGGCCCGCCTCGGCCGCGCCTACGTCGCCTGGCGGCGCTTCACCGCCAACCGGCTCGCCGTCATCGGCCTTGCGATCATTCTCGGGCTGATCGTCCTTGCCGTCTTCGCGCCGCTGCTGGCGCCGCATTCGCCCTATATCGGCGACCTTGCCAATGCCCGTCTTCTGCCGCCGGGGCCGGTGCACTGGCTCGGCACCGACGGCCAGGGCCGCGATATCCTCTCGCGGCTCATCTACGGTTCGCGCCTCACGCTCCAGGTCGTGGTGCTGGTGGCGGTCATCGCCGCGCCGATCGGCCTTCTCGTCGGCACGGTCGCCGGCTATGCGGGCGGCTGGGTGGATGCGGTGCTGATGCGCATCACCGACATCTTCCTCGCCTTCCCCAAGCTCGTTCTGGCGCTTGCCTTCGTCGCCGCGCTCGGCCCCGGCATCGGCAATGCCATCATCGCCATCGCCATCACCTCCTGGCCGCCCTATGCGCGCATCGCCCGGGCCGAGACGCTGACCGTGCGCAATTCCGATTATATCCTCGCGGTTCGGTTGATGGGCGCCTCCCCCTGGCGCATCGTGCTGCGCCATATCATGCCGCTCTGCATCTCCTCGCTCATCGTGCGCGTGACGCTCGACATGGCGGGCATCATCCTGACGGCGGCCGGCCTCGGCTTCCTCGGCCTCGGCGCGCAGCCGCCGCTGCCCGAATGGGGTGCCATGATCGCCTCCGGGCGCCGCTTCATCCTCGACCAGTGGTGGGTCGCGGCCATGCCCGG
>CBIMFD010000109.1:0-10429 GCA_966243085.1 uncultured Shinella sp.
CGGCAAAACCGTTCCCAGAAGGAGGATTCCATGATCAAGCGTATCAACCCCGGCAAGCGCTTCTGCCAGGCCGTCGTCGTCAACGGCATCGTCACCACTGCCGGCGTCACGGGCGAAGGCGCGGATGCCAAGGCGCAGACCCGCCACATCCTCGACCAGATCGACGCGCTGCTCACTGAGGCCGGCACGTCCAAGGCCAAGCTCCTCAGCGCCAATATCTGGCTGCGCGACATCGCCCATTTCGCCCAGATGAACGAAGTCTGGGACCAGTGGGTCGATCCGAACAACCTGCCGGTGCGCGCCACCGTCGAAGCCCGCCTCGCAACCCCGGAACTCCTCGTCGAGATCCAGGTAACCGCGCTCGCCTGAGCCTGTCACAGAGGATGAAGGGGAGCCGGGACGCCTTGCCGCCCCGGCTTTTTCGTCAGAGCGTCTTCAACACGTCGGCGAGGCCGGCGACGAGCGTGTCGGCGTTCTCGCGCGAGAAGACGAGCGGCGGGCGGATCTTCAGGACATTCGCCCGTGGGCCGGAGGCACTGATGAGGATGCGCCGCTCGCGCAGGCCGTTGACGATGCGCGTCGTCAGCGTCGCGTCTGGCGATTTGGCCGCCGGGTCGGCGACGATCTCGACGCCGACGAAGAGGCCGGAACCGCGCACATCGCCGATGGCGTAATAGCGGCCGGCAAGGCTTTCAAGACCCTCCACAAGATAGCGGCCGACTTCCCGCGCGTTCTGCTGCAGGCCTTCCTCCCGGATCGTGTCCAGCACCGCCTTGCCCGCGGCGGCGGCGACGGGGTTGCCGCCGAAGGTGTTGAAATAGCGGGCGCGAGGGCCGAACTCGGCGACGACTTCCGGCCGCAGCACGATGCCGGCCATGGGATAGCCGTTGCCCATCGGCTTGCCGATCGTCACCATGTCGGGCCGGACGCCGTGGCGCTCGAAGCCCCACATCGCTTCGCCCGTGCGGCCGAAGCCGGGCTGCACCTCGTCGGCGACGAAGAGGCCGCCGGCCGCATGGATGGCCTCTACCGCGGGCTTCAGGAAACCCTTCGGGCCGGAGAAGATGCCGTCGCTCGAAAAGATCGTGTCGGTGATCAGCATGGCCGGCTTGATGCCGTGGCGCTTCAGGTCGTCGATGGCGGCCTGAACGTCGCGGCCGAATTTCTCCATCATCACGTCCGGCGCGTGGCGGTAGCTGTCGGGCGCCGGCACGGTGCGTACATGCGGGCCGAGCGTCACGGCCTCGCCGAGCGAGGGCGAGAACTCGGCGACGGCACTCGTCAGGCCATGATAGGCAAGGTCCGTCGCGATGATGCCGGTGCCGCCCGTCACGAAGCGGGCGATGCGCACGGCAAGGTCGTTCGCCTCGCTCCCCGTGCAGGTGAACATCGCCTGGCTGAGGGCATCCGGGAAGGTCTCCGTCAGCGCCTCGGCATAGTCGACGATGCCCTCGTGCAGGTAGCGCGTGTGGGTGTTGAGCACGGCGGTCTGCGCGTTGATCGCCTCCACCACGCGCGGATGGCAATGGCCGAGCGAGGCGACGTTGTTGTAGGCGTCGAGATACTTTTCGCCCGCCGCGTCGTAGAGGAAGACGCCTTCGCCGCGTACCAAATGCAACGGCTTTTCGTAGAACAGGCGGTAGGCCGGGCCGAGCACCTTTTCCCGGCGCGCGACGAGCGCCCGGTCGGCCTCGCTCAGCCGCTCGAAATCCTCGCGCGAAAATGCATTCACCATCGACATGATCAGGCCTCGGAAAGGTTGGGCACGAGCTGCTTCAGCCCGGCGGGGGTGAGATCGGATATGTTCTGCAAGCCGCGCCAGGAAGTGGCGTGGTTGCGCATGATGTAGTCGCGGTTTTCCGGAAACAGCGCGGAGCGCCATTCCGCGATGACGACCGACATGGTGAGCCGTGCGCGCAGGAGGAGCGGCAGGACCGCAATCTCCTCCGGTTCCAACGGGCGTGCCGACAGGAAGCCTTCGAGGAAGGCGCTGGCGCGGGCCGCCCAGTCGTCCGTCGCAAGATGATAGGAAAGGCCGACGGCAAGATCGTTGACGAGCGGCGCGTGTACCATGTCGCCGAAGTCGATGATGCCGGCTACTCTGCTCGGCTCCGCCGGATCGAGCAGGATGTTGTGCGGATTGAAGTCGTTGTGGATGATCTGGCGGCGCGGCAGCACGGCAAGGGCGGGCAGGGCGCGCTCGAATTCGACGAGCACGGCCTCGGTCGCGGCCCTTCGCTCCGGCGCGACGTGACCGGCGACCGCGACGAGGTCGAGCGTGTGGGAAATGTCCCACATCAGCTTTCCGGCCTGCGGGCGGCCGTCATAGCCCTCGAGGCCGAGCCCGAGTTCGGCAAGCGCCCGGCCGACATTGCGGCTTTGTGCCTCGCCCGGCTGCGTGCGGTATTGCAGTTCGCCGGGCAGGAAGGTGAGGAGCCGCATGATGCGCGGGCCGTCGCTTGTGGCGAGCGTATGGCTCGGCTCGCCGCCCCGCGTCGGCACGAGACGCGGCACGGGCACGGTGGGCGCGGCGGCCTCCAGGTGGAGAAGCGCACCGTCCTGGAATTCCAGCGCCGCCGGGTCCTCGGCGGGATTGGCTATCTTGAGCACAAAAGGCGTGCCGTCTGCGCGGGTGAAGAGGAAGGTCTCGTCCCGCTCGCTGGACAGGCGCTTGACCGCGCCGTCATGCCCGTAGACCGCCGCCGCCGCGGCGCGCGCGTCGTCGAGCGTCGTCGGATTCCATATCGCGGACATGGAGTCCGCCGTGCGGGCGGCGGGGAAAGGTTGTGTCATGCGTGCTCCCATGCGCAGGCCGCATCGCCTTTGAACTGGCGCCCGCAACCGGTCGAAAAAGGCGTGCGGACTTGAAACCCGTCAAAAAAGATGCATCAAGTATCGTGTTACTCGATTTTGCGGACCAGTTCCATGCCCGAATTCACGACACTGGAACATGAAAGCCTCAACGGCGCCGTCTATGGCGCACTGTGCGATGCGCTGATCGAGGGGCGTTTCCGGCCGGGCGACCGGCTCAAGATCCGCGACCTCGCCGAGCAGTTCGGCACTTCGGTCACGCCGATCCGCGATGCGATCCTGCGGCTTGCCAATGACGAGGCGATCACCTTCCGCTCGCCGCGCGACATCCGCATTCCCGGCCTCAGCGAGAGCCGCTACATGGAAATCCGCGCGATCCGCATCCGGCTGGAAGGCCTTGCGGCGGAAACGGCGGCACAGGTGGCGACGAGCGCGGATATCGAGGCGCTGGAGCGCATTCTGCGGGAAAACGAGGCGGCAATCGCCGCCGGCGACCGGTTGAAGGGCACGCAACTCAACCAGACTTTCCACTTCATGCTGCCGCAGATCGCCGGGCTTCCTGTGCTCAACGGCATCCTGCGCCGGCTCTGGCTGCAGATGGGCCCGCATATTTCCGATGCTTATATTCCTGGCGGGCGGGCGATGATCGATCATCACTATCCCGTCGTCGAGGCGCTGAAACGACACGATCCGGCGGCCGCCTCCATGGCGATCGTCGACGACATCCTGCTGGGCGGAAAGCCGATCCTCGAACGCATCGAGCGCGGCGAGGAGCGCATCGCACGGCGGGCATAGGCTTTTGCGGCGGAAGGCTTGCAATTCGCGAGCCGGCTATTACGATGTATCAAGCATCAAGGGAGACTACCCCGCATGACCGAAGAGCGCCGCTATATGTTGCTGACGGGGGCGAGCCGCGGCATCGGCCATGCGACGGTCAAGCTCTTCCAGGCGAAGGGCTGGCGCATCTTCACCGTCTCGCGCCAGCCGTTTTCCGAAGAATGCGCCTGGCCCTCGGCACGCGAAAGCCATATCCAGGCCGACCTCGCCGATCTTTCCCAGATCGACCGCCTTGCCGCGACCGTGCGCGAGCGCCTGCCGAACGGCCGGCTGCACGCGCTGGTCAACAATGCCGGCATCTCGCCGAAGGGGCCGGACCGCGAGCGCCTCGGCGTGCTCGACACGGATGCCGCCGCCTGGACGCAGGTGCTCAACGTCAATCTCGTCTCCATCGCGCTGATCGCCCGGGCTCTGATGCCGGAACTCGAAGCGGCGAAGGGCTCCATCGTCAACGTCACCTCGATTGCCGGCTCGCGCGTGCATCCCTTCGCGGGCGTCGCCTACGCTGCCTCCAAGGCGGCGCTGGCGGCATTGACGCGGGAGATGGCGCATGAATTCGGCCGCCGCGGCGTTAGGGCGAATGCCATCGCGCCGGGCGAGATCGAGACCTCGATCCTCTCGCCGGGCACCGACGCGCTGGTGGCGGCGGAAGTGCCGATGGGCCGGCTCGGCGAGCCGCGCGAGGTGGCGGAGACCATCCATTTCCTCTGCACCGAACAATCGTCCTACATCAACGGCGCGGAAATCCACATCAACGGAGGGCAGCACGTCTGACACGGGCCGGCACGGAAAATTCCGTTGACCGGAAATGACCGGAATGCATCAATCGGCCGACAGCCCGGGGGAAAGGGCAGGCGGCAGCCGTAGCGTCGACACGCCAAAGGCGGGGACGACGGCAGAGCATATCGTCATCGGAGCCGGATGGCCGGCTTCATCCAAACGAGAAAAGGGGAGTGCAATGAAGACAATCTTGAAATCCGGGATCCTCGCTGCTGCCGCCGTCGCGCTGTCGGCGAGCCTTGCGGCGCCGTCCTTCGCGCGGGACCTCACCGTCGTTTCCTGGGGCGGCAACTATCAGGACGCGCAGCGCGATATCTATTTCAAGCCGTTCGCGGCCAAGACCGGAAAGCCCGTTCTGGACGAATCCTGGGACGGCGGCATCGGCGTCATCCAGTCGAAGGTGAAGGCCGGCGCGCCGAACTGGGACGCCGTGCAGGTCGAAGCCGAGGAACTGGCGCTCGGCTGCGCCGACGGTCTCTACGAGAAGATCGACTGGGACAAGATGGGCGGCAAGGACCGGTTCCTCGACAGCGCGGTCAGCGATTGCGGCGTCGGTGCCATCGTCTGGTCGACGGCCATCGCCTATGACGGCGACAAGCTGAAGGAAGGCCCGAAGAACTGGGCGGACTTCTGGAACGTGGAAAAATTTCCCGGCAAGCGCTCGCTGCGCAAGGGTCCGAAATACACGCTCGAATTCGCGCTCCTCGCCGACGGCGTGCCGAAGGACGAGATCTACGACGTGCTCGGCACGGAAGAGGGCGTCGATCGCGCCTTCAAGAAGCTCGACGAGCTGAAGCCGAACATCGTCTGGTGGGAATCGGGCGCCCAGCCGCTACAGTTCCTCGCCTCCGGCGAAGTCGCCATGACGTCGGCCTATAACGGCCGCATCACCGGCATCAACCGCTCCGAAGGCAAGAACTTCAAGGTCGTCTGGCCGGGCAGCATCTATGCGGTCGATAGCTGGGTCGTGCTGAAGGACGCGGAGAACAAGGACGCCGCGCAGGACTTCATCGCTTTCGCCAGCCAGCCTGACGACCAGGCCAAGCTGCCGGAATTCGTCGCCTACGGCCTGCCGGTCAAGGAAGCGGCCGCCAAGGTGCCGGCGGAATTCGCCAAGGACCTGCCGACCGATCCTGACAACATGACGGATGCGATCTCGCTCGATGTCGATTTCTGGATCGACAATACGGAAACGCTGACGCAGCGCTTCAACGCCTGGCTGGCGCAGTAAGCGGACGGCTGCCGGGCGGTTCGCCCCTCATCCCGCTGCCGCGACCTTCTCCCCGTAAACGGGGAGAAGGTGCCGGCAGGCGGATGAGGGGCGACCTACCGTGCGCCGCCGTCTCGATGGAGTGGACTACCTTGGCCGAATTCATCCGGTTTGACCGCATCACCAAGTTCTTCGGCACGCTCTGCGTGGTGGAGAACCTCGATCTTGCCATCGGCAAAGGCGAGTTCGTCAGCCTGCTCGGCCCTTCCGGCTCGGGCAAGACGACGCTCCTGATGATGCTCGCGGGCTTCGAGCAGCCCACCTCCGGCACTATCCTTCTCGACGGAACGGCGATCAACGCGGTGCCGACCCACAAGCGCGACATGGGCGTGGTGTTCCAGAGCTACGCGCTCTTTCCGCACATGACGGTGGGCGAGAACGTCGCCTTTCCGCTGCAGATGCGCGGGCTCGGCAGGGCCGAGATTTCCGAGCGCGTCAAGCGGGCGCTCGACATGGTGCAGCTTTCCGCGCTTTCCGAGCGCCGGCCCTCGCAGCTTTCCGGCGGCCAGCAGCAGCGCGTGGCGCTCGCCCGCGCTCTCGTCTTCGAGCCGCGCGTGGTGCTGATGGACGAGCCGCTCGGCGCGCTCGACAAGCAGCTCCGCGAGCAGATGCAACTCGATATCCGCGACCTGCACCGCCGCCTCGGCCTTACCATCGTCTTCGTCACGCACGACCAGTCCGAGGCGCTGACCATGTCGGACCGGGTAGCCGTCTTCAACAAGGGCAAGATCGAGCAGATCGGCACGCCGCGCCAGGTCTATGACGAGCCGGCGACCCGCTTCGTCGCGGAATTCATCGGCGAGACCAACCTTGTCGAAGGCGTCGTCGAGGCGGTCGAAGGAGCGGAGGCGACGGTGCGCCTTCCTTCCGGTACGCGCATCGTCTCGGCCGTTTCCGCGCCCGTTTCCTCGGGCCAGCCCGTCTATCTCTCCATCCGGCCGGAGCGGGTCGATCTCAGCGAAACACGCGGAGAGGCGCGCAACGTGCTCGAGACCGAGGTCGCGGATTTCGTCTACCAGGGCGATCACCTGCGCGTGCAGCTCCAGAACGATACCCATCCGCTGATCGCCAAGCTCGGCCGCAGGTCGCGGGAGTTCCCGCCGGGCACCAAGGTCTATGCCGCGTTCTCGGCCGGCGATTGCCGGGTCATCGCGCCATGAGTGCGGCCGCGCCGAAGGCCGCCCGGTCGCTGCTGCTTCTCGCACCGCTCCTCGCCTTTTTGCTCGCATTCTTCATCTGGCCGCTCTTCAGCATGATGGCGCAATCGGTGTCCGATACCGCCGTGCTGCGCCTCCTGCCGCGCAGCGCCGAGGTGCTCGCCGGCTGGGACCGCACCTCGCCCCCGACCATGGCCATGCAGCAGGCGATGATGGAAGACCTTGAGGCCGTCGATGACGACCAGGCGCTCGGCGACATGGTGCGCCGCCTCAATTCCGCCCGTTCTGGCTTCCGCACGCTGATGGGCAAGACGACGAGCGCGCTCGACGACACCGACAACCCGCCGGCCGATCTCGTTTCCATCGACAAGCGCTGGGGCAAGCCGGAATACTGGCGGGCGATCGCCGGGGCGCTCTCGCCGCTCACCGACCGCAACCTGCTCGCCGCGCTCGATCTCGGCCGCAACGCGACCGGCGATATCGAGCACCTGCCGGCCGAGCGGTCGGTCAACCGCGTGATTCTCCTGCGCACCTTCTGGATCGCCGCGCTCGTGACGTTCTTCTGCGCGGCGATCGGCTTTCCCTACGCCATCATCGCCGCTTCGCTTTCCGGCTGGAAGCGCGACCTGATGCTCGCCGCCGTGCTGCTGCCGCTGTGGACCTCGCTTCTCGTGCGCACCGCCGCCTGGTTCATCCTCCTGCAGGAACAGGGGCTCATCAACGACCTCCTGCGCGGCATCGGCATCATCGATGCGCCGCTGCCGCTGATCTTCAACCGCACCGGCGTCATCATCGCCATGACCCATGTGCTGCTGCCTTTCATGGTGCTGCCGATCTATTCCGTGCTGATCACCATTCCGAAGAACCTGATGCCGGCGGCCGCCTCGCTCGGCGCGCCGCCGTTGCGCGCCTTCCTGCGCGTGCTGCTGCCGCTCAGCCTGCGCGGCGTCGCCTCGGGCGGCCTTCTCGTCTTCATCTCGGCCATCGGCTACTACATCACGCCGGCGCTGATCGGCGGGCCGGGCGACCAGATGATCTCCTCGATCATCGCCTTCTACGCCACGGGCACGGCGAACTGGGGCATGGCCGGGGCGCTCGGCGTCGTGCTCCTCGTCGCAACGCTCCTGCTCTACAGCGTCTATGCGCGGCTTTCGGCCGACGAGCCGGGGAGGCGGTGACGATGCCGATGAAGCTCGCCAAGACCGCCTTCGCCACGCTGGCGATCCTCTTCCTCGTCGCCCCGCTCATCGCCATCCTGCCGCTCGCCTTCACCTCGAGCGTCATCCTCACCTATCCGGTTCCCTCCTGGTCGATGCGCTGGTTCCACGAGCTCTTCTTCGCCGATGCCTGGCGGCGGGCGATCGTCAACAGCCTGATCGTCGGCACGGGCACGACGGTGCTCGCCACCGCGCTCGGCACGGCCGCCTCGCTCGGCCTTCGCAACCGGGTCGTCCTCTTCCGCGGCGCGGTGCGCACGCTCTTCCTCTTGCCGATGGTGGTGCCGGCCGTCGTGCTCGGTGTCGGCATGCAGGTGCTTCTGGCGCGCTTCGGCCTCACCAACAGCTATATGGGCGTCATCATCGCGCATACGGTCGTCGCCGTGCCCTTCGTGGTGGTCAGCGTCACCGGGGCGCTTGCCGGCATCGACGAGCGCGTGGAGCTTGCCGCCGAGAGCCTCGGCGCTTCGCCGGCGACCGTCTTCCGCCGCGTGACCCTGCCGCTCGCCATGCCGGGCGTGCTCTCCGGTGCCGTGCTCGCCTTCGCCACCTCGCTCGACGAGGTGGTGCTGACGCTCTTCGTCGCCGGCCCCAACCAGCGCACGCTGGCGCGGCAGATGTTCTCCTCGATCCGCGAGAATATCAGCCCGGCGATTGCCGCCGCCGCCTTCCTCTTCATCGCCGCGACGCTGCTCATCGGCCTTGCCGTCGTCGTGTCGCGCTCGATGCTGGCGAGGCGCCGCTAGCCTTTCAGGGCATCGGCCAATACGCGGTAGATGCGCGGGTCCTGCATGTGCGCGACGTTGAAGCGCATGAAGCCGGCTGCCGCTCCCGAGACGCTGAACACATTGCCGGGCGCGAAGACGATGCCCTCGGCGACGGCCGCCTGCGCGACCTCGCCGGAATCGTGCCCTTCCGGCAACCGGCACCAGAGATTGAAGCCGCCGCGCGGCAGGAGCCAGGGTTCGATGCCGAGCCGGGAGAGCCGGTCCGCCGTCTCGCGGCGCAGGCGCACCAGCTTGCGGCGCAGTTCCTCCATGTGCTTGCGGTAGCCGCCGCCCGCCAGCATGTGGGCGATGATCTCGCTGGAGATCGGGTTCGGTCCGCCGAAATTCGTGGCGATCTGCAAGTCGACCAGCCCCTCGATCCAGTCCGGCCGCGCAGCGATATAGCCGCAACGCGCCGAGGCCGAGAGCGTCTTGGAGAAGCTGCCGATGCGGATGACGCGATCGAGCCCGTCGAGCGCGGCAAGGCGGGTCGAGGGCTCGGGCTCGAAATCGGCGAAGATGTCGTCCTCGACGATGATCGTCTCGCCGGCCGCCGCCGCGTTCAGGAGGCGATGCGCGACCTGCGGCCCGAGCGTGGCGCCGGTCGGATTGTGGATCGCCGAATTGGTGATGTAGAGGCGGGGGCGCTCGGCGGACAGCACCGCCTCGAAGGCCGCGACATCCGGCCCTGACGGCGTATAGGGCACGCCCACCACCCTTGCCTGATGCGCCTTCAGCAGCGCCTGGAAATTGAAATAGCAGGGATCGTCCACCAGCACCGTGTCGCCCGGCCGCAGCAGGAAGCGGCAGACGAGGTCGAGCGCCTGCGTGCCCGTGTTGGAAAGCATCAGATGGTCCGGCCCTGCGGCGATGCCTTCCTCCGCCAGCCGGCCGAGCAGCAGCCGGCGCAGGGCCGGCGAGCCGCGCGTGCCGCCGTAATAGGCAAGCAGGTCGCCGTCGCTGCGGGCAAGGCTGCGGATTGCACGGCGCAAAGCCTCGTTCGGCATCCAGTCCGCCGGCAGCCAGCCGCAGCCGGGTTTCAGCACCGCCGCATCGGCATCGAGCGACTGGCGCGAGACCCAGAACGGATCGACTGCGCGCGCCTTCGGCGTCTCGGCCTCCGCCAGCCGCAGGGGCGCGGGCGCCGCATGGGCGACGTAGAAGCCGGAGCCCCGCTGCGCGCGGATCAACCCTTCGGCGGCGAGCCGGTCATAGGCTTCGACGACGGTTGAGGGCGACACCTTCATCGCCGCCGCGAAACGGCGGATCGACGGCAGGCGGTCGCCGGGCGCGAGCGCCCGGCCGGCGATGCGTTCGCGAATGGCGGCCATGACGCCGGCCGTGCGGCCTCTTGCAGCGGTCTCCAACATGACGCGCCTCGTGTGTTGGAATGTGAGCCAGTACAGTTTCGCGAGATTGTATGGATTTGTTCCTGTCTTATCCAGCCCCTCCGGCGTAGCGGAAGGAAAGAAAGCGAGGAAACATGAAAGCATCCATGGACGGCTGGGGCAGCGGGCTTGCCGGTGTCATCATCTTCAGCGGCTCCCTGCCGGCGACCCGCGTGGCGGTCACGGATTTCTCGCCGCTGTT
>CBIMFD010000110.1:0-10337 GCA_966243085.1 uncultured Shinella sp.
TTGGTTCATTCAATGTTTCAGGATCTGGCTGAGGAAGAGCTTCGTGCGCTCGTGTTGCGGGTTCCTGAAGAACTCATCCGGTTTGCCCTGCTCGACGATCTGGCCCGCATTCATGAAGATCACCCGGTCGGCGACGGCGCGGGCGAAGGCCATTTCGTGAGTCACGCACACCATGGTCATGCCGTCGCGCGCCAGGCTCGTCATCGTGTCGAGCACTTCGGACACCATTTCGGGATCGAGCGCCGAAGTCGGCTCGTCGAACAGCATGACGGCCGGCTGCATGCAGAGCGAGCGGGCGATCGCCACGCGCTGCTGCTGGCCGCCGGAGAGCTGGACGGGGTATTTGTCCGCCTGTTCGGGAATGCGCACGCGCTCCAGGAATTGCAGCGCCATCTTGCGGGCCTCCGCCTGCAAGACGCCCTTGATCCACATCGGCCCGACCATGCAGTTCATCAGCACGGTCATGTGCGGGAAGAGGTTGAAGTTCTGGAAGACCATGCCGACGTTTTTGCGCACTTCGCCGACATTGCGCATCTTCTCGTGCAGGGGGATGCCATTGACGACGATGTCGCCTTCCTGATGCGCCTCCAGCCGGTTGAAGCAGCGGATCAGCGTCGACTTTCCCGAGCCGGAAGGGCCGCAGATGACAATGCGCTCACCTTTCTCCACCGTCAGGTTCACATCGGTCAGCACCCGGAATGTACCGTACCATTTGGAGACGTTGCGGACGTCGATGATCTTTTCGCTCATCGGACTTTGCTCCTTGCATAATGACGCTCGATGCGTGACTGGATGAGTTCGAGGCAGATTGAGACGCCCCAATAGAGCATCGCGGCGGAGATCAGCATTTCCATGTGCTGGAACGTCTTCTGGCCGAGCGTGCGCGCCAGGAACATCAGCTCCCACACGCCGATGACCGAGACGAGCGAACTGTCCTTCAGCATCGAGATGAACTGGTTGCCGGTGGGCGGGATGATGACGGGTAGCGCCTGCGGCAGGATGATCTTGCGCATGGTGATGCCGAAGCCGAAGCCGATGGAGCGCGAGGCCTCCCACTGGCCGCGGTCGATGCTCTGGATGCCGGAGCGGAAGATCTCCGTCATGTAGGCGCCGTAGCACAGCGACAGCGCGAGAATGCCGGCCGGCACCGCATCGATGATGAAGCCGAGCTGCGGCAGGCCGAGATAGATGAGATAGACCTGCATCAGGAGCGGCAGACCGCGGAAGAACGAGGTGTAGAAACTCGCGATCGCATAGGCGAATCCGTTCGTCGAAAGCTTCGCAACCGCGCCGAGAATGGCGATGGCGGACGCGATGACGATGGAGATCGCCGAGACGTAGATCGTCGTGAAAAGCCCCTGCGTGACGAGGAAGGGCAGCTTCTCCGCGATGAACGGCAGGCTGAGTTTGAAGGTGGTGAAAAAGGCAAGGAAGAGCAGCAGCAGCTCGAGCCAGACGATCGCCACCTGCACGCGCAGCGACGCAAAGCCGATCAGCACGATGTTGAGGCAGAACAACACCGCGATGACGAAAGCGACGGCGAAACGTCCGTAAAGGCCGCTTTCCGCAGGCTCGCCGATGACGGGCCGCATCACCTCGCCCAACGACGTTCCCGCCAGGTTGAATGCGAGAAAGAAGCCGAAGACCGCCACGAACAGCGTGGCGACGAACCACGGCTTGTGGACGAGCACGTCGGATTCGACGGTATCGGGATACAGCATCACCACTCCTTGGGATTGAGCGCGGCCCGGTAATCCGGGCCGCGCCGGCAGGGCATTACTGCGTAACCGTGTAGTCGACACCATACCACTTGACGGAAAGCTTGCTCAGCGTGCCATCCGTCTGCATCGTCTTGACGGCCTCGGCGATCTTGGCGCTCAGCTCCGCATCGCCATGCTCGACGGCGACGGCCAGCGGCTCGAAGAAGACGGGCTTGCCGAGCTGCTTGATCGGGTAGCCGGCCTTTTCCGCATCAATGATGCTCGGCAGCGACGACACGACGGCATCGAGACGCGTGCCGTCCCCAAGGCGCAGGTCGTCGAAGGCGGTCGTGGAATTGGCGTAGGACTTCACTTCACCCGGCTTGAACTCATAGGTGAAGGCAGGCGCCCCGGCCGCATCCAGCGTCAGATCCTGGTTGGCATAGGCCTCGAAGGTGGAGGTCGCCGTCACGCCGACGACCTTGCCGTCCAGATCGGAGAGCTTTTCCGCCTTGCTGTCCTTATGCACGGCGACGGCGGCGGGCGTGTAATAGTAAATCGCCGGGAAATCGAAGATTTCGGCACGCGCCTTCGTCGGCGTCATCGAGCCGACATGCATGTCCCAGCGGCCCTGCCATTTGCCGGCGGTGATGATGTCCCAGCCCGGCGTCACGAATTCGACGGAGACGCCGAGATGTTTGCCGATCTCCTTGGCGACGTCGATGTCAAAACCGTCCATCTCGTTCTTGTCATTGACGAAGGATTGCGGTGCCCAGTTGGCGTCGGTCGCGACCTTCAGGGTCTTGGCGGCGAGCACCCGGTCCAGAACGGCGCCGGCCTGTGCCGGCACGGCGGCGAGCGAAAGCGAGAGAGAGGCGACGAGCGCCGCGATTGTCGGTGTCTTCATCATGTGTTTGTTCCCTCTGTCCATTGTCGTTTCTGTCGACGGCGCGGGTTCCTCTCCCTGCCGATGGTATCAATCTTGGGGCTTGTCGCCCCTCCCCGTCTTCCGGTGTTCCCAAGCAGCGCGTGGCCCTGGCTTCATCGAAATGACGGAAATCAAGTCGTGCCCTCCCCGCCCATTTCCGCGCGGATGGTGCGGGCAACCCGGAACGCCTCGACGCCTGCCGGTACGCCGCAGTAGATCGCGATCTGGAGAAGGGCCGCCTGCAATTCCCTGTCCGACAGGCCGTTGCGAATGGCGCCGCGAAAATGGATGCCGAATTCATGCATGCGGTTGCTGGCGGCAAGCATGCCGAGGTTCAAGAGGCTGCGCTGCTTGAGGTCGAGGCCGTCGTCCGTCCAGCCCAGACCCCAGCAATATTCGTTGAGCAGGTCCTGCAACGGTGCAGAGAAGGCATCCGCGCCTGCCCTGGCGCGATCGACATAGTCGTCGCCGAGCACGCGCCGCCGGACGGTCTCCCCTTCTTTCCGCAAAGTCTCATCCATGGGCGGCCTCCGTATTCAAAACGAAATTGTCGATGGCTTCGGCCACGACGCACGGCGCCTCGATGAGGATGGAATGGCGCAGGCCCGGAAAGAGGGCGAGCTGTGATCCCGGGATACGGTCATGCATGTAGCGGGCCATGCGCGGGTTCGAGCCGACATCCTCCTCGCCGGTGGCGATCAGGGTCGGGCAGCGGATCTGGTCGAGGAAGCCGCCGAAATCCGTCTCGGCCAGCACCCGGTAGGCGGCCGCATAGCAGTCCGGATCGTTTTCCGCGTCGCGCGTGCGAAGCCAGGCGATCACGTCGGGATGTTCCTCCTGAAACGCTTCCGTCAGCCAGCGCGAGAGCGATGCCGTGTGATGGTCCGCCGGCGTTCCGGCCTGAAGCGCCGCAAGGCGGACGAGGACGCCTTCCCGCTCTTCAGGCGTGCGGCCCGCGACCGTGGACAGAAGCACGAGCCGGCGCAGGCGCGGCAGATGCGTCAGTGCGAGGCGCTGGGCGATCAGGCCGCCCAGCGAAAACCCCGCGAGGTTGAAGGTCGAAAATCCCGCCCTGTCGGCAAGCGCCAGCGTCTCGGTCACGAAGTCGTCGATCTCGTAGCGTCCCTTGACGCGGCTCGACCTGCCATGGCCCCGCAGATCGAAGGTGAGGATCGTGAACCGATCTTTCAACCGCTCCACCACGCCGGACCAGGCCTCCAGATAGGAGCCGACGCCGTGGATGCAGACGAGCGGCTCGCCGCCATCACCGTCGATGCGATAGTTGAGCGTGACCTCGCCGACCCTGTGCTCTCCTGCCTCCCCCATGATCAGCCCCCCGCAGCCGCCTGCTTCCTATCGGTCTCGCGCGCGGCGAAGAACGGCATGACCTCTTTCACGAAAAGCTCGATCGTGCGCTTCTGCAATTCGAAGGGCAGGTTGAAGGTGAGGCCGAGGCAATATTGGTCGACGCCGGCGGCCTCGAAGACAAGCAGCTTCTCGATCACCTCGTCGGGTGTCCCGAACATCAGGTTCTTGCGGATATTCTCCGGATTGTAGTTCTCCTTGCCCTTCACCGCCTCATAGGGCACGGCCTCAGGAAAACCGTTCTGCACGGTGCCGGCATTCTGCATGAGATTCTCGAAGGCGCGGCCATAATCCATGCTGTGCTGCACGGCCTTTTCCCAGCCATCCGGCCGGTCGTAGACGCAGGTGCGGCGCTGCATCATGAAACGCGGGCGCGGCACGTCGGGATGATCGGCCAGGGCCTTGTGGAACTTGTCGGAAAGCACCTGGATTTCGGCGGCGGGTGCCGAAAGCGGCGTCGACAGGATGCTGGCGCCATTGGCGATCGCCCAGTCGAAGGTGCCGGGATCGCGCGCGGCGACCCAGATGCGCGGATGCGGCTGCTGCAAGGGCTTCGGCACGGAGGTGGCGAGCGGGAATTTCCAGTAGTGCCCATCATGGGCATAATCGCCGGCCCAGAGCTTCTTCACCGCCGGCACGATCTCCTTCATGTAGGCGACGCCTTCCTGCTGCGGCATGCCGCCCGCCATCCGGTCGAACTCGTACTGATAGGAGCCGCGCGCGATGCCGAATTCCAGTCGGCCGTTCGTCAGATGGTCGCAAAGTGCCGATTCGCCCGCCAGCCGGATCGGGTCCCAGTAGGGTGCGACCAGCGTCGAGGTGCCGAGCCGCAGTTGCTCGGTGTGCTGCGCCAGCCAGACGAGCGTCTGGAACGGATTGGGCGAGATCGTGCATTCGATCGTGTGATGCTCGGCGGTCCAGAGCATCTCGAAACCGCCCTCGTCCGCCATGCGGGCCAGCGTCAGCAGGTTGTTCTTCACTGTGGCCATCGGCACATTCGGCGAGAAGCGTTCCATCGTGAGCGAGATTGCGAACTTCATGGTTCTGCCTTTCGATGCTTGTTACTTGAGGCGGATGACGAAGGGGTCCTGCATCGCGCCGGAATAGTCGATGATCACGTTCTTCAGCCGCGAGAATTCATGCATCACCTCGAAGCCGCCGCGCCGGCCGTAGCCGCTTTCCTTGAAGCCGCCATTGGCGGACATGAAGGAGGCGGAGCGATAGGTGTTGACCCAGACGGTGCCCGCCTCGATCTCACTGGCGAAACGCAGCGCCCGGTCGATATCCTTCGTCCAGATGCCGGAGGCGAGGCCATAGCGGGTGTCGTTGGCAAGCCGGATCATCTCCGCCTCGTCGCGAAACGGCATGACGCCGACCACCGGGCCGAACAGTTCGTCGCGCATGAAGGTCATGTCGTTTTCGGCGTCGACCATCACGGTCGGCTCGAAATACCAGCCGCCGGGCGCAAGCCCGTCCTTCTGCGGCCGCCCGCCGCCCGCAGCGATCTTCGCGCCCTCCCTCACGCCGGAGGCGACATAGGATTCGACCTTGGAAAGCTGGTCGGCGAGCGCTAGCGGGCCGATATCCGTATCATCGCCCGTCGGAAGGCCGACGCGGATACGCTGCGTGCGGGCGACGAGCGCTTCGACGAATTTCTCGTAGACGCTCGCCTCGACGAAACAGCGCGAACCGGCCACGCAGGTCTGGCCCGCCGCGGCGAAGACGCCGGAGACGACGCCGTTCACCGCATGCTCGATATCCACGTCGCCGAAGACGACATGGGGCGACTTGCCGCCAAGCTCCATCGAGCAGGGCACGAGGTTCTGCGCGGCGTTTCCGGCGATGCGGCGACCGGTGGCGGTGCTGCCGGTGAAGACGTATTTCGCGACGCCCGGATGGCGGGTCAGCGCCTCGCCGGCGCTCTTGCCGGTGCCCGTCACCACGTTGACGACGCCGGCCGGGAAGCCTGCCTCGTGGATGAGTTCGGCCAGCGCCAGCGTGGAGGCCGTCGCATGCTCGGAAGGCTTGATGACGATGGTGTTGCCGATCGCAAGGCACGGCGCCAGCGTACCGGTCAGCAGCATCAGCGGTGAATTCCACGGCGTGATCATGCCAATGACGCCGAGCGGTTCGCGCAGGTTGATGTTCAGCGTGTCGAGCCGGTTGATCGGGATCGTGTCCCCCTGCAATTTGTCGGCCATGCCGGCAAAGTAGTGGTAGCTGTCCGGCATGGCGCGCATCTGCGCCCGCGTCTCCTTGAGCAGCTTGCCGTTGTCGCGCGTCTCGATCTCGGCGAGCCTGTCGGCGTTGGCCCGCACGAGTTCGGCCAGGCGACGCACCAGCGCGCCGCGGTCGGTCTGCGTCATGCGCCGCCATTCGGGATTGCGGAAAGCGGCATTGGCAGCGGCGACGGCCATCTCGACATCGTCCGCATCGGCCTCGGCAAACTCATACCAGGGCGCGCCGGTCGTCGGATCGAAGCTCTGGATGTAGTTGCCGTTCTTCGGCGCCACGAACCGGCCGCCGATGAACAGCGTCTGGCGGGAGCCCTCGATGGAGCTGACTGTCGTCTTCATGTCATTGTCCTTGGTCCTGAGAGGCCTGGAGCCAGGCGCGGGCTTCGCCGTCGATCATCGCGACCCGGCCGCCATCGTCGGAATCCATGTAGATGCCGAAGCGGCCCGCCAGCCGCTCGCGCCCATAGCGCCGCAGCATCGAGCGCAGCTCATGGGTCGCGATCGTGTCGTAGGGCAGGTCGTCGACGGGAAAAAAGCGAAGGGCGGCGGGGAGATTGCTCGTGGCGTCCTTGTCCGCAAGGCGCGCGCGGTAGACGAGATAACCGGGATCGCTATCGGCGACGTCGAAAACGGAATAGAGGAAGGTTTCTTCCGGCACGAGGTGCAGCGCATCGCCGCCGTCGAGCACAAGCTGGCTGTCCGCCTTACGCCGGCGCGCCGACGGCAAAGCCCAGCCGCCCCTGCCATCCGAGCGCAGCAGCAGGCTGTCGCCCGCCTCGATGAGATAGCCGATGATCATGCCGTGCGAGGCGAGCCAGCCGGTCGGCAACGGGTCCTTCACGCTGGCGTAACGGCCGCGGCAGAAACCGAGCGGTGCGGTCGGGCTGGTGCCGAAAGCGCGCACCTGGCCGATCAGGATGGCGTGGTCGCCGGCATCGACCGCGCTGTGAAGGCTGCAATCGAACCAGGTCAGGCTGTCCGTGAGAACCGGCGCACCTGTATGCGCCCGGTCGTGGTTGACCGACTGGAACTTGTCACGCGCCTTCGAGGCGAAGGTCGCCGATACGTCGACCTGTCCCTCATGCAGGATGTTGACCGCAAAACAGTCCGCCGCCTTGAACACCGCATAGCTGGACGCCGACTTGGCGACGCAGACGAGCAGAAGCGGCGGATCGAGCGACACGGAGGTGAAGGAATTCGCCGTCATGCCGCGCGGCGTGCCGTCAGCTTCGAGCGTGGTGATGACCGTGACCCCGGTGACGAAGGTGCCGAAGGCCCGGCGCAGCGCGATCGGGTCGATCGGTGCATCCTGTGCTGCCGCTTGCTCCGCCATCCCGACCTCCTCTCCGGTTCATTGAGAGGAAGCTACCGCCGGTGAGCTGCCGCTTCTTCCTCCCAGGCGGAGGAGAGCGACAAAGAGTTCTCCTGCGCTTCGAAGGAGAGCCCGAAGGCGTCAGCGTTCGCTGAAGGCGTGGTTCTCGATGACGCCGTAGAGACGCAGGGCGAGCTCGACGGAAAAGCGCCTTTCCGCCGTCTCGACATCGATGCCGAAGAGCTCCTGGATGCGCGAGAGCCGGTAACGCAGCGTCGTCACATGCAGGCCGAGACGATCGGCACAGGCCTGGCTGCGGCAGCCCTCTTCGAGATAGGCCGAGAGCGTTTCAAGATAGGGCGTGCCGTTCTCCCGGTCGTGTTCGGCAATGGCGCCGATGCTTTCGCGGACGAAACTGCGCACGTCGCCCACATCGGCGGCGGAAACCAGTATGGGCAGCGGACCGAAATCCTGCGTGGAGAGTGCCCCGGTCAGCCCGAACGAACGCCCGATGCGGATCATCCGGCTGCACCGCTCCCAGGCAGCGGGGTAGTCTTCCAGCCCGGCGCAGCGGTTTCCGGCAACGATGACCGGCGCCTCATCGAAATAGCGGCCCAGTTCATCGGCCATGCGGCGCATGAGTTTTGTCGTGCGCTCCTGCTTTCGCCCCGCCTCATGCGGCACGAGGCAGACGACACCGCCATCGATGGCGACAAGGCTTGCCTCCAGCGAAGCCTGCCGCAGGATGCGCGAGAGGGTATGCTCGACATCAACGGAACCGCCGCCGAAGGCCTTCGCTTTTTCCGGGAAATCAACGACGATCATCTGCTGAGGCGCGGAAAACTCCAGTCCGAGGCGCGTGGCGCGCTGGGTGACATCCGCAGCATCGCGCCAGCGCCGTTCGACGACTTCGAAAAACAGCTCGCTTTGCGTGCGCGTCTCGAAACGAAAGCGCAGGAAGGAACGCATCATCTGCACGCTCAGCGCAAACTTGGCGCTGTCGAGCATGAGCTGGTCCAACTCGCCCTCGGTGACCGCGCCGGGAAAGACGACGAGCGCGCCCACCAGTTGCCGGTCGACCGTCAGGGCTTCGATCCGAGCGGAGACACGCAGCCGCCGCGCGCCGTCATCCAGCAGGATTGTCGCCGTTTCCAGGGTTCCGTTCTCGACGGCATCGCGGGCCGCCTTGGTGAGTGTGCGGGAAAAGACGGTCGGGGCCGCGGCCTGCCATGCCGCATCTTCCAAGTCTGTCGCGATCGGCGAGCGCCCGGCGATCACCTGATTGACGGTGAAATCGACGACGACGAGCGGATTGGGCAGCAACCTGCCGACCATCGCGGCCAGCGAGGAGACAGACCCGTCGCTGAGCACATGCTCCAGCAGCGAGGTATGCGCCGTGAGCACCCGATCCAGCCGCTCCGAGGCGCGTTTTTCTGCAGCGAGGCGATGCTGCTTTTCCACCGCGATTGCGCCGAGATGGATGATCGTTCCGAGAAAGGCGAGATCGTCTTCCGTGACCTCCGTCACCGTGCGGGCGATGACGCTCAGCACCATCGGCCGGCCCTCGGCATCGGCGCAGTTCATCGGCATGACCAGCACGGTGCGATAGTCCCGCTCGAAGGCCTCCTTGCGGTAGCCGGGAAACTCCGCGCTTTCACGCGCATCGCGCAGATAGACCGGCTCGTTGCGCTGGAGCGCGATCAGCGACGGGCTGGTCGCCAGTTCCCAGCGGTCGGGCAGGTCGCGCTGGATGAGCGTGGGATCATGCCGCACGATGACATGCGCATAACCATGCGCGGCATCGATGCCCATGATGGAGCCGAGCGCCCAGTTCGCGTGGCGGCAGGCAGCCGCAATCAGATGCTGCAGCACGGTCGCCAGGTCGCCGCCGCTGTTGATCTGGCTGGCAACGTCGCGAAGCGAAAGTATCCGTGATTTCTGGTCCAACCCGTCGCGTACTCCCATCTGACCCGTCGCGTACTCCCATCTGAGCCCCGCGATAATGCGGCGCAAAGCCTGCGAATGCTACTTGTTTTCGGAGGAGCACGGCCGCTCCCTTTCCCCGGAATGATAGGAAGATCGCGAGCCGCTGCACGCTAGGTTGAGGGAACGTTCAACGGACCGCGGAAAAGACATGGCGCTCGGCATCAGAAAGATCTGCACCTTTATCGAGGAAACCCACATCGAGGGCGGCAAGGCCGCGCCGCGTCCCCTCAACATCATCGTGGTCGCCGCCATCCTTCAAAATCCCTGGGTCGGAAGAGGCTTCGTCGAGATCCTGCGGCCCGAGATCATCGACGTTGCCGGGCCGTTGAGCGAAGAGATAACCCATCGGCTGCTGGCGCAAATGCCGGCGGACAGAATCGAGGCTTGCGGCAAGGCGGCCGCGGTCGGCGTCAACGGCGAAATCGAGCATGCCTCGGCGATGATCCATACGCTGCGCTTCGGCAATCCCTTCCGCCAGGCGATCGGCGGCACGAACTATCTGGAATTCGCCAATACGCGCAATGCGCCCGGCGCCCTGCTCTCCTTGCCGATGATGCACAAGTGCGAGAACGGCAAGCGCTCCCACTTCCTCACCGCCAACTTCCAGATTGCCGACGCGCCGCATCCCGACGAGATCGTCATTGCCATTGCCGCCGCCGATGGCGGCCGCCCGCATGCCCGCATCGCCGACCGGTTCCAGGACATTGCAGAGATGGAGGCCGAAGCCGCGTATATTGTCGGTCGAAACTGAGCCGTAATCCGCTTTTTTCATCACAGCACCAAGACCGTGTCAAAATGCGACCAGACGC
>CBIMFD010000111.1:0-10308 GCA_966243085.1 uncultured Shinella sp.
CAAGCCGACGAGCAGGCAGGCCGTCGCCGCGCTGAAGGCGCTCGGCGTCGAGGTGGCGATGATTACCGGCGACAACCGCCGGACGGCCGAGGCCGTCGCGGAAAGCCTCGGCATCGGCCGGGTGATCGCGGAGGTGCTGCCGGAAGGCAAGGTCGCGGCGGTGCGCGAATTTGCGGCCGGCGGCGCGAAGAAGGTCGCCTTTGTCGGCGACGGCATCAACGACGCGCCGGCACTTGCCGCCGCCGATACGGGCATCGCCATCGGCACGGGCACGGATGTCGCCATAGAGAGCGCCGACGTGGTGCTGATGGCCGGCGACATGCGGGGCGTAGCGACCGGCATCGCGCTCTCCAAGGCGGCGATGCGCAATATCCGCCAGAACCTCTTCTGGGCCTTCGGCTACAATGTCGCGCTGGTTCCGGTTGCTGCAGGGCTCTTCTATCCCGCCTTCGGCCTCCAGCTTTCGCCGGCGCTGGCCGCCGGCGCCATGGCGCTTTCCAGCGTGTTCGTCGTATCGAACGCGCTCAGGCTGAAGCGATTCCAACCGCCATTCGGGAGGGACGGGACATGAATATCGGCGAAGCGGCTTCGACGACTGGCGTTTCCGCCAAGATGATCCGGCACTACGAGGAGATCGGCCTCATCCGCGCGGCCGGCCGCACGGGCGCCGGTTATCGCATCTACGGGCCGAAGGACCTTTCGACGCTCTCCTTCATCCGCCGGGCGCGCGACCTCGGCTTTTCCGTCGCGCAGATCCGCGGCCTGCTGGCGCTCTGGCAGGATCGCGCCCGCGCTTCGGCGGACGTCAAGCGCATCGCCAGCGAACATGTCGAGGAAATGAAGGTGAAGATGCGGCTCCTTGAGGAAATGGTGCGGACGCTGGAGCATCTCTCCGCCCATTGCCACGGCGACGACCGACCCGATTGCCCCATCCTCGAAGAGCTTGCCGGCAGCGGATCGGAATGCTGCGCTTGACCTTCGCCGCCGGCCGGCTAGCATCGCGGCCCAAAGGGCGTGGAACACGCCCCGGGTGGTATTGCGCTTGCCCAAGGGGCATCTGACATTCCGTCCGGGAACAAGGAACAACAGGGAGACGAGGATGCTCGACAAGCGCAAGTTCTACATCGACGGTCAATGGGTGGATCCGCTGAAGCCGCATGACCTTTCGGTGCTCAACCCGGCGACGGAAAAGCCGATCGCCGTCATCTCCATGGGCACCGCCGCCGATATCGATCGCGCCGTGGCGGCCGCCAGGAGGGCCTTCGTCACCTACAGCCGCACCAGCGTGGAGGAACGGATCGCACTCCTCGAGAAGCTGCTTTCCGTTTACAAGCGCCGCTATGACGAGATGGCCCGCACCATCACGCAGGAACTCGGCGCGCCGATCACCATGAGCACCGAGCAGCAGGCCGATGTCGGCGTCGGCCATCTCCAGGGGTTCATCGACGCGTTGAAGCGTCTCAAGAGCCGCGAAGTGCTGCCGAACGGCGACGTCGTGCGGCGCGAGCCGATCGGCGTGTGCGGTCTCATCACGCCGTGGAACTGGCCGATTAACCAGATCGCGCTGAAGGTCGTGCCGGCGCTCGCGACGGGTTGCACCTGCGTGCTGAAACCCTCCGAATTCACGCCGCTCAACGCCATGCTCTATGCCGAGATGGTCGACGAGGCCGGCTTCCCGGCCGGCACCTTCAACCTCGTCAACGGCGACGGCGTGGAGTGCGGGGCGGCCCTCTCCCGCCACAAGGATGTCGACATGATGTCCTTCACCGGCTCCACCCGTGCAGGCATCGCTGTCAGCAAGGATGCGGCCGATACGGTCAAGCGTGTCACGCTGGAGCTCGGCGGAAAGTCGCCGAACCTCGTCTTCGCGGATGCCGACCTGGAGGATCGCGTTTCCGGTACGATCCGTGAATGCTTCAACAATTCCGGCCAGTCTTGCGATGCGCCGACGCGCATGCTCGTCGAGCGCTCCGTCTACGACAAGGTGCTGGAGATCGCCGAGCGCACCGGCAAGGAGGCGAGGGTCGGTAATCCGGAGGAGGAAGGCGAGCATATCGGCCCGCTCGTCTCGCATATCCAGTTCGGCCGCGTGCAGGCACTGATCGAGGCGGGCGTCGCGGAGGGTGCCCGCCTTCTCGTCGGTGGACCGGGCAAGCCGGACGGCTTCGAGACGGGCTATTTCGTCAGGCCGACGATCTTCGCCGACGTCAACAACGATATGCGCATCGCCCGCGAGGAGGTGTTCGGCCCGGTCCTGTCGATCATTCCCTTCGATACGGAAGAGGAGGCCATCGCGATTGCCAACGACACGGCCTACGGCCTTGCCGCCTATGTGCAGACGGGCGACCCGGAGCGTGCCGAACGCGTCGCCGCCCGCCTGCGTGCCGGCATGGTGCACATCAACGGCGGTCCGCACCGTTACGGCAGCCCCTTCGGCGGCTTCAAGCAATCCGGCAACGGCCGCGAGGGCGGCATCTTCGGCCTGGAGGATTTTCTGGAGGTCAAGACGGTCCACCGGCCGGACGCGGCGTAGAAGGACCTCTCCCCAACCCCTCCCCACAGGGGAGGGACTTGACCCGCGGCACTCTCAGCATTCAAGAATTGAGGGAAAGGCAGGCTGCCAGCCTTTCTCCCCCTTGGGGGAGATGCCGGCAGGCAGAGAGGGCCTTGCTTCTTACGCAAAGATTTCCGTTAAATCGCCCTCGCCTATCTGGCTGAAACCGGCCGGGTCTGATAGCTCGCTCGCATTGCCCTTCTCTGGACCCTTCCCTTGTCCCCCATTGCTTCCTCGCCGCAGGCCCGTCTTGCCTTCATCGCTCTCCTGATCGGCGGCGCCGCCATTGGCGGTTCGCCGATCTTCGTGCGGTTCTCCGACGTGGGGCCACTGGCGACCGCGTTCTGGCGGGTCGCGCTCGCGCTGCTGCCGTTCTTCATCGCCTCGCGCGCGATCGAGCAGGGTGACGACACGCCCTCCGGCATGCGGGACTACCTCATCCTGCTGATGCCGGGCGTCTTCCTCGCCGCCGACCTTGCCGCCTGGCACCAGGCGCTGCACATGACATCCGTCGCCAACGCGACGCTGCTCACCAATCTTGCGCCGATCTTCGTGACGCTCGGCTCCTGGCTGCTGTTCCGCACGCGCATCACGCCGGTCTTTCTTTCGGGGCTGGCGCTCGCGCTCGTCGGCGTCATCGTCCTGAAGGGCGGGCCGGCGGCCATCGGCGGCGGGCAACTGGCGGGCGATGCGACGGCCATCGTCGCGGCGATCTTCTATGCCTTCTACATGCTGGCGCTCGGCCATGTGCGCACGCGTTTCTCGACGCTGCGCATCATGGTCTGGACGACATTCTCCGCGATGGTCTGCATCCTGCCGGTCGCCTTCTTCGCGGAGGGCGACATGGTGCCGGTGACGCTCTTCGGCTGGGCCATGGTGCTCGGCCTTGCCCTGATCAGCCATGTCGGCGGCCAGGGCCTCGTCACCTATGCGCTCGCCTATCTGCCGACGGCCTTCTCCTCGCTGACGCTGCTTCTCCAGCCGGTCGTCGCCGCCATCCTTGCCTGGATCCTGCTTGCCGAACCGGTCGGCGTGATGCAGGGGGTCGGCGGGGCGATCGTGCTTGTCGGCATCCTCGTCGCGCGGCGCGGCTGACCGCCGTCAGTGATTGTGTCGCGGCGGGGTCTGCGCGATCTGCCGGAAATCGGCCGCACCCTCGATGACGGCACCGTCCGCAAGCTGGGTGACGGTCTGGCGGTAGAGCCGCTGCCAGGGCGTCGCGTCCGCCGGCACCGGCGGAATGCCATCGGCCTTGCGCCTTTCGATCTCGGCGTCGTCGACCAGCATGTCGCATCGTCCCTTTTCGAGGTCGATGCGGACCGTGTCGCCGGTGCGAAGCCAGGCGAGGCCGCCGCCCGCCGCGCTTTCCGGCGAGGCGTTGAGGATCGAGGGACTGTCAGCCGTGCCGGACTGCCGCCCGTCGCCGATGGTCGGCAGGCTGGTGATGCCGCGCCTGAGAAGATGATCCGGCGGCTGCATGTTCACGACCTCCGCCGAGCCCGGCCAGCCGAGCGGTCCCGCGCCGCGGATGACGAGGATGGTGCGCTCGTCGATGCCGAGCGACGGATCGTTGATGCGCCGGTGATAATCCTCCGAGCCGTCGAAGACGACCGCCCTGCCCTCGAAGACGCCCTCGCGACCCGGCTCGCTCAGATAGCGCTGGCGAAATTCCTCGGAAATGACCGAGGTCTTCATGATGGCGAAATCGAAGAGATTGCCGCTGAGCGCAAGGAAGCCCGCCCGCTCCTTCAGCGGCGCACCGTACGGGCGGATGACCTCGCGGTCGCTCGCCTCCCTTCCTTGAAGGTTCTCCGCCATGCTGCGCCCCGTCACGGTGGGACAGGCCCCGTCCAGCTTCCCGGCGTCGAGCAGTTCGCGCATGATGGCCGGCACGCCGCCTGCCCGGTGGAAGCGCTCGCCGAGGAAACGGCCGGCCGGCTGCACGTCGGCGAGCAGCGGGATATCGTAGCCATGGAGCTGCCAGTCCTCCGGTTTCAGCTCCGCCCCCGCGTGCTTTGCCATGGCCATCAGGTGTGGCTGGGCGTTGGTTGAGCCGCCGATGGCGGAATTGACACGGATGGCGTTGAGGAAGGCCTGCCGCGTCAGGATATGCGAGGGGCGGATATCCTCCAGCACCAGTTCCACCGCGCGCCGCCCGGTGCGGTAGGCCATCTGGCCGCGCTCGCGATAGGCGGCGGGAATGGCCGCGCAGCCGGTCAGCGACATGCCGAGCGCCTCGGCGATCGCATTCATGGTCGAAGCCGTGCCCATCGTGTTGCAATGGCCGATCGAGGGGGCGGAATCCATCGCCGCCTGCAGGAATTCGGTCTCGTCGATCGCGCCGGCGGCGAGCTTGCGGCGCGAGCGCCAGATCACGGTGCCGGAGCCCACGAGCTCGCCGTCGTTCCAGCCGTCGAGCATCGGCCCGCCGGAAAGCACGATGGCGGGAATGTCGACGGTGGCGGCGGCCATCAGCGCGGAGGGCGTTGTCTTGTCGCAGCCCGTCGTCAGCACCACGCCGTCGAGCGGATAGCCGTAGAGGATCTCGACGAGCCCGAGATAGGCAAGGTTGCGGTCGAGCGCGGCGGTCGGCCGCTTGCAGTTCTCGAAGATCGGATGGGTCGGGAACTCGATGGGGATGCCGCCCGCATCGCGGATGCCGTCACGCACGCGCTTGGCCAGTTCGATGTGGTGGCGATTGCAGGGCGTCAGGTCGCTGCCGCTCTGCGCGATGCCGATCACCGGCTTGCCGGCGCGCAACTCCTCGGGCGTGATGCCGTAGTTCATGAAACGCTCGAGATAGAGCGCGGCCATGTCGATATGGTCGCGGTTGTCGAACCAGTCCTGCGATCGCAGCCGGCGTCCGGCGGTCTTTTCAGTCGTCATCGGGAAGCCTCGTGAATGGAGGCCCAGTGTTACAGTCCCGCCCGGAAGGATCAACCGGCGCTTTCCTGATGAAGCCATCAAAATTGCTGACTGGATCGCCCGGCGGGAATGTGCCACAGGGCTGCGGATCGAAGAGCCGAGTGCGCCATGTCCGATATCGCCGTTTCCCCGCCCCATGCTTCCGGCTCCGCCCGCCTCGGCGTGCTCCTGATGCTGCTCGGCATGCTGATGTTCTCGCTGAACGACGTGCTCGGCAAATGGCTGGTGTCGACCTATTCGGTCGGTCAGCTCATGCTCATCCGCAGCCTCGCCGCGCTGATGGTGCTGGCGCCGTTCTTCTGGCGCATGGGCTGGCGGCGCCTCGTCGATGTCGACCGGCCGAGGCTGCATCTCCTGCGCTCGGCGCTCTTCGCCTTCGAGGCCTCCGGCTTCTACTTCGCCGTCGCCTACATGCCGCTCGCCGACGCCATGACCTACTGGCTCGCCGCGCCGATCTACGTCGCCGCGCTCTCGCCGTTCCTGCTCGGGGAAAAGGTCGGCTGGCGCCGCTGGAGCGCCATCGTCGTCGGCTTCGTCGGCGTGCTCATCGCCTTGTCGCCGTCGAAGGACACATTCACGCTGCCCGCGCTCATCGCGCTTGCGGGAAGCCTTGCCTTCGGCCTTGCCATGGTGCTGGGCCGCACGCTGCGCGCGGCGCCCGACACCACGCTCGTCTTCTGGCAGGTGGCGGGCGCGGCCGTCTTTTCCGGCGTCTGGTGCCTTGCCGACCCCGCCGGCTGGGCGCCCGTGCGGCCTGTCGATTTCGGGCTTCTCGGCCTCCTCGGCATCGTGGCGATGAGCGCGCACATGCTGGTCAACCGCTCGCTGAAGCTCGCGGATGCGGCGACCGTCGTGCCGCTGCAATATACGCTGCTCCTCTGGGCGGTGATCTTCGGCTGGATATTCTTCGGCGATGCACCGCGCCCGGCCATGCTCTTCGGCGCCGGTTTCATCGTCGCCTCCGGCCTCTTCATCTTCTTCCGCGAACAGCAGCTAAAGCGTCGAAATTAGAAGGTCGGCGGCGTGTTGATCCAGATCAGCACCGTCTCGCCGTCGTGGCGGTTGCGCCAGGCGTGGCGCCGGGCGCTTTCGAAATAGAGGCTGTCGCCGGGGCCAAGGTCGTGGAACTCATGCCCGTCCAGCACGATCTCGACCTGCCCGGATAGCACATGCACGAATTCTTCGCCCTCGTGCCTGTAGGCGCCGTCCGACGAGGCGCCGGGGGCGAGCACGAAGCGGTGGCAGTCCATCATGTTCCGTCCGTCGGCCAGCACCTGCACCGTGACGCCCGGCGAGGTTTCCGGCCAGAGCTTCCATTCTCCCGCGCGCACCACGGAGCGCTCGGCCGTTTCCTCCTCGCCCGAAAGCTTCGAGACGGTCGTGCCGTAATAGTCGGCAAGGTCGTGCAGCACGCGGAAGGTGACGCCCTGTGAGGTGCGCTCGAAAGTGGAGAGGACGGAGGTGGCGATGCCGACGTCGCCGGCCACCTGCTCCAGCGTCCTGCCGGCGGCATGGCGCAGGCTCCGGAGCTTGCGGCCGATGCCTTGCGGCGCGTCGCCTTCCGCTGAGGCGGTCTCGCCGACCGGGTCTTCGGCTTCGAGCGCCTCGCGGATGGCGGCGGGGTTGAGGCCGCGCTCGGTGCGATACCAGGCGATGCGCTTCAGCCGCGCGACGTCCTCGGCGCTGTACTGGCGATGGCCTGTCTGCGAGCGGCCGGGCACGACAAGGCCCTGCGTTTCCCAGAGCCGCAGCGTCGAGGCCGAGACGCCGGCCAGCCGCGCGGCCTCCGCTACCTTGTAATGAACGGGTTCGTTCGCACCCATCATGCCAAATCCCCGATTCTGTCGTATCGTCCGCTTATAGCACCTCTTGTAGAGTGCGCCGGGATATCGAAAATCGCCGTTGCATTCTTGCAGAAAAAATGTAGGAATTCCACTTGAGACTTGCAGAAAAAATGCAAGTTATTGTATGAAGCCCTCCAGATTCAGGATAGCGCCATGACCGCAACGCCTCTGACAGACCGCAAGAACGCCGCGATTTCCCGCGGTGTCGGCATGACCACGCAGATCTACGCCGACCGGGCGGAGAATGCGGAAATCTGGGACAAGGAGGGCAATCGCTACATCGATTTCGCCGCCGGAATCGCCGTGGTCAACACCGGCCACCGCCATCCGCGCGTCATCGAGGCCGTCAAGAACCAGCTCGACCGCTTCACGCATACCTGCCACCAGGTCGTGCCCTATGAGAACTATGTCGAGCTCGCCGAGCGGCTGAACGCCATCACCCCCGGCAACTTCGCCAAGAAGACGATCTTCGTCACGACGGGCGCGGAAGCCGTCGAGAACGCCGTGAAAATCGCCCGCGCCGCCACGAGTCGACAGGCCGTCATCGGCTTTTCCGGCGGGTTCCACGGCCGCACCTTCATGGGCATGGCGCTGACCGGCAAGGTCGTGCCGTACAAGGTCGGCTTCGGCGCGATGCCGGGCGACGTCTTCCATGCGCCCTTCCCGGTCGAGATGCACGGCACGACGGTCGAGCAGTCGCTTGCCGTCCTCAAGAAGCTCTTCGCCGCCGATGTCGATCCGAACCGGGTCGCCGCGATCATCGTCGAGCCGGTGCAGGGTGAAGGCGGCTTCTATCCGGTCCCGGTTCCCTTCATGAAGGCGCTGCGCGAGATCTGCGACCAGCACGGCATCCTCATGATCGCCGATGAGGTGCAGACCGGCTTTGCCCGTACCGGCAAGCTCTTCGCGATGGAACACTACGGCATCGCCGCCGACATCATGACCATGGCCAAGGGCCTCGGCGGTGGTTTCCCGATCGCCGCCGTCACCGGTCGCGCGGAGATCATGGACGCGCCCGGTCCGGGCGGCCTCGGCGGAACCTATGCCGGCAGCCCGATCGGCGTTGCGGCGGCCCATGCCGTGCTCGACGTCATCAAGGACGAGGACCTGTGCAACCGTGCGGAAAACCTCGGCGCGCGCCTCAAGCAGCGCCTTGCCTCGCTCCGCGACAAGGTTCCGGAGATCGTCGACATCCGCGGTCCGGGCTTCATGAACGCCGTCGAGTTCAACGACCTCACGACGAAGCAGCCGAGCGCCGATTTCGCCAACAAGGTGCGCCTCAAGGCCCTCGAAAAGGGCCTGATCCTGCTCACCTGCGGCGTCCACGGCAACGTCATCCGCTTCCTCGCGCCGATCACCATCCAGGACGAGGTCTTCGCCGAAGCGCTCGATATCCTTGAAGCGGCGATGGTCGAAGCCCGCGCGGCCTGATCGATAGCTGAACCCCATCCGTCAAGGGCAACACCCGGAGCATCGCTCCGGGTGAACGCTCCTTCCTGTCCGAAAGGAACGAAACATGGCCTTCTACGATGCCCTTACCCGGCACCTGAACTCGACCGATTTCCTGCGCGATGCAGGCTATGTCAACGGCAACTGGATCGGCGGCAACGGTGCGGCGACCTTCGACGTCTTCAACCCCGCGACGGGCGAGACGCTCGCGACGCTGCCGGAAATGGGTGCGAGCGAGACGGCCGCCGCCATCGATGCCGCCCATAGCGCGCAGGTCCTGTGGGCCGCCCGCCCGGCCAAGGACCGCAGCGCGCTCCTGCGCAAGTGGAACGACCTGATCGTCGCCAATGCCGACGAACTGGCCGCGATCCTCACCGCCGAGATGGGCAAACCCCTGCCCGAGGCGCGCGGCGAGATTCTCTACGCGGCGTCCTACGTCGAGTGGTATGCGGAAGAGGCCAAGCGCATCAACGGCGAAACGATCCCCGCCCCGTCCGCCGACAGGCGCATGCTCGTCATCAAGCAGCCGGTCGGCGTCGTCGGCACCATCACGCCGTGGAACTTCCCGGCCGCGATGATCGCACGCAAGGTCGCTCCGGCGCTCGCCGTCGGCTGCACGGTCGTTTCCAAACCGGCCGAGCAGACGCCGCTCTCGGCCATCGCCCTAGCCATTCTCGCCGAGAAGGCGGGCATTCCGGCGGGCGTTTTCAACGTCATTCTCGGCACGGACGGCCCGGCCATCGGCAAGGAGCTCTGCTACAATCCCAAGGTGCGGAAGATCTCTTTCACCGGCTCGACGGAGGTCGGCCGCATCCTGATGCGCCAGTGCTCCGACCAGATCAAGAAGGTGAGCCTGGAGCTCGGCGGCAACGCGCCCTTCATCGTCTTCGATGACGCGGATCTCGACGCCGCCGTGGGAGGCGCCATGGCCTCCAAATACCGCAATGCGGGCCAGACCTGCGTGTGCGCCAACCGGCTCTATGTGCAGTCCAACGTCTATGACGCCTTCGCCGAGAAGCTGGCGAAGAAGGTCGCCGAACTTTCCGTCGGCGACGGCTTCGACAAGGGCACGACCATCGGTCCGCTGATCGAGGAGGCCGCGATAGAGAAGGTCGAGGCGCATATCGCCGATGCTGTCACCAAGGGGGCGAGCGTGGTCGCCGGCGGCAAGCGCATCGCCAACAAGGGCACCTTCTTCGAGCCGACCGTGCTGAAGGGCGTCACGCGGGATATGACGGTCGCACGCGAAGAGACCTTCGGCCCCGTCGCCCCGCTCTTCCGCTTCGACACGGTCGAGGACGTGATCGCGCAGGCCAACGACACGGAATTCGGCCTTGCCGCCTATTTCTTTGCCGGCGATCTCAAGAAGGTCTGGAAGGTGGCGGAAGCCCTGGAATACGGCATGGTCGGCGTCAACACCGGCCTCATCTCCTCCGAAGCCGCCCCCTTCGGCGGCATCAAGCAATCCGGCCTCGGCCGCGAAGGCTCCGCCCACGGCGCGGACGACTACCTGGAGATGAAGTACATCTGCATGGG
>CBIMFD010000112.1:0-10295 GCA_966243085.1 uncultured Shinella sp.
CCCTCCACCGTCACGAAGGAGGGGCAGAAGCCCTTGAGGCAGGAATAGTCCTTGTTGCAGGAGGACTGGTTGATCCTGCGCTTGCGGCCGAGCGCGGTGTCGAGCGGCTCGACAGAGACGCAGTTCGACTGGGTGGAACAGTCGCCGCAGCCCTCGCACACGGCGGGGTTGATCATCAGGCGGACCGGCGGGTCCTCCATCAGGCCGCGCGAGCGCCGGCGGCGCTTTTCCGCCGCGCAGGTCTGCACGTAGACGATGGCCGAGCAGCCGGGCGCCTCGCGGATATCCCGCATCACCCTCTCCATCTCGTCGCGGTGGCGCACGATGGTGCCGGGCGCGAGCGTCGAGGCGGAATAGGCTTCCGGATGGTCGGAGACGAGATAGATGGGCGCGACGCCCTCGTCGTGGAGTTGGCGCGTCACCGCCTCGGGGCTGAGCGGCCCGTCGACGGCCTGACCGCCGGTCATTGCCACCGCGTCGTTGTAGAGCAGCTTGTAGGTGATGTTGACGCCGGCCGCGACCGACTGGCGGATGGCGAGGATGCCGGAATGGTAATAGGTGCCGTCGCCGAGATTGACGAAGATGTGCTTCTCGTCGGTGAAGGGGGCGATGCCCGACCACGGCACGCCCTCGGCGCCCATATGGGTGAAGGTGGTCGTGGAGCGGTCCATCCACTGCACCATGTAATGGCAGCCGATGCCCGCCGTCGCGCGGCTTCCCTCCGGCACCTTGGTGGAGGTGTTGTGCGGACAGCCGGAGCAGAAATAGGGCACGCGCTCGACCGGCGCAGCATGGGCCTTGCGCAGCTTTTCGCGCTCCAGCAGGTAGGAGAGCTCGTCGGCGATTATCTTTTTGAGGCCGGCGTCGAACTCGAAATGCAGGAGGCGCGCGGCGATCGCGCGGGCGACCATGCCGACGGAGAGCGCCTGCGAGAGCGGCAGGAACGGATGGTCCTCATGGTCGAACTTGCCGATGATGCGCGGCCGCTCGCCGTGATGCCAGTTGAAGAGCTGCTGCTTGATCTGGTTCTCGATGATCTCGCGCCGCTCCTCGACGACCAGAACCTCTTCCAGCCCCTGCGAGAATTCGCGCACGCCCTCCGGCTCCAGCGGCCAGGGCATGCGGACCTTGTAGACGCGCAGGCCGATCTCGGCCATCTCGGCAGGGCCGATGGACAGCTCCTTCAGGGCCTGAAGCACGTCCTCATAGGCCTTGCCCGAGGCGATGATGCCGAAGCGGGCGCGCGGGGCGTCGTGCGTTACCTCATCCACCCGGTTGGCGCGGGCAAAGGCGATGGCCGCATAGCCCTTGTAGGTTTGCAGCCGCTCGTCCTGCGGCAGCGGCGGATCGGGCCAGCGCAGGTTGAGCCCGCCCGGCGGCAGCTCAAAATCCTCCGGGATGACGAACCGGCGGCGCTCGCCGGCAAGATCAACGGACGCCGTGGTCTCGACCGTGTCGGCGATGAACTTCATGCCGACCCAGCAGCCCGAATAGCGCGACATCGCCGTGCCGAGCAGGCCGTATTCGACGAATTCGTGGATCGACGAGGGATAGAGCACCGGGATCAGCGCCGACATGAAGGCGTGGTCGGATTGGTGGGGAATGGACGAGGACTTGGCCGAATGGTCGTCGCCCGCAAGACAGAGCACGCCGCCATGCTTCGACGTGCCGGCGGCATTGGCGTGCTTCAGCACGTCGCCGCAGCGGTCGACGCCCGGCCCCTTGCCGTACCAGTAGCCGGCAACGCCGTCGTAGCGCGCGCCGGGCGACAGGTGCAGTTGCTGCGTGCCCCAGACGGCGGTGGCGGCCAGATCCTCGTTGACGCCCGGCCGGAACACGATGTCGTGCGCCGCCAGATGCTTGCCGGCTTTCGCAAGCTGCTGGTCGTAGCCGCCGAGCGGCGATCCGCGATAGCCCGAGATGAATGCGGCGGTGGCGAGCCCTGCGGCACGGTCGCGCCGCATCTGCACGATCGGCAGGCGCACGAGGGCCTGGATGCCGGAAAGGAAGATCCTTCCTTCCTCCGCCGTATACTTGTCCTCGAGAGAAAAGCTCTGCTTCAGCATGACTTCCTCCTCGATGGCTCTCCTCCACGAAAGCCATCCTCCTAATGTAGGAGCTTAGTCACGGTTTGGGAGGAGCGGGTCCTTATTTTCGCGTTTGGGAACCGTGCCATGAGGATGGCGTCCGTCAAGCGTGCCTTCCCACGCAAAGCCATCCTATTTTGTTCAAAGCGGCACGCGATGCGTGTTCTTCAGCTCGTCGAGAGCGAAGCTGGAATTGACGAAGCCGACGCCCGGCAGCTTGAGCAGCGCCTTCTTCAATATCTCCTCGTATTGCCGCACGCTGCTCGTCAGCACCCGCAGCACATAGTCGTGGTCGCCGGTCATGGAATAGCACTGCACGACCTCGGGCATGTCCTTCACCGCCCGCTCGAACTCCAGCAGCGTCTCCTCGTCGTGCTGCTTCAGCCTGACGAAGCAGAAGACCGAGACCTCGAAGCCGACGCGTTTCGGATCGACGGCGATGACGCGGCCGCGGATGATGCCCTGCTTCTCCATCTCCTTGATGCGCCGCCAGCAGGGCGTGTGGCTGAGGCCGACGCGCTCGCCGATCTCGGCGACGGTCAGGTCCGGCTCGCTCTGCAGCAACCGCAGGATTTTCCGGCTCGTCTCGTCGAGGACGCCCTCGCCCATGTCAGAGCAGTCCGCGGCCGGAAAGATTGCGCATCAGCGCGGCGATGCCGAAGGTCCAGGGCGGGCATTCGGTGGAAAGGCGCACCGTGTTGACGAGCGCGCCGAGATCCGGGTTCGAGATCGTCACACGGTCGCCCGTCTTGTGGGTAAAGCCCTGCCCCGGCGCGTCGCGGTCTTCCACGGGCGCGAAGAGCGTGCCCATGAACAGCATGAAACCATCCGGATACTGATGATGCCGGCCGACGGTCTGCGAGACGAGGTCGAGCGGGTCGCGGCTGATCTCGCGCATCGTGCTGCGGCCCTTCAGCACGAAGCCGTCCTCGCCCTCGATCAGGAGGTCTAGGTCGGCCTTGCGCACGTCCTCGATGGAATAGGTCTCGTCGAAGAGGCGGATGAAGGGACCGATGGCGGAGGAGGCGTTGTTGTCCTTCGCCTTGCCGAGCAGCAGCGCCGAGCGCCCCTCGACGTCGCGCAGGTTCACGTCGTTGCCGAGCGTCGCGCCCCTGGCGCGGCCGGCGCTGTCGACGGCGAGCACGATTTCCGGCTCCGGATTGTTCCACTTCGAGACCGGGTGCAGCCCGACCGAGGCGCCCCAGCCCACGGAGGAGAGCACCGGCGCCTTGGTGAAGACTTCCGCATCCGGGCCGATGCCGACCTCCAGATATTGCGACCAGACGCCTTCCTCGATCAGCGCTGCCTTGACCCTCGCCGCCGCCTCGGAGCCGGCCTTCAGGTCGCGCAGGCTGTCGCCAATGATGGCGGTGACGCGGCCGCGCACCTTTTCCGCCAGCGCCGGATTGCCGGCCGCCTTCTCTTCGATCACGCGTTCGATCATCGAGCGGGCGAAGGTGACGCCGCAGGCCTTGACCGCCTGCAGGTCGCAGGGGGCCAGCAGATGAAGCGCGGAAAAATTCCCCGTGCCTTCCACGGAGGTGTCCAGTACGGCATCGAGCGCGCCGAGGTCCTCGCCGGACGCGGCATGCGCGAAGGCGGCCGGATCGCCCTTTTCCATGAGGTCGCGCATCGTGGGGCAATCGGCCGAGGTGATGTCGACGAGCCGGTCGCCCCGAAGCACCACGATTGCCGGCCCCTGCACGTCCGGCCGCCAGACGCGCCCGACATATGTTCCCCGCGAAAAATCTCCTGCCGTCATCATCACGCGCCGTTTCTCCCGAATTCCTGACCCGGTGTTCTAGACCGAAAAGCGCCTGCGGCAACAGGGCGAAGTTTCGTCAGCGCGCGGCGCCGAAGGCATAGGCGGCAACAACCGCGGCGAGGACGACGAGCAAAGCGCCCCCTACCAGCGTGCTCAGCACGAGCCAGACCGCGGCGGGCCAGGCCACCTGCAAGTCCCGCCGGAACCAGCGGACCTCCACGATGAAATACCACAGCAACGAGAGCCCGACGATCACGCTGCCGAGCAGGATCATCTCGTGATGGCCGGCGCGCGCAACATTGAGGCCGGCGCCGAGGCCGAAGGCGAAGGGCGCGGCGACATAGCACTGGCTGTAGAAGGGCGGTTTCAGCGTATCGCGATCGAGCGGCGCGCCCGCCCGCCGCAAGAGCCGCACGGCCATCAGCAGCGGGAAGATGCCGAACAGGAAGGCGCGGAAGAGGAGAAGATTGGTGTCGTTGCGCATCACCTCCGGCAGCAGACCATCATCCCGGTGGGCGATCAGCGCGAGTTCAAGCGCATGCGAGAAGAGCAATGTCAGGAGGAGGAAGAGCGGCGGGCTCAGGGTGTCCTTGTAGCGCTCTTCCAGCGTATCGCCGAGTTCGTTGTCCGCGTAACGCATCATCTCCTGCGGCCGCGTGAGGACGCGCCAGAGCGTCACCGGATAGAAGACGATCCAGGAGACCAGCTCGTAGAGCAGCTCTTCCAGCGATTGCAAGAGGCGCATGAAATCCATGAGGGGCTCCCGAAGATGCGGTAATGCCGCAATAGCGGGTTTTCGCACCGGCGAGAAGCCGCCGGCGATCCACTCGGGATCGCCGGCCGCCCGTCAGGCCGGGCGGGTGCGCACCGCGGTCAGGATCGTCAGTGCGGCCAGGAACAGCGCGGCGCCGCTGGCGACGAAGACGCTCGAAACGCCGCTGAGGTCGAAGAGCGCCCCGCCGGCCGCCGCGCCGGTCGCAATGGCGAAGTTGATGGCGGCGACGAAGAGGCCGCCGGCACTTTCGGCCTCGTCCGGCACGGCACGGGTGATCCAGGTCGACCACGCGACCGGCACCGCACCGAAGGCGAGGCCCCAGAGCGCCACCATGGCGGCATCGGCGACGAGATTGCCGCCGAAAGCCGAAAGCGAGAGCGCCAGCGTCCCCATGACCAGCGGCATGGCCGCCAGCGTGAAGCGCATGGACCGTTCCAGCAGTACCGCGCCGAGGGAATTGCCGAAGAAGGTGGCGATGCCGAAGCCGAGCAGCACGGCCGAGATGCCTTCGACGCCGATACCCGTCACCGTTTCGAGGAAGGGGCGGATATAGGTGAAGAAGGAGAAATGACCGGTGAAGACGAGCAGGATCGCGAGCATTGCGAAGCCCACACCCGGCCGTTTCAGCACCTCGACCAACGTGCCGAAGCGCGAATGGCCGCGCGGCGGCAGCGACGGCAGGGTGACGACCTGCACGATGAAGGACAGCGCGCCGAGCACGGCCGCGCCGAGGAAGACGTTGCGCCAGCCCACCATGTCACCGACATAGCTGCCGACCGGCGCGGCGAAGACCGTGGCCGCCGAGACGCCGAGGAACATCACCGAGAGGGCCTTGGCCACATGGGCCTCCGGCACCAGCCGCATCATCGTCGCCGCCGAGAGCGTCCAGAAGCCGCCGAGCGCCATGCCGAGCAGCACGCGCCCGCCGAGCAGCATGGGAAGGCTGTCGGAAAAGGCGACGAGCAGGTTCGACAGGATCAGCAGCACCGAAAGGCCGAGCAGGACGAGCCGCCGGTCGAGCCTGCGCGTCACCACCGTGACGAGAAGGCTGGTGACGAGCGCCACGGCCGCCGTCGCCGTCACCGCCTGCCCCGCCATGCCTTCCGAAATGCCGAGATCGGCGGCCATCGGCGTGAGGAGGCTTGCGGGCAGGAATTCCGCGCCCACCAGCGCAAACACGCCGAGCGTCATCGACAGGACGCCGCCCCAGGCCGGGCGGGCATCCGCCTCGCTCTCCGGCACTATGATTGTTGCATCCGTCATCTGTTATCCCTTTCCTGTTGAAATATGTGACCGGAAAGGTGGGTTGAAAACGAAGACGCACAATGTCATTTTATCCGCAATGTTTGATCGATCGTCCGACCTCTCGAAAAACACCCACGATCCCGTCAGCGAGCTGCTGATGGGCATGCGCCTGCGCGGAGCGAGCTACGGCCGGCTGCAGCTCACGCCGCCCTTCGGCATCCGCTTTCCGGCCGCCCCCGAGGCCCGCTTCCACTTCGTCGCGCGCGGCAGGGTGCTCCTCAGGGCGCCGGGCGAGAGCGGGCGCGAACTTGGCTGCGGCGATGCCGTGCTCCTGCCGCGCGGCGAGATGCACGAGATCGTCACCGGCCCGAACGTGCAGATGCGCGACTACGAGAGCTATACGCGAAAGCCGCTCTGCCCGGAGGTCGCGGCCGTGGAGGCCTGCATCACGTCCGCGGACCGGGAGAACGACACGCTGATCTTCACCGGCCGTATGGAATTCGAACTGGATACGCTCCATCCCCTCGTCGGCCTCATGCCGCAGGTCATGTCCGTCGGCGCGCTGATCGGCCGCCAGCCGGAACTGATGCCGCTGCTCACCGCGATGGAGCGGGAAATGTCCGAGGAGCGCGTCGGCTCGGCCGGCATCCTCGCCCGCCTTGCCGACGTTATCGCCGCCTCCATCGTGCGCGGCTGGGTGGAATGCGGTTGCGGCGATGCGACGGGCTGGATCGAGGCGCTGCGCGACCCGCGGCTCGGCCGCGTCATCGCCGCGCTCCACCGCGAGCCCGGCCGCAACTGGACGCTCGCCGACATGGCGCAGGAAATGGGCAGCTCCCGCTCTGTCTTCGCCAAACGCTTCGTCGAGGTGACGGGCATGACGCCGCAGCGCTACGTGCTTGCCTTGCGCATGCGCCTTGCCGAACAATGGTTCCGCCGCGACAAGCTCGCCATCGACACCGCCGCCCGCCGCCTCGGCTTCGGCTCGCAAGCCGCCTTCGCCCGCGCCTTCAAGCGCATCGTCGGCGAACCGCCCGGCAAGACACGCAGGAAGACGACGACGGGTGCGATCGGAAACGGGTAGAACGGGAGGAGAAATGGTGCTGCTAGAGAGATTTGAACTCTCGGCCTCTCCCTTACCAAGGGAGTGCTCTACCCCTGAGCTATAGCAGCATCCGGCGAAACAGGGCTGCTTCGCGTGAGCGAGGGCCTATTGCCACAGGTCATCCGGTAGTGCAAGCGGCCAATGTACGATTATCGCAACAAAACTGACGGGAGCCCGCTTTGCGGGGGATGGACGGGACGGTATGAGCGGCGAGGACGAAACGAAAGGCAGGACGATCCGGACGGAGGCGGAGATGCGCGCGGAGCGGCTGGCGAAGACGCTGCGCGACAATCTCCAGCGCCGCAAACAACAGGCGCGGGCCCGGCGCGCCGGCGCCGCGGACGAGACGGTGGGCCTTCCTGCCGCAAAAAAAGACGAATCGGACGGTTAGTCGGGCATGTCTTCAAACGAAGGCGACGGGGGACGGTTTCCGCGAGCCGGGCGCGCAGAAAACCACGCGGCCGGCACGGTCTTCATTTTTCGATCGCGATGCTCTAAAGAGGCCGCCATCTTCCGAAAGCCGATATTCTTTGAGAAAGGCGGGCCCGGCCCGTAGTCACACATGGATCGTATCAGGATTGTAGGCGGCAACGAGCTGAAGGGCATCATCCCCATCTCCGGCGCCAAGAACGCCGCGCTGCCGCTGATGATCGCGTCGCTGCTTACCGACGACACGCTGACGCTGGAAAACGTGCCGCACCTTGCCGACGTCGAGCAGCTCATCCGCATTCTCGGCAACCACGGCGCCGACATCTCCGTCAACGGCCGCCGCGAGCGCCAGGGCGAGGGCTATTCGCGGACGATCCACTTCACCTCGCGCAACATCGTCGACACGACCGCACCCTACGAGCTCGTCTCCAAGATGCGCGCCTCGTTCTGGGTCATCGGCCCCTTGCTCGCCCGCGAAGGCAAGGCCCGCGTCTCGCTGCCGGGCGGCTGCGCCATCGGCACGCGCCCGGTCGACCTCTTCATCGAGGGTCTTGCCGCGCTCGGCGCGAGGATCGAGATCGACGGCGGCTATGTCGAGGCAACGGCGCCCGAAGGCGGCCTGATCGGCGCGCGCTACACCTTCCCCAAGGTCTCCGTCGGCGCGACGCATGTCATGATGATGGCGGCGACCCTTGCCCGCGGCACCACGCTCATCAGCAATGCCGCGCGCGAGCCGGAAGTGCAGGACCTTGCCAAGTGCCTCAACGCCATGGGCGCGAAGATCTCCGGCGCCGGCACCTCCACCATCACCATCGAGGGCGTCACCCAGCTCTCGGGCGCCCGCCACCGCGTCCTGCCGGACCGCATCGAGACCGGAACCTATGCCATGGCCGTCGCCATGACGGGCGGCGACGTCGTGCTGGAAGGCACGGATGCCGCCCTGCTCGACACGGCCCTTGAGGCGATCCGCCGCTCCGGCGCCGAGATCACCTCCACGGAAAGCGGCATCCGCATCGTGCGCAACGGCGGCGGCATCAAGCCGGTCGACGTCGTCACCGACCCCTTCCCCGGCTTCCCGACCGACCTCCAGGCGCAGTTCATGGGCCTGATGACCAAGTCGAGCGGCACTTCGCACATCACCGAGACGATCTTCGAGAACCGTTTCATGCATGTGCAGGAACTCGCCCGCCTCGGCGCGAAGATCTCGCTCTCCGGCCAGACGGCCAAGATCGAGGGCGTCGAGCGGCTGCGCGGGGCGCCCGTCATGGCGACGGACCTGCGCGCCTCCGTCTCGCTCGTCATCGCCGGCCTTGCCGCCGAGGGCGAGACCATGGTCTCGCGCGTCTACCATCTGGACCGCGGCTTCGAGCGGCTGGAAGAAAAGCTCACCCGCTGCGGCGCCGTCGTCGAGCGCGTCAGCGACTGATCCCGCCAGCGCGGCGGTTGCAGTCCGCCGCGCGCCGTCCTATCTCGTTTATCGAATATTCGGGATGCCGCGCATGGCGGCGTCCGCGGGAAGGACACGAATCATGGACAGCCTGAAACTGCTCGCCCTCGACACGGAAGACCTCGCAATCGTCTCCGCCCATCTGCAGGACGCGGTCTTCAAGACCGACGGCCTCTCCTACGATGCCCGGCACCACGTCTTTTCGGTCGTCGTCAACCGCTTCGTCTGGGAGACGGCGGAGCGCCGCGGCAGGAGCTTCGAGCGCCGCCGCGCGGTCGTCGCCTTCAAGCGCGTTTCCGCCGTGCGCTCGCTCGGCATCGACCGCAAGGACAGGGAGGCCGTCTTTTCGCTTCTCGCCGTCAACTTCACGCCCGAAGACGAAGGGCCGGACGGCACCCTCGAGCTCATCCTTTCCGGCAACGCTTCCATCGCCCTCGATGTGGAATGCGTCGAAGTTCAGCTTGCAGATACCGGCGGGGCATGGGAAACCAGCTTGAAACCCCGCCATCCGGCGGTTTGAGGCATATCCGGCGCCTGCCGCCGGGAGACGACAGGGACAAGCGACTTGGCGATCAGACTTGACTACCAGAGCAGCGATTTCGAGAGCCGGTTCGCTGCCTTCCTGACCACCAAGCGCGAGGTCTCCGAAGACGTCAACATCATCGTGCGCACGATCGTCGACGACGTGCGCGCGCGCGGCGACAAGGCGCTCGCCGACTATTCCAAGAAGTTCGACGGCCTCGATTTTTCCGTCACCTCCATGCGCGTATCGCTGGAGGAGATCGATGCGGCCTATGATGCGGTGGACCCGAAGATCGTCGCCGCGCTGGAGCTTGCCGCCCAGCGCATCGAGAAGCACCACGCCCGCCAGAAGCCGAAGGACGACATCTACGAGGACGATATCGGCGTCGGCCTCGGCTCGCGCTGGACGGCGATCGACGCCGTCGGCCTCTACGTGCCGGGCGGCACCGCGAGCTATCCGAGTTCCGTCCTGATGAACGCCGTGCCGGCCAAGGTCGCCGGCGTACCGCGCGTCGTCATGGTCGTGCCGGCCAAGGACGGCGCGGTCAACCCCGCCGTGCTTGCCGCCGCGCGCATCGCCGGCGTCGACGAGATCTATCGCATCGGCGGGGCGCAGGCCGTTGCCGCGCTCGCCTACGGCACGGAAACTATCGCCCCCGTCGCCAAGATCACCGGCCCCGGCAATGCCTTCGTCGCCGCCGCCAAGCGGCAGGTCTTCGGCACCGTCGGCATCGACATGATCGCCGGACCTTCCGAGGTTCTCGTCATTGCCGACGGCGACAACGATCCCGACTGGCTCGCCGCCGACCTCCTCGCCCAGGCCGAGCACGATGCCGGCGCGCAGTCGATCCTCGTCACCGACAGCCCCGCCCTTGCCGACGCGGTCGAAGCCGCCGTCGAGCGGCAGTTGAAGACGCTGG
>CBIMFD010000113.1:0-10269 GCA_966243085.1 uncultured Shinella sp.
AAGCCTTCCCGCATTTCCTCGGCTATGCGGAGGAGACCGGCAAGGGCGCGGGCGAAGGAACGACGCGGAACTATCCGATGCCGCCGGGCACGCCCTATGCGGTCTGGGAAGCGGCGCTTCTCGATGCGCTGGGGCGCATCGCCGCCTTCGGGGCCGAGGTGATCGTGCTCTCGCTCGGCGTCGATACCTTCGAGAAGGACCCGATCTCCTTCTTCAAGCTCACCTCGCCCGACTATGTGACGATGGGCAAGGCCGTTGCCGCGAGCGGCGTGCCGGTGCTCACTGTCATGGAAGGCGGCTATGGCGTTCAGGAAATCGGCCTCAACGTCGCCAACACGCTGAAGGGCATCGCCGGCTGACGACGGCCATCAATTTTCCTGAAGCAAGGCGTCACGATTATCCATTTGCCGGCAGGCAGGCCCTCCTCTAGGACGGCAGGGCGGAGGATTTTTCATGGCGGATGAACAGGCGGCGAAGGGCGGCGGCGGGCTTTCGGGCTCGGGGAACACGAGGCTCCTTGCGGGTATCCTATTGTGCTTCGGTTCCATGTCCAGCGTACAGTTCGGTTCGGCCTTCTCGGCGACGGCGATTTCCCTCTACGGGCCCTTCGCCACGACCTTCCTGCGGCTCGTCATCGCGGCGGCGATCCTGGCGCTCATCGTGCGCCCGCCGGTGCGCTCCTATGGCCGCGCACAGTGGAAGAGCGCCTTGACGCTCGGCGTCACCATGGCGGCGATGACGCTCTGCTTCTTCGCGGCCATCGAGCGCATCCCGCTCGGCCTTGCCGTCGCCATCGAGTTCCTCGGCCCACTCGCCGTTGCGACCGTCTCGCTTGGCGGCGGCTGGCGGCTCGTCTGGCCTTTCGCCGCCTTCGCGGGCGTGCTGCTGCTCTCCCATGACGGGCAGGGTTGGGTCGGCGATCCGGTCGGCGTGCTCTTCGCCGCGGCGGCCGCCGTCGGCTGGGGCACCTACATCGTCCTCGTCAAGCAGGCCGGCAAGGCGTTCAGGGGGCTGGAGGGCCTTGCCATGTCGCTGATCGTCGCGGCCGTCGCCGCCGCGCCCTTCGGCCTGCCGCGCACGCCCGAAGCGATGAGCCCGGAAGGGCTTTCGATGATGCTGGGCCTTGCCCTGCTCGTGCCGCTCTTTCCCTATGCGCTGGAGATGATCGCGCTGCGCCGCATGCCCATGTCCGCCTTCGGCATCCTGATGAGCCTCGAACCGGCACTCGGCGCGCTCGCCGGCTTCCTCGTCCTCGGCCAGCCGATGACGCCCCTGCAGATGCTGGGCACCGGGCTGGTGGTCGCCGCCAGTGCCGGCGTCACGTCCGGTGCGCAGGAGGAAAGCTAGGCGCGGCCGGCCTCTTTCATGTTCCTGCCGCAATCGCTAGATTCAAGCAGAATCATCGAACGATCCGGGGACACTCATGTACAAGAAATGCGCGCTTATCGCCGTTGCCGCGGCCTATCTTTCCGCCTGCACGACGACCGATCCCTATACGGGTGAGCAGAAGGTCTCCAACACGGCCGGCGGTGCCGCCATCGGCGCCGGCATGGGCGCCGTCGCGGGCCTCCTGATCGGCAACAATCCCGTGCAGCGCCGCAATGCCGCGCTGATCGGCGCCGGTGTCGGCGCGCTCGCCGGCGGGGCCATCGGCAACTACATGGACAACCAGGAGGCCGAGCTGCGCGCGCAGCTTGAGGGCACGGGCGTCTCGGTCACGCGCGCCGGCGACCGCATCGTCCTCAACATGCCGTCCAACGTCACCTTCGCCACGGACCAGGACCAGGTCATCCCGCCCTTCTACCCGACGCTCGATTCCGTCGCGATCGTGCTGCGCAAGTTCGACAAGACGCTGATCGACGTGGACGGCCATACCGATTCGGTCGGCAATGCCGACTACAACATGGACCTGTCCAACCGCCGCGCGAACTCGGTCGCCAACTATCTCGCCTCGCGCGGCGTCGATCCGCGGCGCATGTCGGCCATGGGCTACGGTCTCGAACGGCCGATCGCCTCCAACGCCACGGAAATGGGCCGCGCGCAGAACCGGCGCGTGGAAATCTCCATCTCGCCGCTGCGCCAGGGCTGATTGCCCTTTACGGGCCCTCGCGGTCGGGGGCCCATTCCAGCCGCTTGTAGTCGAACCCGTATTTCAGCGTCGGCTTGACGATCTCGAAATAGGGCGAGAGGTCGAAGTCGCGCGGCGTGTAGAGCGAATGATGGCGGATATGCAATATCTCCTCGCGTGAATAGGTCGAGGTCGCCGCGGCGTGGCCCGGCGCATGCGTGATGCTCGGCAGGATCGGATAGCCGATCTTCTGGAAGGCCTCGGCGATCAGCGTCGAGCAGATCGCCCGCGTCGGATCGCCCGAACCGAAGGCAATCAGGCGGCGCCTCCAGCGCACCGGAACGGGCGGCGCCGGCAGGAAGAAGCGCAGCATGTCCGTGATGTTCTTCATGTCGTATTTGAGGCCGAGCCGCGAGACCATGAAGGTGACAAGCGTGTCGCGGTCTTCCGGCGTCAGGCCGACCGGCCGGCAGATGCGCGTATTGTAGGTGCGGTATTTTGTGAGCGGCACGGCGATGCAGCCGTCGCCGAGATTGACCTCGATGAGCTGCGGCCGCTCCGTCGCGGGAAGCGCGGCCTGGTCGAGCGTCAGGGGCGCGGCTTCGCCCACGAAGAGCGCGGCATGGGACCATGTCGACTGCGTGAGGTACTTGATCGCGGCCGAAATCTTCTGATTGCCCTCCACGAGCAGTATGTCGCCGGGCCGCAGCGTACGCGCCAGCGTTTCGGGGTCGGAGGGCGTATAGGGCTCGTAGCCGGAGGTCTGGGTCTGCAGCTTTCCGGCGAGACGGCGGCCGAGACGGTCGAGCAGCGTGTCGCGGCTTGCGGAAAGCGGCTTCAATCCGGCGGTCACGTCTCGTCCCTTGCATCCATCAGCCGCCACTCTAACCGCACGCAAGGCTTGCTGTCGAGGTTGACCATGCGCGGCTCCATCCTATATTTAGAATTATTCTAAACTGGATAATCCGCGATGTTCTTCCGCTTCTCCCGCACCGGCAAACGCAGCCTGGAATCCCTGGGCGAGCAGGAAATCCTTGCGCTTGCCATCTCCTCGGAGGAGGACGACGGGCGCATCTATCTTGCCTATGCCGATGCGCTGCGCGAGGCCTATCCCCATTCCGCCCGCGTCTTCGAGGAGATGGCGGCGGAGGAGAGCCACCATCGCCAGCTCCTGATCGACCGGCACGTCGCCCGCTTCGGCGAGCGCATCCCGCTCGTCCGACGCGAATATGTCCGCGACTTTCCCGAGCGCAAGCCTGACTGGCTGATCCGCAACATGCCGCTCGAAAAGATCCGCGCGCAGGCCGAGGCGATGGAGGCGGCCGCCCACCGCTTCTATCTGGAGGCGGCCGCCCGCACGCAGGATGCGGCGACGCGCAAGCTGCTCGGCGACCTCGCCCTTGCGGAAAAGTCCCATGAATCGCTCGCACGGCGGCTCGGCGAAAAGCACACGCCGCAGGATGTGAAGGCGGAGGAGGACGAGACGGCGCGCCGGCAGTTCGTGCTGACCTACGTGCAGCCGGGCCTTGCCGGCCTCATGGACGGCTCGGTCTCGACGCTCGCGCCGATCTTCGCGGCCGCCTTCGCCACGCAGGATACCTGGCAGACCTTCCTTGTCGGCCTCTCGGCCTCGGTCGGCGCGGGCATCTCGATGGGCTTCACCGAGGCCGCCCACGACGACGGCAAGCTCTCCGGCCGCGGCTCGCCGGTAAGGCGCGGCCTTGCCTCGGGCATCATGACGGCGCTCGGCGGCCTCGGCCACGCGCTGCCCTATCTCATCCCGAATTTCATGCTGGCGACCTCCATCGCGGTTATGGTCGTCTTCGTGGAGCTCTGGGCCATCGCCTTCATTCAGAACCGCTACATGGAAACGCCGTTCCTGCGCGCCGCCCTCCAGGTCGTGCTCGGCGGCAGCCTGGTCCTCGCCGCCGGCATCCTCATCGGCAACGCCTGACGCGAGGCCGGCGTGAAGGGCGCATTCGGCTCGCGCCCTTCATACTGCGAAAGTCCCTTGCCAATCTACCTACTAATTGATAGATAACCACCATGAGCAATCTATCGACTACGGCTGAGGACATTCTCCGTTGCGCGCGTTCCCTGATCGTCAGGGGCGGCTACAACAGTTTCAGCTATGCCGACATCTCGACCGTCGTCGGCATTCGCAAGGCGAGCATCCACCATCATTTTCCTGCAAAATCGGATCTCGTGCGCATATTGGTTGGCGCGTACCGGGAAGAGGTCGAGGCCGGAATCCGCCGGCTGGAACAGGAAATCCCCGATCCGCTCGGGCAGCTCCGAGCCTATGTCGGCTATTGGGAGGCCTGCATCGCCGACGCGTCCCAGCCCTTCTGCGTCTGCGCCCTGCTGGCCGGTGAGATCGAGGTTCTGCCCGAAGCTGTGGCGCTTGAAGTGCGCGCGCATTTCCGCGGGCTTTCGGACTGGCTGACCTCCGTTCTGGAGCGTGGCGCCGCCGATGGCCGCCTCTCGCTGACGGGATCTGCAAGGGATCATGCCGAAATGTTCATGGCCACCGTGCATGGCGCCATGCTGTCGGCGCGCGCCTACGGTGACGCCGCAGTTTTCGGCGCAATCACCCGCCCCCTGCTGGAGCGCATCGCCCCCTGAAACCGCCGCTTTGCCGGTAGGCCTATGCATGACCCGAATGCCTACCGACTAGTAGGTCAGGATATAAACGAGAAAGGCACAGACAATGTTCGGAATTTCCCCCCTCGGCTGGGTCCACACGATCGGCAGCCTGCCGGCCATCCCCATGGCGCTTTACATGTTTGTCCGGCACGGCCGGATCGTTCCCCGGTCGGCGCCGGGCGCCGTCTACTTCGTTTCCATGCTCGTCGGTGCGGCAACGGCGTTCCTCGTCGCCCATCAGCCGGTCAGCTACGCCATCGGCGCTGCAACCATTTTCTTCCTGATCGTTGGCTATGGGATCGAACGCATCCCGGGCTCGCCCCGCGCGGCGAGATATCTCGAAACCGTCTGTCTCAGCCTCAGCGCATTCTTGCTGATGGTGCCGACCGTCACCGAAATCCTGCGCCGCGTCCCGGATGGCCACCCGCTGGTGACCGATCTGCAATCGCCGCTGCTTCTGGGCGCCCAGGGCGGGCTGCTGGCCATCCTCGTCGTCGGCCTCACGGCCCAGATCGTCTATCTGGCAAGGCAGGGCAGGTCGGCGGCCTAGGGATTTCCCCGGCCGCCTTACCCCCTCACTCCCACTCGATCGTGCCCGGCGGCTTGCTCGTCACGTCGTAGACGACGCGGTTGATGCCGCGCACCTCGTTGATGATGCGGGTCGCGGCGCGGCCGAGGAAGTTCATGTCGTAATGATAGAAGTCGGCGGTCATGCCGTCGACCGAGGTGACGGCGCGCAGCGCACAGACGAATTCGTAGGTGCGCCCGTCGCCCATGACGCCGACCGTCTGCACGGGCAGCAGCACGGCGAAGGCCTGCCAGATCTTGTCATAGAGGCCTGCCTTGCGGATCTCGTCGAGATAGATGGCGTCGGCCTCGCGCAGGATCTCCAGCTTGTCGCGGGTGATGCCGCCCGGGCAGCGGATGGCAAGACCCGGCCCCGGGAAGGGGTGGCGACCGATGAAGCTCTCGGGCAGACCGAGTTCGCGGCCGAGCACGCGCACCTCGTCCTTGAAGAGCTCTCGCAGCGGCTCGACGAGCTTCATGTTCATGCGCTCGGGAAGGCCGCCGACATTGTGGTGCGACTTGATCGTGACCGAAGGACCGCCGGTGAAGGAGACGCTCTCGATGACGTCGGGATAGAGCGTGCCCTGGGCGAGGAAATCCGCCCCGCCCAGCTTCTTCGCCTCGTCCTCGAAGACCTCGATGAACAGGCGGCCGATGATCTTGCGTTTGGTCTCAGGGTCCGAGACGCCCTCCAGCTCGCCGACGAAGCGGTCGACGGCGTCGACATGGATGAGGTGCAGGTTGTAGTGCTCCCGGAACATGGCGACGACGTCGGCCGCCTCGTTCTTGCGCATCAGGCCGTGGTCGACGAGAATGCAGGTGAGCTGCGCGCCGACCGCCTCATGGATGAGGAGGGCTGCAACGGACGAGTCCACGCCACCCGAAAGGGCGCAGATGACGCGCTTGTCGCCGACCTGTTCGCGGATCGCTTCCACGGCGCGGGCGCGATAGGCCGACATCGACCAGTCGCCCTTGATGCCGGCGATCTTGTGGACGAAGTTGGAGAGCAGCTTCGCGCCGTCCGGCGTATGCACCACTTCCGGGTGGAACATGGTGGTGTAGTAGCGCTTCGCCTCGTTGACGCAGATGGCGAAGGGAGCGTTTTCCGAAACGCCGATGATCTCGAAGCCCTCCGGCGCGACGGTGACGCGGTCGCCGTGGCTCATCCAGACCGGATACTTTTTGCCGACCTCCCAGAAGCCGTCGAAGAGCGGGCTGCTTTTAAGGATCTCGACGTCGGCGCGGCCGAATTCGCGGGCGTGGCCGCCCTCGACTGTGCCGCCGAGCTGGGTGGCGAGCGTCTGCTGGCCGTAGCAGATGCCGAGGATGGGAAGGCCCGAATCGAAGACGACCTCAGGTGCACGGGGGCTGCCCTGGTCGAGCACCGAGGCGGGGCCGCCGGAGAAGATGACCGCCTTCGGCTTCATGCGGTGGAAGGCTTCCTCCGCCGACTGGAAGGGGATGATCTCGCAATAGACGCCTGCTTCGCGCACGCGCCGGCCGATGAGCTGGGTCACCTGGCTGCCGAAATCGATGATGAGGACGCTATCGGGATGGGCTGTCTGGGTCATGGCGAGCCTTTAAAGAATATCCGCGCGGCGCGCAACGGGGGAATGCCGGATTTTCAGCCGTTGGAAACGATGCTGCCGCCAGCGATGGCCGCCTCCAGCACGTCGACGGCGGCGGCGAGCTTCTCGTCGATGACGTGGAGATATTCCGTCCAGCCCGATATGGGTGAGCTCTGCCTTGCCGTCCGAAATGCCGCGCAGGCCGATGAACGGAACGTTGAAGGCCTGGCAGGCACGCAGCGCCCCGTAGGTCTCCATGTCCACCATGTCGGCGTCGATCGCCGCATAGGCCGCGCCCGAGACCACGTTCGCCCCGGTCGAAAGCCGCGCGCCGGCAATGCCGGGAATGCGCGCCAGCAGCGGCACCTCCGCCGGCAGATCGAGGAAGGGCGTCGCCCCGCGGGTGAAGCCGAGGGGCGAGGCGTCCATGTCGCGGTAGGAGACGGAAATCGCCTGGTAGATACCGGTCTGCTCGAGGCTTGCCGAGCCGGCGGAACCGAGCGAGACGACGAGATCGGGAAGGTTGCCTTCCGCTTCGAGGTGGCAGAGGGCGAGCGTCAGTTGCACGGCCGCCTCGACCGGACCGACACCGGTCATGAAGGGCGTGATGCGAGCCTTGAGGTACGGCCCGTATTCGGCGTCGACCGCCATCACATAGAGGATGCGCCGCGTGCCGGCTGTCTTGAGGCTCATGCTCATCCGGCGACATCCTCCCGGCCGCGCACGATCATCATGGTACCGGTCATCGAGGCGATCAGCTTGGCCGGGCCGTCCGAGATGGCATAGCCGCGTCCGTCCGCCACGATGATGTTGCTGCCCGGCTTGGTGACCTCGCCGCGGAACAGGAAGCGCTCGCCGCGCCCGGGCGACATCAGGTTGACCTTGAACTCTATGGTGAGGATCGAGGCATCCGCGTCGATCACCGAATAGGCCGCATAGCCGCAGGCCGTGTCGAGCGCGGCGGAGATGACGCCGGCATGGAGGAAGCCGTGCTGCTGCGTCAGCTTCTCCTCGAAGGGCAGCTCGATCTCCACCGTGCCGTGCTCGATGCGGGTGAGCTCCGCACCGATCAGCCGCATGGCCGCCTGCTTGGCGAAGCTTCTTGCGATACGGCCGGAAAAATCCGGCGGGGGGAAATCTGTCATGGGATGCCACTCGTTCGGCGCGCCGGCCGGGAAAACCTGGCGGACGTTGGCACGGTCCATCCCGCACCGCAAGCGTTCTGTGCCACGCGTCAGCGCAGCGGCGCAAGGCCGGCGATATGCTGGTCCCAGGCCACATCTTCCCGGCGCGCAGCGAAGCGGCCCTCATAGGACGAGACGGCAAAGCCGTGCGGCGCGGCGGCGATGCCGGCGGCATCCGGCACGTCCTCCTCGCGAAGGACGCGGCCGTTGACTGCGTCGAGCACGACGAAGCGTCCGCCCTTCGGCGAGGTGAGGCCGACCAGCCCCTCGCGCCGGTTGACGGCGATTGCCCCGACATAGTTCGCAAGGCCGATGGTGGTTTCCTCCGGTAGGGAGAGGAAGGTCAGGTCCTCGCCCTCGCCGAAATGGCCAACGAGCGGCGGCAGGTCGTTGCGCGGCCCTTCGTACTGGCAGGCGAACCAGATACGGCCCTTCTCGTCGAGGTCGATATGGCGGGTGGAGAGCTGGCGCAGCTTCTCCGGTAGCGCATGCCGCTGGGCGAGCCCGCCCGTCGCCGCGTCGATGAGGGCGAGCGAGGGCTCCATATGGTCGAGGTTGAGCTTGGTGCGGCCGAAGTCCGGATGGGTCTCGATGCCGCCGTTCGCCGCGATCAGCAGCCGGCCGTCGTCGCTGACGGAAAGGTCGTGCGTGCCGATGCCGTAGGTCGAGTATTCGCCGATCCGGCGGTAGCCGTCGCGCGCGTCGTAGAGGCCGATCACGCCGCGATTGGCGTCGAAATCGTTCTCGCTGGCATAGAGCAAGCGCCCGTCCGGCGAAAAGCAGCCGTGGCCGAAGAAATGCCGGTCCTCGGCGGCGGCGATGGTGATGGGTGCGGCCTTGCCGCTCCGGTCGATGACGAGGGCGAAGGTGCCCGGCCGCCGGGCGAAGGCGACGAGATGGTTCGTCGCAGGCGAATATGCCATGCCGTGGCTGCGGGCCGGCAGCGGCGTGCGGTCGATCACCGTGCCGTCTTCCGAGAGCACCGCGATGCCGAACCGCCCTTCATGGTCCATGTAGCCGGAGGCGAAGACCGCATCGGCACGGGCAAGCGCGAAGGACGCGCGGGGCCCGAGCGTCGCCAGCCACGCCGCGCCCGCCATGCGCAGGAAGGCGCGGCGGTCGAGGAAGGTGCTTTGCCCGCCCGCCGCGCGCATCAGTCGCCGTCCGCGAAGGAGAAGCCGGCGCCGAGCCCGATCGCCCCGCCGAAATCGCCGTTGAGGCTGACAATGAGGTCGCGCGTGTTGACGAGCAGGAAGGCGATCTTCTGCTGCTCGGCGGGCGTCGTGACGGCCCTCTCGATGTCGGGATCGATGGTCTGGACAACATTGCGCAGCGCCGTCAGCACGAAGTCGACATTGCCGCTGAGGGAGGTGTGACCGGGATCGACGAATTCGGCGATGCCGGACTTGTCGAACAGCGTCTTCAGGCCGTCGAGATTGGCGTCGATCGACGTCCAGGTGTTGCCCGAGCGCCAGAAGACGGCCGATTTCGGCCGTGCCGTGCCGCCGTCGCGGTAGAAGGTCTCGATGCGCTGGTCGCGCACCGCCTCCGCGCCGTGCACGAGAATGCCGAGCAGCGCCGTCATCGCCTCCTTGCCGGTGCGGAAGACGGGGTTCTGCGGGCCGGGATGCTTCCAATCCTGCTGCACGCCGCCCGGCGCGTCCCAGGCGGCCGCAAGCTGGTCCGCGGTCGTCTCGATATGGGCGGCGACGGCTGCGCCGTAGCGGCAACGGAAGCTCTCCGGCGCCGCCATCAGCGTTTCCGATCCGGTGCCGTAGAGCACGAATTCGAGTGCGCCGAACCCCTGTATCGCCACGCTCTTGCCGGCCATGTTGGCAGGATCGGTATCGGCCTCGTCCTTCTCGTGCAGCAGCGCCTGCACCTGTTTGAGGCCTGTGCTCTTGCGGTCGGGATAGAAGAGGATGCGCTCGAAGCGGTTGTCGTCGAGCACCGGGCCGATGCGCACGATCTCGATGCGGCCCCAGTCGATCACCGCCTGTCGGAAAGCCGCATCCACGGCCTTGCGCGAGTCCTCGGAAGGGGTCTTGCAGAAATCTGCGGTCGCCTTGGCGAGGACCCCGGCGGAGGCATGGAAGGCGCGGTAGCCCGGCCGGATGACATCGTCCACCGCCTGCGCCATCACCGCCCCGACATTGGCGTCCGTCAGCTCCGGCGGGGTTGCCTCCTGTGCGGAGGCGGGGAAGGCAAGGCCGGTGGCGAGGAGGAGGGCGGTAAG
>CBIMFD010000114.1:0-10256 GCA_966243085.1 uncultured Shinella sp.
CCCCGCCTCGTCCAGCCCTATCTCGACCAGCTTTCCGAAAAGGTCGGGCAGAGCGCCTCCGTCTCCGTGCTCGACGGGGCGGAGATCGTCTATGTCGCGCGGGCGGCGCAGAAGCGCGTCATGTCGATCAGCCTGATGCCCGGCTCGCGCCTGCCGGCCTATTGCGCCTCCATGGGGCGCGTGCTGCTCGCCGCCCTCCCCGAAGCCGAGGCGCGGGCGATCGTCGACGCCTCCGACCGGCGAGCAAACACGCCCTTCACGAAAACCGACCCCGATGCGCTGATGGAGGAGCTTTCCCGCGTGCGCCGGCAAGGCCATGCGCTGATCGACCAGGAGCTGGAGATCGGCCTTCGCTCCATCGCCGTATCGCTGGAAAACGCCCGCGGGCGCGTGGTCGCCGCCCTGAACATCGGCGCGCCGGCAGCCCATGCGGCGGCGGCGGACATGATCGCGCACTACCTGCCGGAAATGCGCGCGGTGCAGGCGGCGCTGCGGCCCCTCCTCACCTGACCGATCCTTGACAGAAGCCGGGGCGCGGTCCCACCCTTTGCGCTGCAACAGGAGACCGCCATGAGCGATGACGAGACCAAGCTCACCCGCACCAAGCGCCAATGGGCGGATCAGGGGAAATTCCTGACCGGCCGCATCGCACGGCCGGAAACCGACCGCCTGCCGCCCGGCCAGCATCTCGTCAGAGACTGGCCCGTGCTCGATCTCGGCCAGCAGCCGGTGATCCGCCCCGAAAGCTGGCGGCTCGACGTCAAGGGCGGCGCGGAGAACCCGGTCTCGCTCGGCTGGAGCGATTTCCTCGCCTTGCCGCAGAGCCATAGGCTCACCGATATACATTGCGTGACCACCTGGTCGCGCTACGACAACCGCTGGGAAGGCGTTGCTACCCGCGACCTCCTCGACCTCGTCATGCCGCGGCCGGAGGCGAAGTTCGTGATGCTGACGAGTTACGACGGCTATACGACGAACCTGCCGCTTGCCGATTTCGCCGCCGAGGACGCCATCCTCGCCACCCATTGGGAGGGCCGGCCGCTTTCCGTCGAGCATGGCGGGCCGATGCGCCTCGTCGTGCCGCACCTCTATTTCTGGAAGAGCGCCAAGTGGCTGACGCGCATCGACTTCCTGCCCGGCGACCAGGCGGGCTTCTGGGAGCGCAACGGCTATCACATGCGCGGCGACCCGTGGGCGGAGGAGCGCTACTCCGCCGACTGAGCGGCAAGCCGCGCCCGCTCGGAAAGCCGGAAGGCGCGCGGCGTCTCGCCCGTCTCGCGCAGGAAGTAGCGCGAGAAATAGGCGGGATCGGCAAAGCCGAGGCGAAGGCCTATCTCCTGCGCCGCAAGATCGGTAAAGACGAGCTCGCGCCGCGCCTCGTCGATCAGCTTGCGGCCGATATAGGCGTGGGCCGTCAGCCCCGTCGCCGTCTTGACGATGCGGTTGAGATGGGTCGGCGAGATGCCGAGCTCCCGCGCATAGAACCCGGCCGGCTTCCGGCTGCGGAAATGCTGCTGGACGAGGCCGTTGAGATGTTCCATCCGCCGCTCCGCATCGTCCGCAGCCTCCGGGGTGCCGCGCCCCCATAGCCGCGCCGTCAGCGTCAGCACGGACACCAGATAGGCCTCCATCAGGTCCGTGCGTCCGCCGCGCCGGCCCGCCCATTCGACGGCCAGCCGTTCGAGCGTCGCCAGCACGAAGGCGCCGTTCGGGTCGAGAGGATCGAGGGCGGTGACGCGCGGCGCCGCCGCAAAGCGCCCCACGGCGCCGGCAAGGCGCAGATGCGAGGCGAGCAGCGTGAAGACATGGCCGTCGATATCCCGCGAGAAGCGAAACCCGTGGTTCACGGCCGGCGGCACGGTGACGACGGTGGAAGGCTTGAGCGCATGGCGCTCGCCGCCGAACAGCGCATCGCCCGATCCGGCGGAAATGTACAGGATCTGGAAGAAGCTCTCGTGCCGGTGCAGGCCGATCTCGTAGCGATGCAGGCTGCTGCGCGACGGGATCGTTTCGCAATGCAACCAGAAATCCGGGGCATTGCCGGTCCGCTCGCCGTAGAGCTCATAGGTCGGAACAGATCTCGTCATTTCGGCACCCGGATTCACGATGTTCGATTTGTACAAGCGGAAGACCGTTCCGTCCATTGTCCCGCCCGGCCTTTCCCGCCGACAATTTGTCAAATGCCAGTTTGGAGGAGGACATCATGCGCGTTCAGGTCGCGATCATCGGCTCGGGCCCGTCGGGCCTCCTGCTCGGCCAGTTGCTCGGCGATGCCGGCATCGAGACGATCATTCTCGACCGCGCGAGCCGCGAGCATATCCTCGGCCGCGTGCGCGCCGGGGTGCTGGAGGAAGGCACGGTCGGCCTGATGGACAAGGCCCGTGTCGGCACGCGCATGCATGCCGAGGGCCTGCCGCATGACGGCTTCTCCCTCGCCTTCGATGGCCGCGACCACCGTATCGACCTCTTCGGCCTCACCGGCGGCAAGCGCGTGACGGTTTACGGCCAGACGGAGCTGACGCGCGACCTGATCGAAAAGCGCGAGGCGGACGGCCGCCCGACGGTCTACGAGGCGGCGAACGTGACGCCGCAGGGTTTTAACGGCGAAAGCCCCTTCGTCACCTACGAGAAGGACGGCGTCACGCACCGCATCGACTGCGATTTCATCGCCGGCTGCGACGGCTTCCACGGGGCGAGCCGCAAGGCCGTGCCGGAAAACGCGATCCGCACCTTCGAGAAAGTCTACCCCTTCGGCTGGCTCGGCATCCTCGCCGACGTGCCCCCCGTCAGCCACGAGCTGGTCTATGCCAACCACCCGCGCGGCTTCGCGCTCTGTTCCATGCGCTCGCAAACCCGCAGCCGCTATTACATCCAGTCTGCGCTCGACGAGAAGGTGGAGGCGTGGTCGGACGACCGCTTCTGGGACGAGCTGCGCCGCCGCCTGCCCGCGCACCACGCCGAGGCGATGGTCACCGGCCCGAGCTTCGAGAAATCCATCGCGCCGCTGCGCTCCTTCGTCGCCGAGCCGATGCGCTTCGGCCGGCTTTTCCTCGTCGGGGACGCCGCCCATATCGTGCCGCCCACCGGCGCCAAGGGCCTGAACCTTGCGACGAGCGACGTGCACTATCTCTTCGCCGGCCTGATGGAGCACTACGAGGACCGCTCGAATGCCGGTATCGAGGCCTATTCGGGGCGTGCGCTCGCCCGCGTCTGGAAGGCCGTGCGCTTTTCCTGGTGGATGACGACGATGCTGCACCGTTTCCCCGGCACCGGCGATTTCGACCAGAAAATCCAGGAAGCCGAACTCGATTATCTCACCCATTCGCGCGCCGCCGAGACGGTGCTGGCGGAGAACTACGTCGGCCTGCCCTACTAGAACGCCGCGCGGGCCTGCCGGTAGATCTCGACCGCGGCGCGCACCAGCGCGGCATTGTCGGGCGCGGCCGTCCCGTCCGGCAGCGCCTTGCCGTCCTCCAGCCCGACCCGCGTCGACCATCGCCGCGCGGCGGCACGCCGTACGAGAGGCCAGACTGTCACGTCCATGCCGTGCAACTGGATGGGACGCCGCAGGCCCGCCCGTTCGACGACGTCATGGATGGCATCGGCGACCGACACGGCCTCCTCGGCATCCTGCTCGCCGATCTCGATGAGGATGCGCAACGGCGGCCGTTCCAGCGCGAGGCTGGCGAGGCGCTCGGCATCGCCGACGGAGGCAAGCCCCGCCTCGATGCCGACGCCGCGGGCAGAAAGCGCGCGCATGACGGCGGGCGCCGCCGCCTCCGAAAGGTTGACCGAGGCATAATCCGGCAAGTCGCGCCAGGCGGCGATGGCCGACAGCGTGCGCGCCTCGCTTTCCTCGATCCACTCTCCCGTCGATATCCCGACCAGCGTGCCGGGGACCGCCGCGCGGAGGCGCCGGATCGTTCCGCCCACCGCCTCGGCCGCAAGGCTTTCGCGCCCGTCCGGTTCGCGGACATGGAGATGGATTTCACCGGCGCCCGCGGCGATACAGGCGAGCGCATCGGCGGCAATGGCCTCGGGCGTCAGGGGAAGCGCGGGATGGAAGGCCGCCTCGCGTGCGCCGTTGATGCAGGCCTGGACGATCATGGACGCCTCCTCTCGTGCAGGACGGAGGCTGGCACACAAGGCCGTTCGGCGCAACGCCGGCTCAGGCGGCCGGCGACACCCGGCCCGCCACCTCCCGGATCGTCTGCATGAGAATGGAGAGCGGCATGGTGGGCACGGCGTCGGTGCGCACGGTGAGGCCGACAGGCCCCTTCGTCTCGCCCGTTTCGATCGGCAGCGCGGCGAGCTTTCCTTCCGCGATATCCGCCGCCACAACCCCTTCGGAAATGATCCAGATCGCATCGCTCTGGCGCACGAACGCCCGGCCGAAGGCATCGGAGACCGTCTCGATCTGGTTCGGCAGGCCGGCGACGCCGTTGGCGATGAGGAAACTGTCGACGAACGGCCGGATGATCGAGCCGTGCGTCGGCATCAGCACCGGATAGGCGTCGAACCCGGCGAAGGCCGCCCCGCCAAGCAGCGGATGGCCGGCGCGCACGCAGAAGACGACTTTCTCCGAATAGAGGTGCTCGAAGGAGAAGCCCGTCATCTTCTCCGGCGCGGCCAGTCGCCCGACGACGAGGTCGAGGTCGCCGATGCGCAGCTGCTCCAGCAGCACGGCATTCTCGCCCGTGACGATCTTGATCCGCGCACCCGTCTCCTCGTTGAGGAACAGCATCATCGCCTGCGGCATGATGCGCGTGGAGACGGTCGGCAGCGCGCCGATGCGGATCGGCGGGGCATCGCCGGAGCGCGCCTGCGAGACGGAATCGAAGCCGTGGCGCAGCGCCGCCAGCGCCGCACCGGCATGCTTGAGGAAGACCTCGCCGTAGCGGGTGATCTTGATGCCGCGGCCCTCGCGCTCGAAGACGGCGACGCCGAGCACCTCCTCCAGCTCGCGGATCGTCTTGGTCACCGCCGGCTGGCTGACATTGAGGAGCCCGGCCGCCTTCATCACGCTTCTCTGGCGCGCCACCTCGACAAAGGTCTGCAGATGGCGGAACTTGATCCGGCTGTCGATCATGGCTTTTCATAACCCTGCAGTTAACGAAACGGCATGAAATATCATTTTACCTAACCAGATCAAGGGATCAATCTCAGCGGACGGAGGAGAGAGACGTGCAATTCGCGACCGTCAACGACGTCATCCTGCATCACCAGCTCATCAGCGGACCGGCCGGCAGGCCGGTGATCGTGTTCGCCAATTCGCTCGGCACCGATTTCCGCATCTGGCGCGACGTCGTCGTTCGCCTTGCCGGCGATTTCCCGATCGTCACCTACGACAAGCGCGGTCATGGCCTTTCCGATCTCGGCCAGGTGCCCTATTCCATCGACGACCATGTGCTCGATCTCGCCGCCCTGCTCGACCGGCTGGACGTGAAGGATGCCGTCATCTGCGGCGTCTCCGTCGGCGGCATGATCGCGCAGGGGCTCGCCGCAAAACGCCCCGATCTCGTCAAGGCCCTCGTCCTCTGCGACACGGCCCACAAGATCGGCACGGCCGAGATGTGGAACGCGCGCATCGAGGCCATCGAAGCGAAGGGCATCGAAAGCCTCGCGGATAGCATTCTGGAGCGCTGGTTCACCCCCGCCTTCCGCCGACCGGAGAATGCTGCCTATCACGGCTATCGCAACATGCTGACCCGCCAGTCGGCGACCGGCTATGCCGCGACCTGCGCGGCGCTGCGCGATGCCGACCTCACCGAGAGCACGAAACGCATTGCCGTGCCGACGCTCTGCGTCGTCGGCGAGGAGGACGGCTCCACGCCGCCGGACATCGTGCTCTCCATGGCCAAACTCATCGCCGGTGCACGCTTCGAGACCATCAAGGGCGCCGGGCACATTCCCAGCATCGAGCAGCCGGAGATCCTGACCGGGATGATCCGCGCCTTTCTCGCCACCCTACCTGCCGGAGACGAACCGCATGGCTGATGCCCATACCTTTTCCGACCGCTACCGCCAGGGCATGGTGACCCGCCGTGCGGTGCTCGGCGACAGCCATGTCGACCGCGCCTCCTCCGCCACCACCGCCTTCGACCAGCCGTTCCAGGAGTTGATCACCGAGGGCGCCTGGGGCACGGTCTGGTCGCGGCCCGGCTGGACGGCACGCGAACGTTCCATGGTGACGATCGCCCTGCTCGCCGCCCTCGGCCATGACGAGGAGGTCGCCATGCATGTGCGCGCCACTGTCAACACCGGCGCCAGCCGCGACGATATCGCGGAGGCGCTGCTGCATGTGGCGATCTATGCCGGGGTGCCGGCGGCCAACCGGGCGATCAAGGTCGCCAAGCAGGTTTTCGAGGACATGGACGCCGAAAAGGCGGCCTGAGGCACAGATGACAGACTTTTCCAACCGCAAGCCCGAGACGGGCTCCTTCTTCTCCCGCGACCGGCTCTGGCATCCGCCGGGGCTGACCCCCGGCTACAAGACCTCCTTGCTGCGCTCGCCGCAGAAGGCGCTGCTGTCGCTCGACGGCACGATTTCCGAGATCACCGGCCCGGTCTTCGGCCATTCCCTGCTGGGCGAACTCGACAACGACCTCATCCACAATTTCGCAAAGCCCGGCGAAAGCGCCATCGGCGAGCGCATCATCGTGCATGGCCGCGTGCTCGACGAGCGGGCGCGGCCCGTGCCGGGCGCGCTGCTCGAATTCTGGCAGGCCAATGCCGGCGGGCGCTACCGCCACAAGAAGGAAAGTTACCTCGCCCCGCTCGATCCGAATTTCGGCGGTTGCGGGCGCACCATCACCGACGAGGACGGCTATTATGCCTTCCGCACCGTCAAGCCCGGCCCCTATCCCTGGCCGAACGGCGTCAACGACTGGCGCCCGGCGCATATCCATTTCTCCGTCTTCGGCCACGGTTTTGCCCAGCGGCTGATCACGCAGATGTATTTCGAGGGCGACCCGATGATCTGGAAATGTCCCATCGTCCAGACGATCCCCGACAAGGCGGCCGTCGAGCAGCTCGTCGCCGCGCTCGACTGGGGTAACACGATCCCCATGGATGCACGCGCCTACAAGTTCGACATCGTGCTGCGCGGGCGCCGCTCGACGCTCTTCGAGAACCGGCTGGAGGGCAACTGATGGTGCAACCGCTCGGCTACCTCAAGGAAAGCCCCTCGCAGACGGCGGGGCCCTACGTCCATATCGGCCTGACGCCGAACTTTTCCGGCATCGGCGGGGTCTATGAAAACGACCTCGGCGCCACGATGGTCAACGAGAAGACGCTCGGCCGGCGTATCACCGTCACCGGCCACGTTCTGGACGGCACCGGCACGCCGCTGAAGGACGCGCTGATCGAAATCTGGCAGGCGGACGCTGCCGGCCTCTACAACAGCCCCTCGGAACTGCGCGGCAGCGCCGATCCCAACTTTTCCGGCTGGGGCCGCTGCGCGACCGACGGCTTGACCGGCGAATACCGCTTCGAGACAGTCAAGCCCGGCCGCGTTCCTTTCAGGGACGGCCGGCCGATGGCGCCGCACATCTCCTTCTGGATCGTCGCCCGTGGCATCAATCTCGGCCTAAACACACGCCTTTATTTCGGCGACGAGGACGCGGCCAATGCCGAGGACCCGATCCTCGCACGCATCGAGCATCGCGTCCGCGTGCCGACGCTGATCGCGGCCGCCGATGGCGACAATTACCGTTTCGACATTCACCTGCAGGGGGAGAAGGAGACGGTGTTCTTCGACATCTGAGGTGGCGTATAGTGAGCCTTCCACCACGCCCCTCGAAAGCGCGCCCATGACCGTCTCGCCCTTCGATCATCCCTATCTTTCCGGTCTTCTCGGCGACGAGGAGGTGGTGGCGCTGTTTTCCGCTGCCGCCGAACTCGAGGCCATGCTCGCCTTCGAGGTCGCGCTGGCGAAAGCGGAAGCCGTCGAGGGCGTCATCCCGGCCGAGGCGGCATACGCCATCGAAAGCACCGCCCATCGCTTCTCGCCGGATGTCGCAACCCTTCGCAAAGCGACCGCGCGCGACGGCGTCGTGGTGCCGGACCTCGTGCGCCAGTTGCGCGCCGCCATCGGCGAACCCCATGCAAGGCACCTGCATTTCGGCGCGACAAGCCAGGACGTTATCGATACCGGCCTGATGCTGCGCCTCGCCCGCGCGCTGCCGATCCTCGAAGACCGGCTGGACGGGCTGATCGGCTATCTTGTCGGCCTCTCGGTGCGTTTCGACGGCCGGCGGCTGATGGGCCGCACCCGCATGCAGCCGGCGATCCCGATCATGGTGGCCGATCGTATCCGGTCCTGGTGGCGTCCGCTGGAGCGCCACGTCGAGCGGCTGCGCGCGTTCATACGGGAGGGGTTGGCGGTGCAGTTCGGCGGTGCGGCGGGCACGCTGGAAAAGCTCTCGGGCAAGGGACCGGCCGTGCGCGCTGCCCTGGCGGCCGAACTCGACCTTGCCGACGCACGGCAATGGCATAGCCAGCGCGACGGAATTCTGGAACTCGCCGGACTCCTCGCCGCCATCACCGGCAGCCTCGGCAAGGTGGGGCAGGACATTGCCCTGATGGCCGACCGGGGCGGCGAGATCGCCCTTGCCGGCGGCGGCACGTCTTCCGCCATGGCCCACAAGCAGAACCCCGTCGCCGCCGAAATTCTGGTGACGCTCGCCCGCTTCAACGCCGTGCAGCTCGGCGGGATGGCGCAGGCGATGGTGCATGAGCAGGAGCGCTCCGGCGCGGCCTGGACGCTGGAATGGCTGATCCTGCCGCAGATGGTGGTGGCCTGCGGAGCCTCGCTTCGCCTCGCCGACACATTGTTCTCTTCCATCGAACAGATGGGAGCAGAGTAGGCTATTTTCATAATTTCTAAGTTATGAAATTGGCCGATTTTTTCATTTTACATCACCGTTTCATCTGGCAATCTGACAAAAGCTACTTTGGGGCGGCTCGAACGCCGGCGGGAGGCCGGTCTTTCAGGGAGGAAAACATGAAGAAACTTGCATTTGCCGCGCTGGCGGCTGCCCTCATGGGCGGCGTCGCCCACGCCGATACGATCAAGGTCGGCGTCATCGGGCCGTTCTCCGGTCCCTTCGCGCTCCAGGGCAAGAACTTCAAGGCGGGCATCGACGCCTATATGGCGCTCAACGGCAATACGGTGGGCGACGATACGGTCGAGATCATCTATCGCGACGTGCCGACCGCCGATCCGGCGCAGTCCAAGGCCCTGTCGCAGGAACTCGTCGTCAAGGAAGGCGTGCAATATCTCGCCGGCTTCTACTTCACGCCCGACGCCATGGCCGCAACGCCCCTGCTCGAGCAGGCGAACGTACCCATGGTCGTGATGAACGCCGCGACCTCGGCCATCGTCACCAAGAGCCCCTATGTGGTGCGCACCTCCTTCACCACCTGGCAGACCTCGACGCCGATCGCCAAGGTCGCCTTCGACGGCGGCACGAAGAAGGTCATCTCCGTCGTCAGCGACTACGGCCCGGGCATCGACGCGGAAGCCGCCTTCAAGGCCGGCTTCGAGAAGGCCGGCGGCGAAGTTGTCGAGGCGATCCGCATGCCGCTCCAGACCAACGACTTCTCGCCGATCATGCAACGCATCAAGGATTCGGGCGCCGAGGGCGTCTTCGCGTTCCTGCCCTCCGGCCCGACGACGCTCGGCTTCGTCAAGGCATTCAACGAGAACGGCCTGAAGGATGCCGGCATCAAGTTCTTCGCCCCCGGCGACCTCACGCAGGAATCCGACCTGCCGGCGCTTGGCGAAGCCGCGCTCGGCCTGACGACCACCTTCCACTATGCCGTCTCGCACGATTCGCCGGAGAACAAGAAGTTCGTGGAAGCCGCCGGCAAGGCGATCGGCAATCCCGCCGAACTCTCCTTCCCCGCGGTCGGCGCCTATGACGGCATGCATGTCATCTACAAGATGATCGAGGCGACGGGCGGCGAGCAGGATGCGGCCAAGGCCGTCGAAGCCGTCAAGGGCCTTGCCTGGGAAAGCCCGCGCGGCCCCGTCTCGATCGATCCCGAGACGCGTCACATCACGCAGAACATCTATCTGCGCGAAGTCGCCAAGGCGGAGGACGGGACCTATTACAACAAGGAAATCCAGACCTTCGAGAAGCAGGGCGACCCGGGGCTGGAAGCGGCAAAGTAAGGGCGGCTCTGCGGGCGGTGCGGTTACCCCCCTCTGCCCTGCCGGGCATCTCCCCCTCAAGGGGGGAGATTGGATGGGG
>CBIMFD010000115.1:0-10201 GCA_966243085.1 uncultured Shinella sp.
GTGCTCCATCCAATCTCCCCCCTTGAGGGGGAGATGCCCGGCAGGGCAGAGGGGGGTGCTTTTGTTTGCATCGAGCCTCTACTCCGCCGCCATCATCAGGCTTTCGAGCGCGATGAACAGCGCCCCGTCCTCGTTGCGGAGCGGAATGGTCTTCACCGCCCCCTCGTCCGCCCCCAGCGCCTTGCCGGTTTCCAGCGAGATCACCCAGTTGTGCAGCGGGCAGGTGACGGCCTTTGCGTGGACGATGCCCTGCGAGAGCGGCCCGCCCTTGTGCGGGCAATGGTCCTCGATGGCGAAGGCCTCGTTTTCGGCCGTGCGGAAGACGGCGATCTTTCCCTGTGGGGTCTTCACGCAGCGCGCGCCGCGCAGGGGGATATCGGCAATGTGGCCGATAGCGATCCAGTTCGTGTCCATGGGCTTACTCCGCGGCCTGACCGTAGCCGATGGTCGCCATCGGCCGGAATTCGTGCTTGTCCTTGCCGGAGACGCGCTCCGACCAGGGATCGACCTGGGCGAATTTCTGGGAGAAGACGAAGCGGTCGAAATAGGCCTTGCGCCTGTCCGCGTCGCCCATGATCTGGCGGCGGATCTCGTCGAGGCCGACGCGCTTTGCCCATTTGTAGATACGCTCGAGATAGCGGGCCTGCTCGCGGTACATTTGCGTCAGCGCCACGATATGCTCCAGCGCCTCGTCCTCGGTTCTGACGAGGCCGAGCACTTCCGTACCCTTGATGTCGAGGCCCGCCGCGCCGGCGAAATGGATCTCGAAGCCGGAATCGACGCAGACGACGCCGATATCCTTGCAGGTCGCCTCCGCACAGTTGCGCGGACAACCGGAAACCGCCATCTTCAGCTTGGCCGGCGTCCACGAGCCCCACATGAACTTCTCGATGCGGATGCCGAGCCCGGTGGAATCCTGCGTGCCGAAGCGACACCAGTCCGATCCCACGCAGGTCTTCACCGTGCGCAGCCCCTTGGCATAGGCCTGCCCCGAGATGAAGCCGGCCTTGCCGAGATCGGCCCAGACCGCCGGCAGGTCCTCCTTCTCGATGCCGAGCAGGTCGATGCGCTGGCCGCCCGTCACCTTCACCAGCGGAATTTCGAACTTGTCGACGACATCGGCGATGGCGCGCAATTCGCCCGCATTGGTGACGCCGCCCCACATGCGCGGCACGACGGAATAGGTGCCGTCCTTCTGGATATTGGCGTGAACGCGCTCGTTGATGAATCGCGACTGGTAGTCGTCGGCATATTCGTCCGGCCAGTCGCAGACGAGATAGTAGTTGAGCGCCGGCCGGCACTTCGCGCAGCCGCAGGAGGTCTTCCACTCCAGCTCCTGCATGACGGCCGGAATGGTCTTCAGCCTCTTCGCCTTGATCAGGCGGCGCACGTCGTCATGGCCGAGATCGGTGCAGCCGCAGATCGGCTGCACGGCGGCGGGGTTGTAGGCATCGCCCAGCGTCAGCGTCATCAACTGCTCGACGAGGCCTGTACAGGACCCGCAGGAGGCCGACGCCTTGGTGTGAGCGCGCACGTCGTCGAGCGAGGTCAGGCCCTTCTCCGTGATCGCCGAGACGATCCTGCCCTTGCACACGCCGTTGCAGCCGCAGATTTCCGCATCATCCGGCAAGGCTGCAACGGCCGCCATAGGGTCCAGCGGGGCGCCCCCCTGGTAGGCCTGGCCGAAGATCAGCGTCTCGCGCATCTCGGAGATGTCGGTCGCCTTCTTCTTGAGGTCGTTGAACCAGGCGCCGTCGGCGGTCTCGCCATAAAGGACCGTGCCGATGATGCGGTTGTCCTTCAGCACCAGCCGCTTGTAGACGCCGGCCGAAGCGTCGCGCAGCACGATCTCCTCACGATCGTCGCCGTCGGCGAAATCGCCGAGCGAGAAGAGCTCGATGCCCGTGACCTTGAGCTTGGTCGGCGTATCGGAATGCACGAAGGCGGCCGAGGCATCGCCGGCAAGATGGGCGGCGGCAACGCGCGCCATCTCGTAGAGCGGTGCGACGAGGCCATAGACCATCCCGCCGACTTCCGCGCATTCGCCGAGCGCCCAGATGGAGCCGTCCGAAGTCTGCATGCCGTGATCGACGACGATGCCGCGGTTGACGGCAAGGCCCGTCTCCTTCGCAAGGCCGACGCTGGGGCGGATGCCGACAGCCATGACGACGAGCGTCGCCGGGATGACGCGGCCGTCGTCCAGCTCGATGCCCTCGACCCGGCCGTTGCCGACGATTGCCTTGGTATTGGCCTTGCAGACGACCTTGATGCCGCGCCCCTCCAGCTCCTTCTGCAGGAGATAGCCGGCGGCGGGGTCGAGCTGGCGGTCCATGAGGGTGGGCATGACGTGGAGCACGGTGACGTCCATGCCGCGGCCGGCAAGGCCGGCGGCTGCTTCCAGGCCGAGCAGGCCCCCGCCGATGACGACTGCCTTCTCGCGCGACTGGGCCGCCAGCAGCATGGCCTGCACGTCATCGAGGTCGCGATAGGTGATGACGCCGGGCAGGTTGTTGCCCGGCACGGGAAGGATGAAGGGCACGGAGCCGGTGGCGATCACCAGCCGGTCGTAGCTTTCCGTCACGCCATGGTCGGAGGTGACGGTTTTGGCGTCGCGGTCGATGGCGACGATGCGGTGGCCCTTGTAGAGCGTGATGCCGTGCTTGATGTACCAGCCGTCGCCGTGGATGATGATCTGTTCGTAGTCCTTCTCGCCGGAAAGCACCGGCGAGAGCATGATGCGGTCGTAATTGACGCGCGGCTCGGCGTTGAAGATGGTCACATCGTAGCGGCCGGGCGCCTTTTCCAGAAGATGTTCCAGCATGCGGCCCGGCGCCATGCCGTTGCCGATGATGACGAGTTTCTCGGTCATGGTGTTTCCTTGCGATTATGCGGCGACGGTGGAGACGGAGGGACGCGCCATCCGGCGGATCGACAGATGCATCCACAGGAGCGCGGCGGCGACGACGGTAAAGAGCAGCATGAAACAGCTCGGCCAGAGGCCCGTCACATCCTTGAGGAGGCCGAAAGCGATCGGCAGCACGAAACCGCCGAGTCCGCCCATCATGCCGACGATGCCGCCGACCGTGCCGATGCTCTCCGGGTAATAGGTGGGGATGTGCTTGTAGACGGCCGCCTTGCCGAGGCTCATGACGAAGCCGAGCACGAAGACGGCGACGACGAAGACCAGGGGCGAAACGCCGGCCGGCAGCGACAGGACGAGGGTTGCCGCCGCCGAGACGGCGAACATCCCGTAAAGGACGCTGCGGGCGCCCCTGCGGTCCGAGAGCACGCCGCCGAGCGCGCGGAAGACGCTGCCCGGGATGGAATAGGCCGCAGCGATCATGCCGGCCGTTTCGATGTCGAAGCCGTAGACGCCGACGAGATAGCGCGGCAGCCAGAGCGACAGCGCCACGAAGCCGCCGAAGGCGAAGAAATAATAGAGCGAGAAGCGCCAGACCCGGGCGTCGCCGAGCGGGGCGAATTCCTCGCGCAGGCTGCGCCGCGGCGTCGCGCTGGCGCGCCTGTCACGGAAGGCGGGATCGTCAGACGTGGTGAACCAGAAAAGGAAGGCAGCCATGATCAGCGCCGCCGCCCAGAACTGCGCCACCATCTGCCAGCCGGCAGCGACGAGCACGAAGGGCGCGAGGAACTTCGTCAGCGCCGCCCCGACATTGCCCGCGCCGAAAATGCCGAGCACCGTGCCCTGCTTCTCCGGTGGAAAGAACGGCGAGACATAGGCGATGCCGACGGCGAAGGTTCCGCCGGCAAGCCCCACGCCGAGGCCGGCGAGCAGCATCTGGGGATAGGTCGTGGCATGGGAGAGGAGAAGCGTCGCGAAGGCGGCCGCCAGCATGGTCAGCGTATAGACGAGGCGCCCGCCGTAGCGGGTCGTCCAGACGCCGAGCACGACGCGCACCAGCGAGCCGGTGAGGATCGGCGTGCCGACGAGGAGGCCGAACTGGGCCTCGCTGAGGGCAAGGTCCTCGCTGATGCGGATGCCGATGATGGCGAAGATCGTCCAGACGGCGAAACAGATGGTGAAGGCGAAGGTGGACATCCACAGGGCGATTGCGGGTGCCTGCGCGGATAAGGGCTGCTTGGTCTCGGACATGGCTTCTCCGTGGCCCGACAAGGTCGTGCCGCTCCATCTTGAGGGTGAAAAACGAAAAGCCGCTGGCCAGGGCCACGCGAAACGGTCGGTCCGGTTCGCAGTATCCTGATCAGCGGCTTTGCTGGAGGCGCCCGCCATTGGACGCCGATATCGTGGCCCGAGGGCCTACGAAAATAAAAGCAACTGGCGTGCCAGTTTCTTCAATTCATTGATTCATATGCTTCTTTTCGGAAGAAGGCCGATGCGGCGCCTTCCGGCTTCGGCTCCGGCGATGATATTTTTTGTGCAACGCGCAAAAAATAGGCGTTATCGAGACTGCGCCGCAATATAGTCGTCGACGGCATCCGGATCGAAATGCCCTCCGTCGAAGAAGCCGTCGGGCCCGAGCGTCAGCGCGCCGGAGGAGCCAACGGGCGTCTCGGCGGTCAGGGCTCCCTCGACCTTGGAGCTTGCGGCCGGCATGGCGATGCCGAACCCTTTCAACGCGGCGCGATAAAGGTCCGGCCGGTAGGTTTCCCCGGCTGTCCGCTGATGCTCCGGCATGTGCGCGATCTGCCCCCAGCGCACCATCTGGGTGTAGAACCACAGGGCATGGCTCTTCCAGGGGAAGGTCGCCGCCTTGGCGTTCGGGACGAAGAAGTCCCCGATGGAACGCGCCGCACCGCCGCCGACGGCCAGTTCGCCTTTCAGCGCGGGCAGCAGAAGGCCCGCCTCGCGTCCGACATAGGCGGGGCTCGCCAGCAGGCGGGCAAGTTCCTCGTGGTTCTCCGGCTTTCCGCACCATCGGGAGGCGCTGTAGAGCGCGGCAAGCAGCGCCGCCAGCGCGTCCGGATGGTTTTCCGCCCAGCGGGCATTGACGCCGAGCACCTTTTCCGGGCTGGATTTCCAGATGGCCGCCTTGACGGTGGCGAGATGCCCGCCGCGATTGACGACACCGAACGTGTTCCAGGGCTCGCCCGCGCAATAGCCGTCGATAAGGCCTTGCGCCAGCGCGTCCCCCATGTCGGGCGGGGGCAGGACGACGATCTCGATATCGCGATCGGGGTTGATGCCGCTCGCCGCCAGCCAGTAGCGCAGTTCGTAATTGTGCCCCGAATAGGGATGCACGACGCCGAAGCGCAGCGGCTCGCCCCCGCGGCCGGCGACCACGCGCTGAAGCGCGGCACCGTTCGTGCGTGCATCGAGATCGTCCTTCGCCCCCTCGCCTGTCATCGCCCGCCAAAGGGCGGAGGACACCGTGACGGCATTGCCGCCGAGGCCGAGCGCCATGGGCACGATCATCCGGGGCGCGGGGGCGCTCAGGCCGAGATTGCAGGCGATCGGCATAGGCCCGAGGATATGGGCGACGTCGAAATGGCTGACGGCAAGCCGGTCGCGGATGCTCGCCCAGGATCGCTCGCGCACGAGGGTGAGGTCGACCCCCTCGGCCTCAGCAAAGCCCTTCTCCTTGGCGACGACGAGCAGCGCACTGTCGAGCAGCGGAACGAAGCCGGCGGTGATGGCATATCGCGTCGTCATTCCTTCGCTCCCGGATCGAGAAGGCTCGCGGCCGTGACGAGGCTCTGGGCGATCTCGGCGATCTTGCGGTTCTGGTTCATCGCCGTGCGGCGGAGCAGCGCATAGGCCTCCTCCTCCGAAAGCCCGCGCGAACGCATCAAGAGCCCCTTGGCGCGGTCGACGACCTTGCGGTTCTCCAGTTCGCCGCGCGTTTCCTCCAGCTCGCGGTTGAGGCGGGAGAAGGCGTTGAAGCGGCTGATCGCCATCTTCAGGATCGGCCGGACGCGCTCCTGCCGCAGCCCGTCGACGATATAGGCCGAAACGCCCGCCTCCACCGCCGCCTCGATGGAGGCCTCGTCGGACTTGTCGACGAACATGGCGATGGGGCGCTGCACGGCGCGCGAAAGCTGGAAGATGCTCTCCAGCATGTCGCGGTTGGGGTTCTCCAGATCGATGACGATGACGTCGGGATTGAGCTCGGCGATCCGCCGCGCAAGGCCGTGCATCTCGTCGATGACGGTGACCCGGTCGTAGCCGGCACCGCGCAGCCCCTCTTCGATGATGGCGGCGCGGATACGGTTCTCGTCAATGACCAGTACGTTGAGCCCGCTCGGTTTCATTCGCCGCCGCATCGAACCGCGCCGCCCGATTGCAGCGCTGTTTCGCATTGCAGCATGACGCCGCCAAAATCAAGGGCACACGACCACAGGAACCTTCGCCGATGCCGGCCGGTTAATATCCCGGAAAGGAGAACCGACATGGGAATCTTGAAACCAAAGGACGGCGCAGCCGGCACCACCGACCAATCTCCGCGCTGGGAAGGACCGGAGGAAAGCCGGCCCCGAGGCTACCTTCCGGCAAAGGACGACCCGGACAAAAAACAGGACGCGGCGGGCGAGACCAACCGGAACCCCGAGCGGAACCGCCCCTCGGACGCCCTGAAGACGAGGAAGTGACAAAGCCCGAGCGCTATCCGATCTCGATATCCGCACAGAGGGGACGATGATCGGATGCGCGGCGGGCGAGCGGGCTGTCGTGCACGAAGGTTCTGTGCACCCCCAGTCTGTCGCCGAGCAGGATATGGTCGATCCGCAGGAGCGGCAGCCGCGAAGGGAAGGTCGCCCTGAGCCGGCCGCCGGCCTCGACCTGCGCATCCTTCAGGTGCCGCGTCAAAAGGCGGTAGGAGGCCGAGCGCGGAACGGCGTTGAGATCGCCGGCAAACACGATGCGGGCGTCCTCCGGCATGCCCGCACCAAGCCAGCCGGGCCCGACCAGCACCTCCGCCTGCCGCACGCGCTCGGCGCCGCGAAGGCCGAGATGCGTGACGAAGACCTGGAGCTTCACCTCTTCGAGCGGCACCTCCACCCAGAGCGCTCCGCGCGGCTCGCCGCGTGACGGCAGGGCTCCGGCCTTGACGAGGCGGGTCGGCAGCGCCGTCAGGAGCGCATCTCCATAGCGCTCCTCCTCGAGATGGAGCGCCGGATGGAAATGCGAGACCATCTGCAGATGCGCGGCGATCGCCTGCGCCTGGTCGATACCGCCGCTGCGGGCGCGCGCGACGTCGACCTCCTGCAGGGCAACGATATCCGCCTCGCATTCGGCGATCACTTCCGCGATGCGGCCTGGGTCGAGCCTCCGGTCCGTGCCGAAACAACTGTGCACATTATAGGTCACGATCCTGAGCCGTCTGCCCATGCCTTCCTCTCGTTCCGCTGATGTCGAGGGAACACGAAAAGCCTCCGTTTCGTTCCCTTGCGACAATCCCAAGGAAAACGGCATGAACCGAACCCATATCCTTCACGCACTCCTCGCCGGCGCGGTGCTCGTCGGCGGATGGTTGATCTATCGGACGCTCAGCCAGTATTCCTGGGAAGATATCCGCAATTCCATCCTCGCCATTCCAAGGCTGAACCTTTCCCTGGCCCTTGCCTTTGCGGCGTGCTCCTATCTCTGCCTGACATTCTTCGATTTCCTCGCCCTGCACTATGTCGGCAAGCCGCTTTCCTATCCCCGCGCCGCGCTCGCCTCGTTCGCAAGCCTTTCCCTCGGCCACAATATCGGCGTGGCGGGTCTGAGCAGCGGCGCGGTGCGCTACCGTTTCTATTCCCGCTGGGGCCTCGATGCCGAGGAGGTCGCCAAGCTGGTCGTCTTCTGCGGCGTGACGGTGGGGCTGGGGCTGGTAACGCTTGCCGGGCTGTGCCTGCTCGTCCTGCCCGGCACAGCCGGCAAGGTGGCGGGACTCGGGACGGCGGCCTCCGTCGCGCTCGGCGCCGCCTGCCTTGCAGCCAGTGCAACCTATGTCGCGCTGGCCGCCTTCCTGCGCGGCGAGATCAAGATAAGGAAATGGCGCTTCGGCCTGCCGACGCCGGGCATCGCCGCCTTGCAGATCCTCGCCGGAACGGTGAATTTCGCGCTCGTCGCCGCCTGCCTTCACCAGCTTCTGAACGGCGATGTCGGCTATCTGGAAACGACGGCCGCCTATGTCGTCGGCAACCTGACGGCGCTCGTCAGCCATGTTCCGGGCGGGCTCGGCGTGCTGGAGGCGACGATCGGCTTCCTGCTCGGCAGCGCGACCTCGATCGGCGCGCTGATCGCCTTCCGCGTCATCTATTTCTTCATTCCGCTGCCGCTGGGGCTCGCCTGCCTGCTTGCCGGCGAGGTGCTGGTCCCGAACGAGGAAGCACGCCTGCGCGACAACCCGAACTGATGGCGCAGAAGCCCGAACCAGGCGGAAAGCGGCCACCAGGGCGCGACCGGATCGACGATGCCCGTGCCCAAGATGGGAACGACGGCGCCCCTTCCCTTCGCATCGCGGAACGGCCGCAGGCCGCGTTCGCGCGTGTTGAAGGCATCGATGGTCCTGCCGAGATGGCCGCTCGCGCGGGCCGACGCGCCGAAGATTTCGGCGTCCGCATCAAGGTGTTCGGCCAGCAGCCGGTCGCGCAACGCGACGATGCCGCGCCGCTCCGCCTCCGTGCGGGCTTCGACGGCGATGTCGAGTTCCGTATCCAGCCCCTCGCTGCGCTGGTTGATATTGGAGGAGCCGATGCGCAGGAAGACATCGTCGACGATGACGAGCTTGGAATGGACGATGATCTCCTGCTTCGAGCCGTCCGGCTTCGGCACGACGGGATAGAAGGCGCGCATCCGGCCATGCCGGTCGCATTGGCTGAGGCGGCGGATGAGCCGGTCGCGATTGATGCCCAGAACGAGGCGCTCGATGAGCCCGTGGGAACTCAGCGTCGAAACGATGACGACCTCCGGTCCGTCGGGCTCGGCGAGCTTCTCGCAGAGCACGTCGCACACCCGGGGCGAGGCGAAATACTGGCTTTCGATATAGATCTGGCGGCGGGCGGCCTTGAGAGCCGCAAGGGTCAGGGCCGCCGCTTCCCGCACGGCCGGGCGCCCGCGGATGGCCGGTTCCGTGCGCGCGAAGGCGACGTCCACCTTCGTCATGTCGGGCACCTGCCCGTCGAAGCGAATGTCCGCGGATACTTCCGGCGCCGGCACCTCTTCATCCGTGGCGAAGAGCCAGCGGCGGCGGGCGATGTCGCCGGCAAGCTTCGCCGCCTGCCCTTCGATCGCCACCTGCATGTCGTGCACCGGATCGTAGCGTTCTCCGCCGGGCATGGCGCGGCGGGGATCCTCCGCGCGGTGATCGGAGGTATCCCAGCGTCTTGCGGTAAGATCGATGCCGCCGACGAAGGCAACGCGGTCGTCCACCACGACGAGCTTCTGGTGATGCGAGCCGCGGAGAGGATGGCGGTTGTCGAAGGCAAGCACGATGCGCGGGTGGGAGGACCAGCGGCGCTTGCGGAACATCTTCAGCGACTTGCCGGAATAGATCGGCCCCATCGCCCAGACGAGCACGCGCACGACGATCTCCGGCCTTTCCTCCACCAGTTTCAGGAGAAATGCGCCGAGTGTCGGCGAATGCGGCTCATCGGGCCGCATGGGGATATCCGGATTGAAGTCCCAGCCGACGATCCACACCTCTCGCCGGGCCTGCTCCAGCGCTGTCTCCAGCGCCTCGAAATAGTTTTCGCCGTCGATGAGCACGCGCAGCCGGTCGGCCGACGCGACGCGCCAGACGTTCCGCCCGGGCTGGACGATGGGATTTGTACCGTTCAACGAAAACCCTCCGGTTGCACTCTTGGCCGCTCGGTCTCGAGAGGCCGTTCGTCTTGCGCGGGAATTCGCGGGAAGCGGTTTTGGTTCCGTCGCGGGCTAGAACGAGCCGGCGCGGATCATGGAAAAGTAGTCGTCGCCGCCGACCTGACCGCCCTTGAGGGCAAGCTCCAGTCCATCGGCAGCCCCGCCATGGGCGACGCACAGAGGCGAGCCGGGTGTCTGGGGCAGCGGCATTTTCAGGGTGAGGGCAGCGATGTCCATTTCGCCGAGCGCGTGGCTCGACGTATCCCCGCCGGCGACGACGGCGCGGGACAGACCGGCGCGCGCGACGAATTCCGCCTGGATGCGCCCGAGAGCCCGGCCGAGCCGGTGACGCGCGCCGGAAGCCGCATCGAGTTCGCCGCCCCGGTCGGCCGCGGGGCCGAGCGCGGTATAGAGCACGACGCTGCGCCCGCTTTCGAG
>CBIMFD010000116.1:0-10190 GCA_966243085.1 uncultured Shinella sp.
CTCGTCGGCATGTACGATTTCTTCTCCACGCTGATTGCCGAGACCATCGAGGCGAGCCTCAGCGAGGAACTGCCCGAACCCGACGCGGCCGCCCATGCCGCGATCGTCGACGCCATCGAAAGCGGCGACCCGCAGGCGGCCGACACCGCCGTACGCCGCTTCATGGCGCCCGTCCTTTCTGCCCTCGACCGGATGCCTCTCCCATGACCCTTTCCCCCTCCCCCGAAACCGATCCCGGCGCCATCGACCTCATCGACGCCGAGGCCGACAGCGTGCCCGCGCCCGAACCGCACCGGCCGAAGAGCGCAGCGGCGCGGTTCCTGCTCGGTGCGAGCCTCGTCCTCATCGCCTTCAACCTGCGCCCGGTCTTCTCCAGCGCCTCGGCGCTGCTGCCGGAGATCCGCGAGACGCTTGGCCTTTCTTCCACCGGCGCCAGCCTGCTGACGACGCTGCCCGTCGTCTGCCTCGGCCTGTTCTCGCCGCTGGCGGCGCCCGTCGCCCAGCGCATCGGCACGGAGCGCACGCTGCTTGCCGTCGTCACGCTGCTGACGCTCGGCACGGCGATGCGCGGCTTGTCCTCCATTCCGCTGCTGTTCCTCGGCACCGCGCTTGCCGGCGCGGCGATCGCCGTCGGCAACGTGCTGCTGCCGGGCCTCGTCAAGCGCGACTTCCCCGACAAGGCGGCGCTGATGACCGGCTGGTACACGATGGCGCTCTGCGCCGGTGCAGCGGGGGCGGCCGGCCTGACGCTGCCCATCGAGCAGGCGCTCGGCGGTTCGCTCGACGGTGCGCTTGCCGCCTGGGCGCTACCGGCCCTTCTCGTCGGCCTGCTCTGGCTGCCGCAGGTGCTCTCCTCGCGCAACAAGGCCAAGCGCGCTGGTTTCCGCGTCGAAGGGCTCTGGCGCGACCGGCTCGCCTGGCACGTCACGCTCTTCATGGGCCTGCAATCGGCGCTTGCCTATTGCGTCTTCGGCTGGCTGGTGCCGATCCTGCGCGAACGCGGGCTCGACGGCGTCACGGCCGGGGCCATCGTCTCGGTCTCGGTGATGGTGCAGGCAGCCGCCTGCCTCGTCGCCCCGCATCTTGCCGTGCGCGGCAGGGACCAGCGGCTGATCAATGTCGTGCTCTGCGGCTTTGCGACCGTCGCGCTGCTCGGCCTCCTCTTCGCGCCGCTCTGGTCGGTCTGGTTCTGGGCCGTGATCCAGGGGATCGGCCAGGGCGGGCTGATCGCCGTCGCGCTCACCGTCATCGTGCTGCGCACGCGGGACCCGCACATGGCCGCGCATCTTTCCGGCATGGCGCAATGCGTCGGCTACCTGCTCGCCGCCATCGGGCCGCTGATCGTCGGCCTCATTCGCGGCTGGACCGGCAGCTTCGCCTGGAGCGCGGTGCTGATCGTGCTGCTCGGCCTCGGCGCGGCGGTCAACGGCTGGTTCGCCGGACGGGCGCTCTACGTCAATGCGCGCACGGTCGAATCCTGAGGCCTGACGGTGCAGGCCTCCGTCACGATCATGTCCATCGGGATGTCGTGCAGTTGCGGATAGATCGTCGAGACCCGCGCGCTCCTGTAGCCGCTGCCGATGACGCGCGGACGTTCCGACATGGCCGCCAGCGTGCGGTCGAAGAAGCCGCCGCCATAGCCGAGCCGGTAGCCGGCCGGATCGTAGCCGACGACGGGCGCGATGACGATATCGGGCCGGCACGGGTTCGCCGCCGCAGGCACGGGAATGTTCCAGACGCCGCGCGACAGCGCCTCGCCCGTTTGCCAGAGATGAAATTCGAGCGGCCGGCCCTTCTCGACGACCACCGGCAGCGCCGTGCGCCCGCCGCGCCGTGCGACCTCCTCCATGAAGGGCCGGAAATCCGGCTCGCCGCGGAAGGGCCAGTAGGCGCTGACGATGCGACCCTCGACATCGCCGATCTCGGCGAGAACCCGGGCGGCGATGGCCTCGCCGTGGCGCGCCCGCACCTCGGCCGGAATGGCAAGGCGCTCGGCGAGGAGGCGTTCGCGCTCGCTCTTGCGCCAGCGGTTCACATCCCGCCAGGCCTGGAGGTCGAGCGGGCCGGGCAGGCCCGCATAGGCCGGGTCGATTTCGTGCAGGAAACAGGCCGGGGACGCGAAGGTTGCGGGTCTGTCGTCGTCGTCATCCATGCTGTCGGCCTCCATGCGTGATCCGCAAGGATCGCGCCGTTTTCCTTCCCAGGCAAATGAAATCAGGTCCCCGGCTTCTCATCGAGAATGCCGGCAAGCACGACCGCCTGGTTCCTCGTCTCGTCGCGCGCGCCGTAGAGAAGCGTCACTGTTCCCGCCGCCGCGCGCCGGCTGAGATCGTCCAGCAGAGGATTGCCCTCGAGCTCCCGCCGGTAGCGCGCCAGGAACTCCTCCCAGCGCTCTGGCTTGTGTCCGAACCATTGGCGAAGGGCCGGTGTCGGCGCGATGTCCTTCATCCATTCATCGAGATGCGCCTTTTCCTTCGAAAGGCCGCGCGGCCAGAGGCGGTCGACGAGGATGCGCTCGCCGTCCTCCTTTGCCGGTGCATCGTAGACGCGCTTGATCCTGACGGGCATCTATCCCTCCGGGTTTCCCCTGACGGTGCAGTTGAGGTTGGAAAGCAGGCCGTCCTTCAGGCCGTAGACCCAGCCGTGGATGGCGACCTCGCGGCCTTCCTGCCAGGCAGTCTGGATGGTGGGCGTGCGCGCCAGACGCTCGACCTGCGCGACGACGGAGGCTTCGCAGAGCCGGTCGAGGTCCGTTTCGCTCCACGTCCCGCATTCACGGCATTCAAAGTTGCGGTCGGCGACGTCGCGCACCGGCTGGAGCCAATGGTCGATGAGGCCGAAGCGCTCGCCGCTGACGGCCGCGCGGATGCCGCCGCAGCCGTAATGTCCGCAGACGATGATATGCTTCACGCCGAGCTGGCGCACGGCATATTCGACCACCGAGAGCATGTTGAGGTCGGTGGGGTGGATGAGGTTGGAGACATTGCGGTGGACGAAGACCTCGCCCGGCTCCAGGCCGGCGATGACATTGGCCGGCACGCGGCTGTCGGAACAGCCGATCCAGAGATATTCCGGCTCCTGCAACTTGGCCAGACGGTCGAAGTAGTCGGCCTTTTCCGCCTTCCGCTCGGCGGACCAGGCCCGGTTGTTGGCAAAAAGACTATCGATCATCGGCAACACTCCATTTTGTACGGGATAGCCGAGCTATCGACCCTGAATTGACTTCTGTCAAACCGCCAGTCGGTCGCAGGGCCTCCGGCTTGACTTTCCGGCCGCCGCCGTCCCATCATGGGGCATGACGACGACGCTTTCCATCGCCCGGTTTTTGAAGCGGCTGTTTCCTCTCGCAGGACACTAGCCCCCGGCCCGGTCGCGTCGCGCCCCGGCCGTGGGGCGATAGCGGTTCCGTTCTTTTCAGGCGAACCGCACAGGACCAGCGCGACACCATCCCCTTTGTTCATTCTTCGCCCGCGCCTTGAGGCTGCGGGAGCCATGAGGTTTTCCATGACCGCCGCCAAGACCAGGGGCAGCCGCCCGCCCGCCATCACCGTCGCCCGCTCCGAGCATGCGCGGCTCTCCAACCTTGCCGACATGCTGGCCGAGCGCGATCCCCACGCCGCCGAGCAGCTTGCCGCCGAACTCGACCGCGCCAGGGTCATCGACGACGCGCGCATGGCGCCGGGCATCGTGCGCATGGGCTCGATCGCCGAATTCAGCATCGACGACGAGGCGCCGCAGACCGCCGAGCTCGTCTTCCCGAAGGATGCCGATATCTCGCGACAGCGCATCTCCGTGCTGACGCCGGTCGGCGCGGCGCTTCTCGGCATGTCCGCCGGCCAGTCGATCGAATGGGCCGCGCGTGACGGCAAGGGCCGGCGCCTCAGCGTGATCGCCGTGCACGACGCCGCGCGGGATGCGGCCCGCGCCTCCTGAGGCGCCGGCGCCCATGAAATTCCTATCCTTCTTCCATCCCGGTCGCATCGGAGGTTGCCTTATCGCAGGATCCTGACCCCCTGCGCCGCACCCGCGGCCAGGGGGCGTCTCCATGATGGATGTCGAATGCCCCGCTCCTGAAGCGGGCAGGATGGAGAATGCAATGAGACAAGATCCCGCAATGCTGACGGCAAGGGACGGCTATGTGCTGGAAAGGATGCTGCACGGCTGGTCGCCGCCGACGCCGGAATGGCTTTCCCTCCTGAAACGGAAACTCACGGCGGGCCGCCTGCCGGCCGAAGGCCGCACCCCCGCCGACCTAGCGACGATCGACGCGCGCGTCACGTTCCGCTGCGCGAGCGGGCTCACCGATACCCGCACGATCTGCCTTCCCGGCACCTATGCGCCGGGCGGCGTCTTCCTGCCGATCACGACCTTCTACGGCCTTGCGCTGCTCGGCCTTCGCGAGGGCGAGGCCATGGCTTTCGGCCGGCCGGAGAGCCAGCGCGACTGGGTCGTGCTGGAAAAGGTGCATTTTCAGACGGGAACGCCGCCCCACGTTCCCGTCGAAGCCCGCCCGGCCTTCAAGCTGATTGCCGGCGGCCTTGCCGAACGGGCCTTCAGCGCAGCCAACGAGAACGGCCCCGAACCGGATCCGGGACCGTCCGCCGCGTGAAGAGGCCGGTCAGATCACGCCGTGGGCGCGCATGGCCTCGGCGACGCGGATGAAGCCGGCAATGTTGGCGCCGAGCACGTAATTGCCCTTGGCGCCATATTCCTCTGCCGTCTCGAAGCAGCGGTCGTGGATGCCCTGCATGATCTGGCCGAGCCGTTCGCGCGTCTGCTCGAAGCTCCAGCTATCGCGGCTGGCGTTCTGCTGCATTTCGAGCGCCGAGGTGGCGACGCCGCCGGCATTGGCCGCCTTGCCGGGGCCGAAGAGCACGCCGGCGTCCTGGAACGCATGCACCGCCTCCGGCGTCGAGGGCATGTTGGCGCCCTCGGCGACGGCGATGACGCCGTTGGCGACCAGCGTCCTGGCATCCTTGCCGGACAGTTCGTTCTGCGTCGCGCAGGGCAGCGCAACGTCGCACGGCACATCCCAGATCGAGCCCTTTCCGGCCGGAATGAAATGCACGCCCTTCGTCTTGGCGCCGGCATAGGCCGACAGGCGCTCGCGGCGTACTTCCTTGATCTCCTTGACGAGATCGAGGTCAATGCCCTCCTCGTCGACGAGATAGCCGCTGCTGTCGGAGCAGGCGACGACCCTGGCGCCGTAGTTGATCGCCTGTTCCATTGCGTAGATGGCGACATTGCCGGAGCCCGAGACGGTCACCCGCTTGCCCGAAAAATCGGTGCCCCGGGTGGAGAGCATGGCGCGAGTGAAATAGACCGCGCCGTAGCCGGTCGCCTCCTTGCGCACCAGCGAGCCGCCGTAGCTGAGCCCCTTGCCGGTGAAGACGCCGGCCTCGAAGCGGTTGGTCAGGCGCTTGTACTGGCCGAACATCCAGCCGATCTCGCGCCCGCTGACGCCGATATCGCCGGCCGGCACGTCGGTATATTCGCCGAGATGGCGGTGCAGTTCAGTCATGAAGGACTGGCAGAAGCGCATGATCTCGCCGTCCGACCTGCCCTTGGGATCGAAGTCCGAGCCGCCCTTGCCGCCGCCGATCGGCAGCCCCGTCAGCGCGTTCTTGAAGATCTGCTCGAAACCGAGGAACTTGATGATGCCGAGATTGACGGAGGGATGGAAACGCAAGCCTCCCTTGTAGGGACCGAGCGCCGAGTTGAACTGCACGCGGAAACCGCGGTTGATCTGCACCTGGCCCTTGTCGTCGACCCACGGCACGCGGAAGATGATCTGGCGCTCCGGTTCGCAGACGCGCTCGATCAGGGCGTCGGCGAGGTAATCGGGGTGTTTGGAGACGACGAGACCGAGGCTTTCCAGGACCTCGCGTACGGCCTGATGGAATTCGGGTTCGGCGGGATTACGCTTCAGGACCTGGGCAAGCACAGGTTCGAGCTTCTCGTCGACGGTCGCCATTCTGATACTCCTTCATCTTCACGCAGCTTGAAAAGGGCTTTGCCGTCCGGCCGTCAGATGCCCTGCCCATGGCCGGCCATCATGGGGACGGGCCGGGTGTGGGAAAGGCTCTTGGCGAGCATCGCCAGGAGGTCGGTCTGGGAAATGATGCCGGTGACCCTGTTCTCCCCATCGATCACCACGACGGCATGGATCGTTCCGTCCGTCAGGCGCGGAACGAGGCTGATGGCCGGGTCGCCGGCCCTTGCCGTCGCTGCCTGCGAGACGGGCAGGCGAGCATCGGGCGCGGCAGCGGCAAGTTCGCGCAGGCCCACCGTGCCGGCAAGCCGGCCCTCGCCGTCGAGAACGGGCAGCGTGCGGATGTCATGGGCGAGCAGCAGGCCGCGCGCCGTCCCGGTGCCGGCATCGGCCGCGACCGTCACCACGTCGCGGGACATGACGTCGGCGCAGGTGAGTTCGCCGCGCTGACGCAGGAGCGATTGGAGCTCGACCTGCCGCAGCAGCGTGTCGAGGTCCGCGCGGCTGATGTCGAGGGTCTCGTTCAGGCTGGCGATCGCCGCATCGATGTCTTCCGTGTTGAAGCCGACGCGGAAGGCGGCCGGCGGATCGGCGGTCCTGTGCGGATTGACCGGGGCGACCGCCTGGCGGTGCGGATATTGCCGGCCGGAGAGCCGGTGGAACAGCATGCCGACGCCGACGAGGAGCAGCGAATTGACCGCGACCGGGACGAAGGGGAACCAGAAGCCGGCCCGCGCGACGGCCGCTCCGCCGATGACTGCGGTGAGCGCGGCAGCGCCCCCCGGCGGATGGAGCGAGCGGGTGAGCGACATGGCGAGGATGGCGAGCGCCACCGCAAGGCCGATGGCGAGCATCGGGTCGGTGACGAGCGCGGCGACCGTGACGCCGACCAAAGCGGAAATGGTATTGCCGCCGACGATGGACCAGGGCTGGGCCAGCGGGCTGGCGGGCACGGCGAAGAGCAGGACGGCCGAAGCGCCAACCGGAGCGACGATCAGCGGCAGGTGCGGGTCCTTGCCCATGGCGAGACTGCACACGAGACCGGTGAGGCAGATGCCGATCAGCGCGCCGACGCAGCCGATCAGGCGTTCCTTGAGGGTGGCACCGGCCAGGATGGGGACAAACAGCCGGTATTTTGACCAAAAGCCCGTTTTGCGGGCATCGTGCTGGGAGGCGACCACGATGATCCTGATGAGAAAAGAGGCAGAAAACGTCGGGTGGCTTATGTGCGCATCACGCGGGCGACGCAAGAGTGCACTCAAAAGATTCTGTTTCGCCGAAAACGCGCCGACCGGGATGCCGCAGGCAACAAAAGCCCCAATCGTGGAAGCGCTGGCCGAACCGCGAATTACATCAGACGAAAACGACAACCCCGCATCGAGCATCGCACGAGAACGCATATCGCCCATCTGCCTTAATCTATCTTAACTGATCTTTGCCGATCTTTGACCCGGCCTGACATTCGATCCGCTACATCCCGGGCAGAAGAACGGGATTGCGAGAACAGTGATGAATGCGGCCTATCGTGGAATCGTCGGCATCGGCACCCTTGCGGCCCGCAGGATCGCCGCAGGCTGTACCGTTGCCGCCGGCCTCCAGCAAAGGATACCTCTTCTCCTCGCTCTTCTCCTGAGCGCGAATGTTGTTTCCGCAGAGCCTGCACGAGCCCAGGTGGACGAGGCGGCCGCACTTACCGTCGCGGTGGCAAGGCCGGCAGAGCGCCGCTGGCCGGAAACGATACCTGCCAGCGGCTGGCTGAAACCCTGGCACGAGGCGATCGTCGCCGCGGAAATCGATGGCCTGCGCGTGACCGATGTCCTTGTCGATGTCGGATCGGTCGTCTCGAAGGGCCAGCCCCTCGTCCGGCTTGCCGACGAGACCGTGCGCGCCGAGCTGCGCAAGGAAGAGGCCGCGCTCGCAAGTGCCAGGGCAGACCTCGCCAAAGCCAGGGCAAATGCGGCCCGGGCGCGCAAAATGCAGGCAAGCGGCGCGCTTTCGGACGAAAAGATCAACGAATACCTGATCGGCGAGCAGACGGCGGTCGCGGGTGTCGAATCCGCCGAAGCCTTGCTGGAAAGCCAGAAGATCAAGCTCGCCCGGACGACAATCGTCGCTGCCGACGACGGGCTGATCACATCCCGCTCGGTCCAGCTCGGCGCCGTGGTCTCCTCCGGAACGGAACTGTTCCGCCTCGTTCGCCAGCAGCGCGTCGAATGGCAGGCGGAAGTGTCCGCACGCTATCTGTCCCGCATCAGGCAAGGCCAGGCCGCCACGATCACCGGTCCGGGTGATCGACGGATCCGGGGGACCATTCGGCTTGTCGGACCAACGATCAGCACCGACACTGGCCGGGCGATCGCCTATGTCTCGCTGCCGGCGAAAGCGCATCCACCCGTCGGCCTTTACGTCACCGGCCAGATCGAGCTTGAGATCACGACGGCGCTCACCGTGCCCGAGACGGCGCTCGTCCTGCGTGACGGCATCGCTTACGTCTTCACCGTGGATGCACGCCAGCGCGCGTCCCGCGTTCGTGTGGAGACCGGCCGCCGCAATGGCGGCGAAGTGGAAATCCTGTCCGGCCTCGACCGCTCGATGGATGTCGTGGCGACGGGCGGCGCTTTCCTTTCGGACAAGGCGTTCGTCCGGGTGGAGGAAGAGGCGCTCGTCCAGTTCAAGGGAGAATCGCGATGAACTTTTCCGCCTGGTCGATCCGCAATCCGGTTCCCGCCACCCTGCTGTTCATCCTGCTGACCGTCGGCGGTCTTATCGCCTTCAACCGGCTTGCGGTGCAGAATTTTCCCGACATGAATCTGCCGACGATCGAGATCAGCGCCACGCTTGAAGGCGCGGCACCGGCCCAGCTTGAAACGGAAGTGGCACGCAAGATCGAGGACAGGCTCGCCTCGCTCAGCCTCCTCGACCACATCACGACGACGATCACGGATGGGTCGGTTTCCATCAATGTCTCGTTTCAATTGGGAAAGGACAGCGAGGAGGCGCTGAACGAGGTGCGCAACGCCGTCGACGGTGCAAGCGGCGACCTGCCCTCCGGCATGCAGACGCCGGGCGTGACCAGGACGACGGTGCAGGGCTCTCCGCTCCTCACCTATGCCGTGCGCTCCACCCGCCTCGGCGAGACGGAGCTTTCCTGGTTCATCGACAACGACATGACCAAGGCCCTGCTCTCCGTCTCGGGCGTCGGTGAGGTCAGCCGGATCGGCGGCATCGACCGTGAAATCCATGTCGATCTCAACCCCGGGCTCATGAGTGCGCTGGGCCTGAACGCCGCAACCGTTTCCTCACAACTCAAATCCGTGCAGTCGGACATGTCGGGCGGCCGGGCGGAGATCGGCGGCGGCAGGCAGACGATCCGCACGCTCGGCGCGGTCTCCTCCATTGAGGACCTGAAGGCGCTCGCCATTCCGCTGCCAAGCGGCGAACTGGTGCGGCTCGACGAGATCGGCACGGTGGCGGACAGCTTCTCAGACCGCTCCTCCATCGCCTATCTCGACGGCGAGCCGGTGATCGCCGTCGAGGTCAAGCGCTCGAACGGCTTTTCCGATACGGGTGTTGCAGCGGGCATCGAAGCGGCCATGCAGGACTTTGCCGCCGCCAATCCCGATGTCGAGATCGTCGAGGCCTACAGCACGGTCGGCCCGATCATCGAGAACTACGACGGCTCCATGCACATGCTCTACGAGGGCGCGATCCTGGCGGTGGTCGTGGTCTGGCTTTTCCTGCGCGACTGGCGGGCGACATTCCTTTCGGCGATAGCGCTGCCGCTCTCGATCATACCGGCCTTCCTCATCATGTATCTCGTGGATTTCAGCCTCAACACGGTGACGCTGCTCGCGCTCTCGCTCGTGGTGGGCATCCTCGTCGACGACGCCATCGTCGAGGTCGAGAACATCGCGCGCCACCTGCAAATGGGCAAACCGCCCAGGGAGGCCGCGCTCGAAGCCGCCGACGAGATCGGCCTTGCCGTCATCGCCACGACGCTGACGCTTGTCGCGGTCTTCCTGCCGACCGCCTTCATGAGCGGTATTCCCGGCCTGATCTTCCGTCAGTTCGGCGTTACGGCAGCCGTGGCGGTACTCGCCTCGCTGGTCGTCGCGCGCCTGCTGACGCCGATGATGGCCGCCTACATGATGAAAGCGCATCCCGTCGAGACAAAGGACGGCTGGATCCTGCGCGCCTA